>JAGQJZ010000048.1 GCA_020430445.1 Nitrospina sp.
CGGGTGAAACCGGTTTCCCTGGAGGCGCTCAATGCCGCCGGTCATCTGGCCGGGCAGGCAGGGGGGCAGGTGGTGGCGGTGACTCTCAGGGTGGAGACGGGAGACCTGACCGGGGAACTGGGGTCGACGCCCTGCAATCGCATTCTGACGCTTCTGAATCCCGGATTTGAACGATTCAACGCCATGGTCTGGCGCGAAGGGCTGGTCCCTGTTCTCGAGCGGGAAAAGCCGTTGGCTGTTTTGATGGGGGCGACCACGCACGGCAAGGAGCTGCTGCCTCAACTCGCCGCGCGCTTGGGTGGAGGATTGTTAACCGATTGTATTGAAATCGACTATGCTGACGGTGGGTTGGAGGTGACACGCCCTGTTTACGCCGGGAAAGGGCATTCCAGAGTGCGCTTCGCAGGGAATTCGCCGTGGCTTGTCTCCATACGCCCGAACCTGTTTCGAGGTGAAGGGAATTCCGCGGGCGCTCCGGCTGTGGAGCAGGAGAAGGTTCAACTACCGGAGGGCGTTTCGCGGATGGAATTTGTCGAAGACCGGATGGAGACCGGAAAGCAGGACATCACCGAGGCCCGCGTAGTGGTGTCCGGAGGGATGGGGATGCAGGCGCCGGAGAAATTCAAACTGCTGGAAGAACTCGCCCAGGTGCTCGACGGGGCTGTCGGGGCCAGCCGGCCGGTGGTGGATGAGGGCTGGCGGCCGTATTCCAACCAGGTGGGGCAGACCGGGCGCACGGTTTCGCCGAATCTTTACATTGCCTGCGGTATTTCCGGGGCGATCCAGCACCTGGCCGGAATGTCGTCCTCGCAATGTATTGTGGCGATCAACAAGGACCCGGACGCGCCGATTTACGATGTCGCCGATTATGGAATCGCCGGGGATGCGCTGGAAATTGTCCCGGCCCTGACCGCTGAATTGAAAAAGACCCTGGGTTCCTGATGGAATGTTCCACGTGGAACAATCACAGTGGAGTTTCCACTCAGTTTGGACCTTATTGAGGAATGTTCCACGTGGAACAATCTACCGAAGAGCGCCTGATCCGGGAAATTCTGCTGGATCCCCGCCTGAATCTCGATCAAAGCAAAATTCCGGACTCTGCCGTACCGCACCTGCTCGCCTACACCCGCCTTTGGCACAAATGGAACGCCAAAATCAGCCTCACCGCCGAGAAGGCTCCGGACCTCTTTATAAGGAACCATCTGTTCGTCAGTCTCCAGTTTCTACAGGGAGTGGAAAACGCCCAGGGGCTGGTGGATATCGGCAGCGGGGCGGGCCTGCCGGGTATTCCGCTTAAAATCCTGCGGCCGGACTTGCCTACACTTCTGGTGGAGTGCCGGCGCAAGCGCGCCAGCTTCCTGATGACCGTGGTCCGCGAGCTGGGCCTGAAAAACGTGCAGGTTGCCGACACCAAGGTGGAAGCGATCACATCCCCCGGCATTCCGATCGACACCGCCGTATTCCGTGCCGTTGCGGACACTCCGACCTGTCTTGAATGGGCGCGGGGAATCATGCCGCAGGGTGGGCGAGTGGTTTTGTTGCGCACGCCAAAAGAAGCGGAGCGCCCTGACCTGTCGGATTCCGCTATTAAATGTATAGATAAATTTTCGCTGGAAGATTTCGAGAGCCATCCTCTGGTCCTGCTTGTCTTCCATATTTGAACCGGCTCGCCGTTTGTTCCACGTGGAACATTTCACATCCCGTAAAAATTTCCGGTTTTGAACTTGAGAAGAGCCGCATTTGAAGATTGTTCCCGTCGCCGCCTTGTGCTATTTTTAAATGGCCTCAACACCTTAATTTCCTATGCCCAAAATCATCAGTATCGCCAATCAAAAGGGAGGAGTCGGTAAAACAACGACTTCCGTCAATCTGGCCGCCTGTATCGCCCTGGCGGGGAAGCGTGTTCTGCTGGTGGACCTGGATCCGCAGTCGAACGCCACGAGTGGCCTGGGTGTGGAGGTGCGGCAGGATCAGATGGGCGTTTACGACCTGCTCCTGGGTTCCGCCGAACTGCACCAGGTGTTGTTCGCCACCGAGATCCAGAACCTCGGTCTTGTGCCGGCGACGGTGGACCTTGCCGGGGCGGAGATCGAGCTTGTTTCCCAGAAGGAACGCGAGCACCGGCTGAAAAATATATTAGCCCAATCGGGCGACTTATTTGACTACGTCTTCATCGATTGCCCGCCGTCCCTCGGCCTGCTCACCCTGAACGCGCTCACCGCGTCGAGCAGTGTGCTCATCCCCATGCAGTGTGAGTACTACTCCTTACAGGGATTGAGCCATCTTTTGAAAACGCTGAAGGGCGTCAAACACACTCTCAATCCGGAGCTTGTGGTCGAGGGAATCCTGTTGACCATGTTCGACGGCCGGACGAGTCTCGCCTCCCAGGTGCGCGACCAGGTGAAGCAGTATTTCAAAAGCTACCTGCTGGAAACGGTGATCCCGCGCAACGTGCGGCTGAGCGAAGCGCCGAGCCATGGAAAACCGGTGGTGCTGTACGATGGCCGCAGCAAAGGGGCCGACGCCTACATTGAACTGGCGAAGGAAATCATCGCGCGTAATAAGAAGGCATTGCAGAAAACCGAAAGCCGGGAAACGGCGCACTCTCCGCCGGAACCCTGACCGGCATTTTGTTTTGAACGAAGATGGATGAAACAACGCCCGCCCGGATACGCGCGGGCACAGGAGACTCAGCATGACACGCAAACCCCTGGGACGCGGTCTCAACGCGCTCATTCCCGACTTTGATCTGGAAGAGGAGCAGGAAGAAAAAGACGGCATCGCGGAACTGCCCCTGGAAGAGATCCAGCCGGGTCCGCTGCAACCGCGCAAACAGTTCGACGATACCGCAATTGCGGAGCTTGCGGATTCGATCCGCGAGAACGGGGTGATCCAGCCCATAGTAGTCCAAATGGGCGAAGATAAAAAATACGAAATCATCTGCGGTGAACGGCGCTGGCGCGCGTCGCAGAAGGCGGGGCGTAAAACCATTCCCGCGATCGTCCGCGAGATCACCAGCACGGAACGGTTGCAGCTGGCGCTGATCGAAAATATTCACCGCCAGGACCTCAACCCGATGGAAGAAGCCGAGGCTTATCACCGCCTCGGTCAGGAATTTGCGCTGACGCAGGAGGCCATCGCGAAGAAGGTGGGGCGCAATCGGGTGAGTGTGGCCAACCACCTGCGGTTGTTGAAACTGCCACGCACGGTTCAGGCCGCCCTGCGAGCCGGCAGCATCAGCTTTGGTCACGCGCGCGCAATTTTGGCCGTGGAGTCGGCGAAGGAACAGGAGGCGTTGTGTTCGGTGATCGTCGACAAGGGCTTGAGCGTTCGGGAGGCGGAATCGTGGTCGGCAAAGGCAAAAGCCGACGCAGGGGATGCGGTGAAAACAGGTCATAAAAAACGCGATGTCTTCGTCGAAGATCTGGAGCGCAAAATGGAACGGGCCCTGGGCACGAAGGTGGAACTCCGCCCGTCCGGCAAGGGCGGGCGCGTGGTGATTTCCTATTATTCCAATGACGATTTGACCCGCATTCGTGATATCATTCTGAAATGAACTTGAATGGAGGCGGGACGCGATGTTCTCATCAGGGGGAGATGCAATGAAGCAGGGCAAGACGGATCAGATCAAGGCGTACATGGGAGAGGACACCTCTTTCAACGGTTCGCTTTCATTCAACGGCACCGTTCGCATCGACGGAAATTTTCAAGGCAAGGTCGCGACGGACGACACCCTCATCGTCGGTGAAAAAGGCGTCCTGGAAGCGGACATCGAAGCCGGTATTGTTGTATGCAAGGGCCGGATCAAAGGCACCGTCACCGCCAAGGAAAAAGTTGAAATCCACACCAACAGCGAAGTCGTCGGCAACATCATCGCGCCGCAGTTGTACATCGAGCTTGGCGCCACGTTCGATGGCCAGTGCGACATGACCAAGAACGGCAAAAAAATCCTCACGCTCGTCCAGGACGAAGACGGCAACACCGCCGAAGCACGCTGATCAGGCTTCAGTTCAGAAGCCCCGCAAAATTTTCACCCCCCCCTTTCCGGAAATTGTCTCCATCCTTGAGCGTCTGCAAAGTTCTCCCGGTGAACTCTTCATCGCGGGTTTTTAATTTTCCTCTAAATATTTTTCACGCAGATAATCGAGATAACGTGCGGGATTGAGGGTTTCTCCCGTGGCCTGGCGCAGCAGTTCCGTCCGTGAATAGCGCGCGCCGTGGCGGTAGATGTTTGCCTCCAGCCAGTTGAACAGTGCTGCGAAATTTCCTTCGGCGATCTCGTCCATGACTCCGGGCTGCGCCTGCCGGATCGATGCAAACAGTTGCGCTGCCATGATGACGCCGAGCGCGTAGGTGGGGAAGTAACCGAAATAACCCTGCGGCCAGTGCGAATCCTGCAGGCACCCTTGCGCGGCGTCCGGCGGAAATTCCCCAAACAGTTGTTTGAACCGTTCGTTCCAGGCTGCGGGAAGGTCCCGCACGCGGAGATTTCCTGCAACGATTTTTTTTTCCAGTTCGTAACGGATCAGAATGTGCAGCGGATACGTTACCTCGTCGGCATCCATGCGGATGAACCCGGGGTGGACACGGGTGGCGAGCCGGTACAGGTTGTCCGCTTCCCAGGCTTTGCCGTTAACGCCGAAAATTTTTTGCACGCAGGGCGCGGAGAAACGCATGAACGCGCGGCTGCGTCCCACCGCCATCTCCAGCAGCAGGGCCTGGCATTCGTGAACGACCATGCCGCGGTCACGTCCCACCGGTTGGAAAAACCATTCCGCCGGCAGGCCGAAGTCGTACATCGCGTGGCCGGTTTCGTGGAGGATGCCCATCAGGCCGGACATGAAATCGTGTTCGCTGAACATCGAAGTGATGCGCAGGTCTTCCGCCGTGCCTTCGGTGAAAGGGTGCAGGCTCTCGTCGAGGCGTCCCTTGTTGAACTGGAATCCCATCCGCTTCATGAGAAACCGGCCCAGGTCCTTTTGCTTCCGCTTCGAAATGGGCGTGTGGATCTCAATCGGTGGAAAAGCGCTCTGCTTTTCGATCGCGTGTTGAATGATGCCGGGCAACTCTGCGGCCAGGCGTTGCAACACAAAATCGAGTTCCGCCGTGGTGTTGCCGGGATCGTATTCGTCGAGCAACGCATCGTAAGGGGTGCAACTCAGGATGGAAGACAGCAGGTGCGCTTTCTCACGGACGAGTTCCACCACCTTTTCCAGGTGAGGTGCGAGCAGGCGGAAATTTTTTTCCTGATGCGCCCGCCGCCACACCACCTCCGCTTTCGTACAGGCGCGGTGCAGCGAATTGGTCAGGCGCTTCGGCATGATGTTGGCCACCTGCCAGTGCCGCCGCATTTCGCGAACGTTGGCCTGCTGCCAGCCGGACAGGCCGGCAACGCTGGCCTCGGCGTGTTGCATGAGGCGCGACGTTTTCTTCGAGCGCAAAATCGCCGTGCACTCGGTGTCGAGCAGGGTGAGCTGCTGTGCGCGGTGGTCCGCACTGCCGGGCGGCATGAGGACCTCCGCGTCCCAACGCAGCAGGTGGGTGATGCTTTTTAAAACCTGAACCCGTTCGAACCGTTTTTCAAGAAGCTGGTACGGTGTCTGTTTCATCTCGGGGCGAGCCCGAAAGTCACGTGTTTCACTGCACGGGACTCTCGATGCGTTCCACCGCCGCCTGTAGAATCAGATCGAGCAGTTCGGAATAATCCATTCCGGCGAAACCGGCCATGAGGTTCAGTTTACCGTCCCAGCACCAGCCCGGATTCGGATTGACTTCCATCAGCTTGATTCTCCTTTCCGCATCGGCGCGGAAATCGAAGCGCGCGTAGTCGCGGCACTCCAGCCGTTCGAACAGGCGGCTGGAAAAGTGGATCAGCTTGCGGTGCGTTTCCTCGTCCAGCTTCGCTTCCTTGTAGCGGATGGATGTCCAATAGGGAGAAGCCGGGTCCCACTTCGATTCATAGGACAGGATCCGCGGCAGGTCCGCCGGCAGTTCGCTGTAGTCCACCTCGAGAATGGGAAGCGCTTCGAACTTGTCGCAGTTGCCGATCAGCCCGACGCTGTACTCGTTACCGCACAAAAACTCCTGAATGAGCAGGGGAACGCCCGGCAGGATCTCGCGCAGGTGATCGATGTAGCTCATCAGTTCGACGGCGTTGTGCACCACCGCCTTCTGCGTGATGCCGATGGAACTGTCGCCGCAGTTCGGTTTGATCATCGCCGGAAACAGGGACGGCAGGTTCGCCGCCTGGTCGCTCGGGTCGAAATAGGTTTCCGTTGGGATGTCGACGTCAAGACTCGCGGCGATGGAACGGACGTTCGACTTGTTGTAGCACAACCACAGGCAGCCGGGCCCCGCGCCGGTGTAAGGGACGTCGAGCATTTCCAGAAGCGCCGGGACGTGCAGTTCCATCGTCGCCTGGTTGCGGTAGCCCTCGTCGCACAGGTTGAACGCCAGCTCCGGAGGCCGCGCCGCCAGGCGGTTGAAGAACGTTTTGTGATCCTCGATGTACTGGAATTTGTAACCGTCCAGTTTCTCCAGGTTTTTTTTCAGGATGTTGATCGTTTCAAGATCTTCCTTGTTGAACTTGCCGCCCATCTTCACCTTGTCCGGAAGGGCGGAGTCGCCCAGCAGCACGGATACCTGAAGCGTCTTCCGGCTCACTTTGGCGCGGGTTTTCTTTTCGGGTCCGATGGCCGAGATCATCATGCGGTGCGACATCATGCCGAGATCCTGATTGCGCGTCGATTCAGATTCCACGCGCATATAAGGCTTCACGTCGGTGAACCCAAGCTGTTCAAGCAACTGGATGATTTCCTCCTGCGCGTACAGGCGCTCGGCGTAGAACTGGTCGGCCAGAACGCCGATTTCCGAATTGGTGATGACCTCGCGCGAAATGATGCGCTTGCCGTCGGCGGCAAGCGAGCGTTCGCGGTTGACGAAATGCGTCTGGTCGATCCATTCCCATGAGCGCGGTTCAAAATGTTTCGACATCCACACGCCGTCGACCAGATCGAGCAGCAGCTTGCCGCGTGATTTGAGAATGCGTTTGATCTCGCTCAGCACTTTCAGGTCGTCTTCCTCGCGCTCGAAATAGCCGAAGGAGTTGCCCATCAGCATGACACAGTCTTTCGAACTTTCCGGCACGCGGGTCTTGCGCGCGTCGCCCTGGGAGAAGGTGACCTTCAGGCTGCGTTGCCGCGCGCGTTTGCGCGCCAGGCGGATGAGATAGCGCGAGCGGTCGACGCCGGTGATGTTGTGGAATCCCCGGCTCGCCAACTCCAGTGAATGGCGGCCCTGACCGCAACACAGGTCGAGTATGTGGTCGTCTTTGGATATGCCGGTGGCCTGCAGTACCAGGTCGACGTCGCGCACGGTGTTGAGGTCGTTTTCAACCACGTCGCCGTCGGTTTTCAGATAGAAGGAGTTGAACAGGTCCTTCCACCATTCCGGCGGCAGGTGACGCTCCAGGTCGGACACCGGACCGAGTGTTTTCGATTGAAGGGTTTTGCTGCCGGTGGTTTTTTTTTGGGACGCTTCCCTGCCATTGGAGGCGGCAGGATGATTCAGGTTGGTCACGATCATTCCTTTTTTTCTTGAAAAGAATTCGGGTTCAAACCAGATCCCGGCTCGTGGAATCGCATTCGACGGAGCGGGACACCTTTACCCGGCCCTGAACACGCTGATGAAGGGACCGGGAAACCAATTAAGGCCGCCTCTAAAATTGTATTTGGCCGCAAGCAGGTCCTGATGCTTGACCTGCGAATTGCCGCTGCCGAAATCTGAAAACAGTTAGAGACTGCCGTAAGAATTGGGGGATTTTCCGTTGCCCACGCGGAGGATGCCGGAATGATGGCCGCATCCCTTTGGTCGACCGGGCCGGCGGGGCTTAAGGCAGGAGAGGGAACTCACCCTGAAAGGGCAAGCGCCCGCCGGACGTTCTTTCCAAGTTATAAAAAAGTTACTCCCAATGAATCCGGGAATCAATAAATTTTTGAAGAAAAATTCCGGAGTTCGGACGTAAAAAAAACCGCAGGGCGGCGTGCGCCACCCTGCGGGACTGTTAACCGGAAACCGCAGTCCGGGAAGGGGCAGTCACCCTCTCCCGGCCTCTGGGAGACACGGATGCGTCACCCACCACGCGGGTTTCCAGGGGCGATTGAATTGCCCGGCCCAGTGGACTGTGAAAACGGTCGTTCTACTGCGAGGGCCGGGTTGAGCGAGAAGGGTCCCGGAGCAAATCCCATTCCGGGACCCTGCCCAAACCGGAAAATGGCGGTCCGGTTTTTCTGAGATGGAGCAAATGAACAGATCAGTCCCAATAGGTGTCTTCCGGTTCATCCAAGGCCATGTATTCCGTTGGGGACATGCCCATTTCCTTTGCCGGTTTTTGCGCGGCGACATCCCGCGTTGGCGGCAATGAACTACAGCCGGTGACGAGAATACCCAACAGAAATAAAACTGTCAGTCTGATACCCAATGTCTTACTCATATCACACCTCCAGGTTTTTATGGGAACCTCCAGGGACTTTGAACAGGTACGGTGATTGCCCGTCTGGAACAACTGGAGCCCGTTCACAGTCCACTGCCGTATTAGAGGTCCCAAGGTGAGCCCCGCGTGCGGGGCCCACCAGGGTTTAGGGAGAGCCTGTTGATAGCCCTTTGTTAGATTCTAGTCTAAAATAAGTTTGATAAATTAAGATAGTTAAAAGTTTTTATGATATTATTTAATTAAATCAATTTATAGGGTGACCCATGATCTGGTTGAATTATCAACACTTACGCTATTTTCAGATGGTGGCGCAGGAGGGAAGCATCGCCCGGGCCGCTGAAAAGCTCAGTCTGGGGCAGTCGGCGATCAGCATCCAGATCCGCCAACTGGAAGACCAACTGCAGCATGTTTTGTTTCAAAGGAGGAACCGGCGGCTGTTTCTCACACAGGCCGGGCAGGTGGCGCTGGAGTACGCCAATCAGATCTTCTCGCTCGGGGATGAACTGACGGAGGTCCTGCAGGAGGGGGCGTTTGTGCGCCGCGTGCATTTGGAGATCGGGGTGCTCGACAGCGTTCCCAAAGCCGCCGTCCAGCACCTGACCGACACCGCGCGCGAGTGGGGGCCGTGCACCATCACCGTACTTGAAGGGACGGGCGATTACCTGTTCCGGGAACTCCTGGCGCACCGTATCGACCTCGTGGTTTCCGACTACCAGCCCGATGTTGGCGATCTGCGCCGGTTCGCCATCCGTTCACTGGGGCGGCAGCCGGTGTCGGTGTTTGGCACGCGCGACTTCAAGGACCTGATGGAGGATTTTCCGCAGTCCCTGCAAGGCGAGCCGTTTCTCCTGCCCACTCTGCACAGCAAGCGGCGCCACGATCTGGATCATTTTTTCCGTTCGAACAAACTGACCGTGGACGTGGTGATGGAAACCCAGGACACGAGCGTGCAAAAGCTGATGGGTCTCCGCGGCGACGGGCTGTTTGCCCTGCCGGATTTTGCGGGGAATCCCATGGTGAAAGAAAGGAAACTGATCAAGATCGGCACGCTGGAAGGCGTGCACGAGGAACTCTTTCTCGTGTCGTCGCCGAGGACCATCTCCAATCCCGTGGCCGACCACTTGATGGGGAAAGCGCAACTGGAATTTTAAATTTGTTGATTGTTTTGATAATGAATACAGGAAAGACTTGATGACGGATGCAGTTATATTCTTTCGGCAAAATAGGGTTTGTTGAAATTATTTGATCCTATTTCCCCATACAATTTTATGAAATTTCACTTGGGAAACAATTGAAGTTTTTAAAATCAAAACTCAAAATTTATTCTGATGAAAAGTGTATGTGAAAGTTTGCACCGGTACTTTAATTCGTTAACAAGACACCGGTTTCCTTTTCGCGAACCGTTCATTCCCACTAACGGGCTTTATTTGCTTTTTGAAAAGGGTGAAAAGGGCCACGGCGTCGACCGAATTGTGAGAGTGGGAACGCATACGGGAAAAGATCAGCTTAAAAAAAGACTCAAACAGCATTTTTTAAACGAAAACAAGGACAGAAGTATTTTTCGAAAAAATATTGGCAGGGCTATCCTGAATAAACGAAATGATGCATTCATTGAATTCTGGGAACTTAATCTGGCAAGCCGGAAAGCTCGCCAGAACGCTGGAGACGGCGTTGATTTGATTCTACAGAAGGGGGTTGAAGAGAAAGTGAGTGAAAGAATCCGTGGTGATTTTAGCTTTGTTGTCATCCCGGAATGCGATAAAGAAAAAAGATTGCACTTGGAATCCAGAATAATTTCTTCAGTTTCTCTTTGTCCGGAGTGCAAACCTTCCCGAAACTGGCTGGGGCAATGGTCTCCAAAAGACAAAATAAAACATTCCGGACTGTGGCTTGTTAATGAACTTTATAAGACCCCTTTCTCTAAAAAAGAATTGGACACATTCCTTAAAAAGTATCGATCCAGCAATCAATCTTAATTGGTGGCGTTTCTGAAATTGCCTTTGGTGTGGGCAGGCGTTGGTTTTTCAGGGTCGCGGGTGGCCGGAGTTGACGGTATCGAATTATTGGAAGTTCCCCGTTAAAACCGTTCGCGGCAGAGGTCGAGGGTCACGGGGAATTCGGGGTTTTCCTCGATGGGGGGAACCCGCATGCTCTCCTGATAATGCCCCATGGGTAGAAAGCGCGACAGCCGCCGTCCTTCGGCCTCGTTCTCGTTGACGGGCAGTGTTTCGTAATTACGCCCGCCGGGGTGGCTGACGTGATAGGTGCAGCCGCCGAGCGAGCGTTCGTACCGCGTGTCGAGCAGATCGAACACCAGCGGAGTTTGCACCGGCACGGTGGGGTGCAGGCAGGACGGCGGGTTCCAGGCTTTGAAGCGCACGCCGCCGACGTACACGCCGCTCTCGGCGGTCGGTTTCAGCGGCACGCGGCGCCCGTTGCAGGTGATGACCTGCTGCGATTCTTTCAATCCTTCGACTTTGACCTGCAGACGTTCGATCGAGGAGTCGACGGCGCGGCTGACGGTGCCAAGGTGCATTTCTTCTCCCAACACGATCCAGGGTTCCAGCGCCATGCGCAGCTCCAGCCGCGTCTGCCCGATCTGGACCGAACCGTACTCGGGAAAGCGGAATTCGAGTGAAGGCCGGAACCAATCGAGTTGAATCGGGTAGCCGCCGAGTTGCAGTTCGCGCACAACCTGTTTGAAATCCTCCCAGATAAAATGCGGCAGCATGAAGCGGTCGTGCAACTGCACGCCCCAGCGCACGAGGCTGTTGCGGCAGGGGTGCTTCAGGAAATGCGCCACCGAGGCGCGGAGCAGGAGCGCCTGCAGGAGATTCATTTTCGGGTGCGGGGTCATTTCAAATCCGCGCAACTCGAGCAGGCCGAGCCGCCCGCGCTCTCCTTCCGGCGAATAGAGTTTGTCGATGCAGAATTCGGTGCGGTGCGTGTTGCCCGTCATGTCCGCCAGAATGTTGCGGAACAGGCGGTCGGTGAGCCAGGGCGGCACCGGTTCGTTGTGCGGGATTTTTTCGAAAGCGATTTCGAGCGCGTAAAGCGAATCGTGCCGGGCCTCGTCGAGGCGCGGCGACTGGCTGGTCGGCCCGATGAAGATGGAAGAGAACAGGTACGAAAGCGACGGATGATTTTGCCAGAAGGTCAGCAAACTGCGCAACAGGCCCGGTTGTTGAAGAAAGGGACTGTCTGACGGCGTCGGTCCGCCGAGCACGAAATGGTTGCCGCCGCCGGTGCCGACGCGTCGGCCATCGAGGAGGAATTTGTCCGAAGAGAGCCGGGCCTGGTGGGCTTCTTCGAATACCGTTTCGTTGATCGTGACCAGTTCGCGCCAGTTGGCGGCGGGCTGCACGTTCACTTCCAGAACGCCCGGATCGGGCGTGACCTTGAAGTGCTGCATGCGCGCATCGTGCGGCGGTTCGTACCCTTCCAGCACCACCGGCGTGCCGAGCCGGCGCGCGACTTCCTCGATCTGCGTGATGAGATCAAGGAAATGTTCCAGATAGGGAATGGGCGGCAGGAAGATATGCAGGGTTTCGTTGCGCACCTCCATGCAGAGGGCGGTGCGGATGAGACCCGGGATGGATTCTTCCTCAATCTCCGGCGGCTCTCCTTTTTTGAACGCGGCCGGGCGCGGCAGGCTGTCGCGGCTGGGCAGCGTTTCCTGTTCCTGAAACTGGCTGGGCTCGCTTTCCAGTTCCCGGGTTTTTTCCTGAACATACGGCAGGCTGTTCAACGGCAGGCGCAGGCCGATGGGGGAGTCTCCGGGAATCAGGATCAAATGTTCGGTGCGGAAACGCCAGCGGTTGCTGATCCAGCGGTTGTCTCCGCTGGCGTAATGCAGGGGCAGGACAAAGCCCACGGGATCGTTCAGGTTCTCCTCAAGCAATTTTTGCAAACGCTGCCGCTCGGTTTTCTCATACAGGTTCGCTTTGAGAATTTCGCCTTCGACCGGGAGCTTCTGTTCCTGCCAGAGATAGTAGGGCGAATCCTCGTGCGCGGGCAGGATGTATTGTGGCGCAATATCGAGGGTCTGCGCCAGAGCCTGCATGAACTGTTTTGCCGTTTCCACCTTGTGGCCGTGGCTGGTTTCCACCTCGGCGAGGAGGGCGTCGTCTTTCCACACCGGTTCGCCGTCCTGCCTCCAGTAGCAGCCGAGCGACCAGCGTGGCACCGGTTCACCGGGATACCATTTGCCCTGCCCGTAATGCAGGAGCGCGCCCGAGGTGAACCGCTTTTTGAGTTTCAGCAGCAGGTCGTTGCCGAGGCGCTTTTTGTTGGGACCGAAGGCGGCGGTTTTCCATTCTTCGTCTTCCCGTGTGTCGATGGAGACAAACGTCGGTTCCCCGCCCATGGTGAGCGTTACGCCCAGTTGATCGAGATGGCGGTCGACCTGTTCTCCCACCGCATCGATATCGGCCCATTCGCGTTCACTGAAGGGTTTGGAAACGCGCCGGTCTTCGTGAACGCGGGCCACGGTCATCTCGTGCCGCAGTTCCGATTCGCAGGCGTCGAGTTTTCCGGAAATGGGCGCGGCGCTCGACGGGTTGGGGGTGCAGCAGAGCGGGATGTGGCCTTCGCCGGTGAGCAGGCCGGAGGTCGGGTCCAGGCCCAGCCATCCCGCGCCGGGCAGGTAGACTTCGGTCCAGGCGTGCAGGTCCGTGAAATCATGCGCCGCTCCGGATGGGCCGTCCAGCGCCTGCTGGTCCGGCTTGAGCTGGATCAGGTAACCGGAGGCGAAGCGTGTGGCCAGGCCGCGATGGCGGAGGGCCTGGCACAACAGCCAGGCCATGTCCCGGCACGAGCCCTTTTTCAGTTGCAGGGTTTCCTCGCAGGTCTGCACGCCGGGGTCGAGGCGGATCACGTAGTCGAGTGTTTCGTTGATCCTCCGGTTCACGGCGGTGAGGAAATCGATCGTGCGCTGTTTTTCCTGCGGCAGTGCTTTGACAAACCCGGACAAGGCGGCGTTGTTTTCTTTTATCTCGAGGTAGGGGGTGAGTTCCTCTTTCAGCCAGGGCTCATACTTGAAGGGGAATTCCGTGGCGCTGTCTTCCAGGAAGAAGTCGAACGGATTGAAGACGTGGATTTCGGCGATCAGATCCACCTCCACGCGCAGGATCCGGGTTTTTTCCGGAAACACCAGGCGGGCGAGGTGGTTGCCGAAGGGGTCCTGCTGCCAGTTGATGAAATGCTTTTCAGGTTTCACCTTGAGGGAATAAGAAGGCACCGGCGCGCGCGTGTGCGGCGCGGGGCGCAGACGGATGATCTGCGGACCCAGGTGGATTGTTCGGTCATACTGATATTCGGTCAGGTGATGCAGGGCGACTCTTACGGTCATCAATCAACTCTTGGCTGTCAGCGGTTATTTTTTATGTTGACTTGGTAGAAACGGGACTATTATAGAGGAATAAAGGATCAAGTTTCATCAATCTCTCGGGAAATAAAGCATGTTCGGTGAACTGGTGGCACTCAATTTCGATTGCATGGGATCGCCTTCCATCGTTTTGAAGGATGGCGGAAGCCAATTGACCTCCGGCTGGGGGTTCGGCTGGCACCCGAACGACGATTACGCCGCTTCCATCGTCAAGGACGGGATGGCGAGCGACAGCCAGTTGTTGCTGAACACCCTCAAGGATGGCGCGAGTTTCCGTTCCACACTGTTTCTGTGCAAGGTGAAGGGCACCGGCCGCCGTTACACCCAGCACGACACACAACCGTTTCGCCGCAGCTTCGGCGGCTACGACTGGCTGTTCATGCACAACGGAGAACTGGACAAGGGCAAGCTGGCGGAGCTGCTCGACGATCCTTCCGGACTTTTGGAACCGGTCGGCAGTACCGATTCCGAACTGGCGTTCTGTTACCTGCTGGCGGGCCTGTGGGAATTTGCAGCCAAAAGCCTGACCGACATCCGGGGGCAGGACCTGTTGGCCCTGTTTGAAAAACTCGACGACCTGGGCACTTCCGATTTTGTGATCAGCGACGGTCGCAGTCTGGCTGTTTACCACGGGAAAAATTCGACGGGGAAACTGTACACGCACCGTGTGCTGCCGTCGGAGGAGCCGCCGGTTTTTGATTCGAACTTCATTTCGCTCAACCTGGAAGACCCGCGCAACGCCCTGCCGACGGTTTTCCTGGTCACCTCCTTTTTGTTTAACGACGCTCCGTTTGAAGCCATGGGAAAAGGCCAGCTCCTCATCGTCCGCCGTGGAGCGGTGATCTGGGACTGCCTGGCCCAGGCCAGCCCGGCCCAGGAGGTCAAAGCTCCGGAACCGGAAGAGGAGAAAGCAGCGGTTTGCGTTTCCCAGCAGTCCGAGCAGTCGCAAACCAGCGTGCAGACGGAAACGGGGACGGAAGGGGAGCCGGAGCCGGAGATTAAAAGTTTCTCGAAAACCATCAACATCAAGGCGCTGACGCACGCTCCGGATGGCATTCCGCTGGAATACCGCTCGTACGACATCACCCACATGACCGAATACCGTTATTCTCAGCCGGTGGAACACAGCACGCACACGCTGCGCCTGCAGCCGGTGGAGGACGCCATCCAGGAGGTGATACAGGCCACGCTGGAATTGACGGTGGATGGCGAGTTGCTGCAGTTCGAGGATGTGTTCGACAACCCTTCGGTGTACTACGATATCCGCAACACCTACACCCAGCTTTTGATCAAGACCCACAGCCAGGTGAAGGTTTACGCCTGCCCGCCGGACGATCACAGCCCTATTCTGCGCCGCTCGCAGATCCCCCTGGTCTGGATGCCCTGGCAGAGGCAGATGATGCTGCCGTATCTTTTGCCGCCGGAGTTGCCCGAAGCGCAGCTCCGCCAGTTGACCGATTTTGCCATGAGCTTTGTGGAGCGCAACGATTTCCATTTGTTCGACAGCCTGATGGACATCAACAAAAAGATCTTCGAGGACTTCGATTACGTTCAGGGAATCACGTTGCTCGAAACCACCCCTTTCGATGTGTTTTCCATCCGCAAGGGGGTGTGCCAGGATTTTGCCAACCTGTTCATCTGCCTGTGCCGGCTGCTGAATGTTCCGGCGCGTTACCGGGTGGGTTACATCTATACCGGCGGCAACTATGAGAACAAACTGCAGTCGGACGCCTCTCATGCTTGGGCTGAAGTGTATCTGCCCTACCTGGGGTGGCGCGGGTTCGACCCCACCAACGGCTGCCTGGTGGCGCAGGATCATGTGCGCGTCGCTTGTGGACGCAATTACCGGGACGCCACGCCGGTCAGCGGAACCATCTTCAAAGGCGGCGGCACCGAGCAACTCAAGGTAGAGGTCCAAATCAAGGAACTCACCGTCTGAGGCCGCGCTCACCGCTCCCGCATCTCGCCTGTTTTCTCGCCTGAAAAGGGGATTTTCGTCTGTTTTATTTTTGGCGGAGATCGTGCTACTTTAAAAGGGAACCCTATGGTTTTCCCCTTATGGGTGGAGAGTTCCGACCGAGCCGGTCTTTCAAGCTTCTTGGGATTTCCATCTAAATATTCACCAGGTTTTGGGACTGCCTGTGATCTGGAATCCGCAATTTGGAGCTTGAGGACCTGCTTCCTCCTGTTATTTTCTTTCGACTTTATTCCTCATTGCAGCCGACCGGAGACGTTGTTTGCCCACCCTGTTCTACATGAGCCGGGTGCTGAAATGAAGTTGCGGGCTGTATTCAATCCCGAACAAGGCGCTGGTACCGACACGGCCTGGTGATCCCATTACGTTGATGAGGTGACGCATGTATGGAAAGATGAAATGGAATACCGGTTTGATATTTGGCCTGGTGTTCCTGCTGGCACTGACACCGTGGGCCTGGGCCGGCGGCAAGGCGGCAAAAAACGGCGACACGGTGGATATTCAATATGTCGGCAAGTTTGAGGACGGAAGCGTGTTTGATAAATCCGAAAAAGGCCAGCCGTTGAGTTTTGAGTTGGGGACTCCGCGCATTATTCCGGGTATGAACAAGGCGGTTGAGGGAATGAAAGTGGGCGAGAGTAAAACGGTGACGATTCCTCCGGCCGAGGCTTACGGCGATTACGATGAAAAGCTCGTGCAGAAGGTGCCGCGCACGGTGCTGCCGCCGGATATCAAGGTGGGATCGGGCCTGGGCAATAACCGGGGCCAGATGTTCGTGGTCAAGGAGGTGCAGGACGACTACGCCCTGCTCGACGCCAACCACCGGCTGGCGGGTAAAACGCTGGTATTCGATATCGAACTGGTTTCGATCCATTGATGAAAAGCGGGGTGCCGCAACCGTTTTAGAATTGAAGAAAGCAAAAGGGGCCGGGTTTTCCGGCCCCTTTTTTTATTTTCCGGAAAAAATCCAGTTCTTCCCGGCAGGGCCTCCCATGGCGTCCACCATCTCCCCCTCTTGCAACCCCGCGCACCAGCCGATTCTGTAGGAAGCAGACCACGTGAAGTTCGGATATTTACGATCCGTTTTTCGAAAAAAACAGGCGAATATTCATTTATTGACGGTTAGAAATCCGTTAGCAGATCACAATACAATGATTGGAAAAGGGTGTTAGATAAAACGCCCCGTAGATTAAGAGACCTTTGCGTAAGTCAAAAGCGAACGTCCAAGGCGGGATTCTTCAGGCCTCACGGCCCTCAGAATGACAATAAAACACTGCTACGTCATGCTGAGCGGTCGTTGCCGACCGCAAGGTCCGAAGCGCCTCGCCTCGAAGGTTTTCCTGGTTATGCAAAGCTCTCGTAGATTAAAGGAGGTGCACAATGATCCGGTATTTGGCTATTCAAGTCATGGCCTTGCTTCTTGCAGGGCTTTTCATCACGGGTTGCAGTTCCCTGCCGCCCACCCAGGACACTGTCTCGAAGAGCATGAGCCCGGCGGAGCGCATGGCCGTGGACGAAGAGGACGACAGTTATTGGGATTGATGGGATTTTTTGTTAACAGATAAGATTTTGACAACGGTTCCACCAGGCAGCAATAAAGGACCGGCATCCCAGGGATGAGTCAAACCCCGGTATGAAGTTTTGCCGGGGTTTGATTCTTAGGGGACCTCTGATAATCCGCTGGATTTGATTTCGGAACTTTTTGACAGGAACTCGCTTTACCGCGCGGGCCACGCATCGAACAGGGTGGATCAAAATTGAGGAAGGGAAAAATCGCTCTTTAGCTTTTGGGGCAGGATTATACGATTTTCTGTTTTTTTCTTCTTTTCTGCTTTTTGAAATACTGCTTCAGCTTCTTCATCATTTCCTCGTTCGTCCGTTTTTCCAGTTTATCTTTCAGGATGTTCGCTTTCGGATGGATTTCAAAATCCGAATCGGACGGAATATAAGCCATTTCCATTGAAGAAGCGGCGGGCGCCTGGGCCGGGGAGGCCAGGACCGTGGTCCCGCTACTGATCAGGATGGCGCCCAGAACAAGGGCAACGCAGGAAACTTTGAATCTCATGATGAACGCTTTCAGGTATTTGTCAGTAAGGTGCGGATTCATGTGAACCATTCTCATCCATCAAAAACAATTGATCTGACATTATTGGACTACGAAAGCATTTGAATACTGTTAGACAAAAAATAGATTTGGAATTGAAGGCGCCGTAAGCCATCCGTCCTGGAGAAAACGTTTTTCCTGCCCGCCCTTTAACTTTCTGATTTGTAAGCGATTATTTGATTTTTAAATGGCAATGCGCCCGCCCGCCGTGGTATACTTGCTATATCCTTATTTATCAATGGTTTGTAAAGAGCTTGGGGGAGCCGCATGAACAAGGACCAGATTGCCATTTATCTCAATGAGCACCCGGAATTTTTCAACGATTACCCGGAACTCCTCCATAAAATCAAGGAAATCGATCACGAAGACCTGCCGCTCCAGCCGCTGGGGACCCTGAGCATTGCTGACCGCATCCTCAAGCGGGCCAACGACGACAAGGAACACATGCGCAGCCAGCTCGAGTGGTTTGTCGAAATCTCCCAGTCCAACGAGGAAATCCAGGAACACCTTTATGAGATCGAGCGCGCGATTCTGGCCAATATCGATTTTCACGAAATGATCCGTCAGTTCCGCGAGGAGTTGATGCGGCGTTTCCGGCTGGAGCAGGTGCAAATCGCCCTCTCCCAGCACCCGGACCATTTTATGCAAGGCGAGACTTTGAATCCCCAGGAACTGGAGGACACGGTCCGGGTGGTTTCTCCCGAGCGGCTGAGGGAATGGTTTCCCCGGGAAGACGAGCCGACGCTCAACAGTGAACTGGACGGAAATTCAAAAGTTTTCAGGAAGGAGGCCACCTCCGTCAAGTCCGAGGCGCTCATCCCCATCCGTTTGCACGGCCAGCTGGCCGGGGCGCTTTGCCTGGGCAGCCGTGAACCGCTTCATTTTTATGAGGGACTGCGCACCGATTATCTGGAGCGCATGGCGGAGAAGCTGGGGTTGGCGATCGACAATCTCCTGTTGCTCGAAAGCCTGCGCCGGACACCGGTGGTCGACCGCGCAACGGGCCTGTTCAAGGCCTCTTACCTGCAACCGGTATTGACGCGGGAGTTCGACCGGGCCTGCCATTATGAAAAACCCCTGTCGGTCATCAAAATGCACGTTGACACCCAAACCGATCACGGCCATACTGTCGCCAAATCCCGGCAGGAAGAAATTTTGAAGGCAGTGGGTTGCGTGCTGGCCGAATCGAGCCGGGGAGGCGATTTTATTTTCAGGACCGGTCCGGATGAGTTTTTCATCCTCCTGCCCGGCCTGGAAAAACCGGACGCCGGTCAGGTTGCCGAAAGGATCCGCGCTGCGCTGGAGAGTTCCGCCTTCCCGAATGGCGGTGATGTCCGCCTTGAATGCAGAATCGGTGTCACCGATCTCTCCGTAGACACCATGCAAAAGCCCTCCGATCTGGTGCGCTGTGCGGGAGAAGCGCTGGAGCGGGCCCGGCAAAACGGCCGCCGTGTTGTCACCTGTTGATCCCGCCGCATCCGGCAACGCGCCCTCGCTGGAATCCAGGCATTCGCGGATTTTTTCCTTTTCCTTCCGGTAAATTTAATCGACAATTAGTGAAGCGGTCCGGGACCGCTCGTTTTCAATAACCGTTCCGGCGTTGTGACTGAATCATGATTCGCAAACCCACATTACAGGATGTCGACGGCATTCTCGCCCTGCTCATACCGCGGGCGCAGGCGGGCACCGTCCTGTTCCGCAGCCGCGAGGATATCGAATCCCACCTGCGGGATATCTTTGTCTACGAGTCCGAAGGGCAGGTTCTCGGCACGGCCAGTCTGGTTCACATTTCCACCGGGCTGGTGGAAGTCCGTTCGTTGGTGGTCAACTCGGAATTCGGACGCAAGGGGATCGGCACCACGCTGGTGCAGGCCTGCATCGACGAGGCGCTGGAGCTGGGCTACGAGCGTATCTTCGCGCTGACGTATGTGGTGCCGCTGTTCGCCCGGCTGGGTTTTCACGTGACCGAACGGCAAAAACTCCCGGACAAAATATGGAAAGATTGCCAGACCTGTTCGAAACAGGATCATTGCGATGAGACAGCGGTCATTCGCGACCTGGTCCGGGTCGAAGTCGACGCCCTGCCGCGGGCGCTGGAAAATCCGGGTGCGGATCCGGCTATTTCCATTGGCAATCCGCAGGATGCGCAAACGCATCGGTGAGTCAACCGCGTGAGTGGCCTGCGGTGCAAAGCGTTGATTGGATAAACAGGGGGGCCCTTTAAACTTCTCTCAAAAGGAGGGGTTTTATCATGCTCGATGCATTCTCCAGTGCTCTTTCGGGATTGCGTACGGCATCCCGACGCCTGCAGGTCAGTGCCAATAACACCTCGAACGTGCAGACACCCGGCTTCAAAGCCAGCCGCAGCGTGGTCTCCGACGTTAAAAGCGGTGGGACGCAATTCCAGGGAACGCAGACGAATCCCGCTCAGGGAGCGGTGGTCCAGACCGGCAATCCGTTGAGTGCGGCGATCTCCGGCAACGGATTTTTCGGGGTGACCCTGCCCGGTGGCGGTTCGGCTTTTACCCGCGCCGGAAATTTTTCAGTCGACAACTCCGGTCGGCTGGTCGATTCCAGTGGCAACGTCCTGCGTCCGGAAATTTCGATTCCGGACAACGCCACGGGGGTCAGCCTCGGTTCCGATGGAACGGTTTCGGCGCAGGTGGGCGGCACCACGCAGACGGTGGGACGGATCACGCTGGCGAATTTCAATAATCCCGGCGGCCTGACCTCTCTTGGGGGCAACCTGTTCGCGCAAACGGCGCAATCCGGACAGCCGGTGTTCGGGTCTCCGGGTACCGGAGGGCTCGGTCAGTTGGTGCCCGGGGCGATTGAAACCTCCAACGTCGATATTGCCGAAGAAGCGGTGGATCAGATTCTGGCGACCAATGCCTTCAAGGCCAACGCCAGTGTCATCCGCGCGGCGGATGAAATGACCGGCACCATTCTCGACATCAAGGCCTAGGTCCTTGCGGACGGCAGCGTCTTGACCCGCAAAATGGTTGCACAAGGTTTTTCTGCAGAATCGGGCGGGCTGAAAGCTGGCCCCGCGCCGAGCGGTCCTTGCGGACGGCAGCGTCTTGACCCGCAAAATGGTTGCCTAAGGTTTTTCTGTAGAATCGGGGTGGGTTGACCTTGCTCCACCTTGAGGTGGTATCATTCTGAACGGAGCGCAAGCGAAGTGAAGAATCTCGCCTTGGATGTTCTCTTTTGACTTTTGCGCAGCTCTCCATGCCGAGTCGTTCCGTTTAATCTGTGCCTGTACCGTACGGAAGTGTTATGAGCCTGATCCAGAAAAAAAATCTGAACTACCTCACCCGCGTTGAGCAGTTTTTTCTCGCGCAGAAAGGTTCCGGCCTGACGCTTTCCGCGCAGGACTACCATGTGATCGAACTGTGGGAACGGCAGGGCCTGGAACTTGACCGCCTGTGCCGGGCTATTGAGGAATGCGTGCACAGCGTCCGCCGGCAGTCGCGGGATGGCGCGCAGGTGCGGTTGTCGCTCCACCTGTTGCGCGAGGAAATCGAAGCGAAAATGGAAGGGCCCCTGCCGTGAGCTCCGGTTCCAAAAAGAAAACCACCACGCCGCCTTTCGAGTTGTGCAATCTGGATGGCCGCCTCAACGGCCGGCTGGCGGAAGGGTTTGTGTGCCCGGATTGCGCGGGACAGGGATTCCGCATCGAAGAGGACGATCAGGGTTACACCACGCGCATCCCGTGCACGTGCATGGATTTCAGCCATCGCCTGAAATTGCTCAACGAGGCGGGCATTCCGGGAAAGTTTGCCGAAACCCAGTTTGAAACCTATCATCCCCTGGGCAACTCGCAGCGTCTGGCCCTGAAAATGGCGAAGGATTTCGCCGCCGACTTCGGGCCTTCGGTCAAGGGCCTGCTGTTCATGGGGCAGCCGGGATTGGGTAAGACCCATCTTGCGGTGAGCATTCTGCGCGAGTTGATCCTGAAGCACGGCATCGAATGCCGATTCGTCGATTTCTTTCAACTGCTCTCAGACATCCGCCACGGTTATTCGCAGGACCTTTCGGAGCAGGCGATCATCAATCCGTATGTTCACGCGCCGGTACTGGTCATAGACGAACTGGCCAAGGGACGGAACACCGAGTGGGAACAGACCATGCTCGACCAGATCATCAGTTCGCGTTACAACGCCGCCAACCGCATCACCCTGTTCACGACGAATCATCTCGATCAGAATGCGGACAATGAAAAGGCAACGCAAGGCAACGGCGGGGAGAGGGTGGATCCGGCGAAAAGCTATGGGTCGAAGAAAACAGGTGAAACACTGGCGGAAAGACTGGGACCGAGAATTTATTCAAGGCTGACGGAGATGTGCCGCTTTGTCAAAATGGAGGGAGAAGATTACCGGCCACACATGGTGATACCACCGGCGACCGGTTCGCGATTGAAACATTCTGCCTGATCAGGCAGCCGGTAGAGAAAAGTAAAATGGGGAGCAGGGCGGAGCCTGCTCCCCATTTCGAAGGGGAATTAATACATGTCCAACTCTTGGTGGAGGATCAGGACGGTATCGCTTCCCCAACCTGCTGCCCGAAGCAGGTTTTTTCAATCAGGTGTCGGATTCCAGGGTTTCTTCTTCGTAATCCGGGCCGTCGTTTAAACCATCACCCTGTCCGGAGCGTTTGCGGCTATTCATCATATTGAATTCACCTGAAATCATTCGCTCGAAATTTTTCCAATGCAACTGGCTCAGTTCCTGTCTGGATACCAGTTTTCTCAATTTCCCCCTGGCGTCCAGAATCCTTACGGGATACAACATGACGCCTCCTGGATGTTCCCGATCTACCGGCGGAGTGTTCCGGTAAATCTGTTTGAATTGGGCGGTTGCCCTCCCGGCGGTACCGGATTTACAATGGACGGAAAATTCATCAACCGGGTTTTCGGAACCTGTTAATATTTTTGCGGAGAAATATTTTGAAACCTTTAGTCTTTTTTTCGTTATTTCTGGTGAGTTTCCTTCTATCGGCCTGTGAGCGGGAACTGAAGGAGCACAAGGTTCCGGCCTCGGTGAAACGGGAACTGGCCAAAATGAAGAAAAAACAGGCTCCCGAGGCGGTGGAGAAAGAAGTGCATGGAACCATCGAACTCCACCCCGACCGGACCCTGGACCAGCCGATGGGGGCGACGCTGTTTCTGTTCGTCCGTCCTGAAGGTCAGACCGAAGGCCCGCCCCTGGCGGTCAAGCGATACGACTCCTACCGCCTGCCGTTCGAATTCAGCATCGGTCCGGCGGATGTGATGATCGAGGGCCTGCCGTTCGAAGGCGACCTGAATATCACCGCACGGCTCG
>JAGQJZ010000004.1:0-45523 GCA_020430445.1 Nitrospina sp.
GTTTTGGTTTTTTTCCGGTTGTAGCGGCGGTTGTTGATCAGCTGTTTGCTACGCGAGATATTGACGTACATGGGAACCTCAAGCCGTTAATTAGCGAAGCCCGCCTTGAAAACAACGGGTTCTTTTCATTGGGATGAAACAAATCGAAAAGGGTTCCAAAATTATGCTGTTTTTTCGATAATCCCTTCAATTCGAAGGCAAGCCTAATCAATAAATTACCAAAAATCAATGGAACTTGGCTGATTTTTGTATTCTTTATCCCTTAGATTCGCGCCATCACTCCCGCATTGACCTTGTCCACCATTTCCGGCCCGAACAGGATTTCCACCAGTTTGAAGGCAAACTCCATGGCCGTTCCGGGGCTCCGGCTGGTCACCAGGCGGCCGTCGACCACCACCCGCTCATCGGAATAGCGGGAGACGGTCAATTGTTCCCGTATGGAGGGGTGGGAGGTGGTTTCCAGGGATTGCATCACCCCTGCGTCCCGCAGGACCAACGGAGCCGCGCAGATGGCGGCAATGTATTTTTCCTGCCGGTCCATGTTTTGAAGTAACTGGATCACGTCCGCGTTTTGTTGAAGATGGGTCACCCCCGGTTGTCCACCGGGGAGCATCACCAGGTCAAAATCGTTGTCCAGGACTTCACTCAGCCGTTGGTCCGCAACCACAAAAACCCCACGCGACCCCTTGATAGGGCCGTCTTCGGTCCCGGCCAGGGTCACCCGGGCTCCGGCCCTGCGGAGAATGTCCACCACCGTTATGGTCTCGATCTCCTCAAACCCCGGAGCCAGCGGCACCAGCACTTTTCGACTCATAGCGCCCTCACGAACAGTCGTTTCAAGTTAAGGCAACAACTTGATTTTCTATTTATATCGTATTGAATTTGAATGATTTAGTTGTTCCCAATCAGAGGGAATGATACCATACCGCAACCGAGAATGCCATGACCTTGCCCCAATCCCACAAGCCTGTCGAAAACTCTCCGGAAGAGAAAAAAGCCGGGGAAATCCGGCGCATGTTCGATTCCATCGCCCGGCGGTACGATCTGTTGAACCGTCTGCTCAGCGCGGGAATGGATATCCGCTGGCGGCGGGACATGGTGCGACTTCTGGCTCCCCGGGATGGAGAACGGTTCCTCGACATTGCCATCGGAACCGGGGACGTGGCTCTGGACATCTTTCGCTGGAATCCGGGAAAAAATATTACCGTCTTGGGGGTCGACCCCAGCCTGGAGATGCTGCGTCTGGCCGCAAAAAAAATAGAAAAAAGCTCCGTCCCCGCCGGGAGCATTGCCCTCGCTCAGGGAACCGCCGAAGCCCTTCCCTTTCCCGACGCCTGTTTTGACGGCATCACCGTCGCGTTCGGGGTCCGCAATTTTTCCAGTCCGGCCAAGGGACTGCGTGAGATGTTCCGCGTGTTGAAACCCGGTGGACGCGCCGTTGTTCTGGAATTTTCACATCCACGCTTAAATCCCCTGAAATGGTTTTATCAGTTATACTTTAAAAATGTACTACCGTTGGTAGGGGGCTGGATTTCCGGCAATCCGGAGGCCTACCGGTATCTGCCGGATTCCGTCGGGGCGTTCCCCGTGCGTGAGGAGTTCAAACAACTCCTTTTGCAGGCGGGATTCGGCAACATCGAATACAGGGACCGGACATTTGGAATCGTCACCCTGTATTCCGCCATCAAATAATAAACGGGAATTGATCTCACTCTTTTTGCAGCGATGAAACGAACCGTTATAGCCGCCCTCTTCTTTCTGCTCTTTTCAGCCGCTCTGCTGAATTACCAGGGGTATGAAATCAAGATTCCGGAGTTGACCCCCGCCTCCACCGGCCGGCAGATCGGACCCGCCGTGACCCGGTACGACGACCTCATCGCCCTGCAGAACGCGTTCATCCGTAATGCGCGGGAGCTCAAGCCGTCGGTGGTCAGCATCAACAACCTCAAGGAAATCAGCCGGACTTCCGGGCGGTTCCATCCGGAACGGGACAACGGGATCTGGAACTGGATTCGGGGCGTGCTGGATCGAACTCTGAGGCGGCATTACCAGATGGAGAGCCTGGGCAGCGGAATTTTGCTCACCTCGAACGGTTACATCCTGACCAATTACCACGTGGTGGAAGACACGGACCGGATTCTGGTCAAGTTGTCGGACGGCGAGGAGTATTCGGCCAAAATCATCGGCCTCGATCCGAAAACCGACCTGGCGGTGCTCAAAATTTTTTCCCTGACGGGTTTCTCCGAAGCCCCTCTGGGACGCTCCGACGATTTGCAGGTGGGAGAATGGGTCATGGCGATCGGCAACCCCTACGGACTAGAAGGAACGGTTACGGTGGGCGTGATCAGTGGAATCCAGCGGTCGGACCTCGGCATCGCCACATTTGAGAATTTCATCCAGACGGACGCGTCGATCAACCCGGGCAACAGCGGGGGGCCGCTGATCAACCTCGATGGCAAAGTGATCGGCATCAACACCGCCGTGGCCGAGATCGGCGCCGGCGTTGGATTTGCCATCCCGGTTCAGATGGCGGTGGATATCGCCGAAGAGTTGATCCGCAACGGCGAGGTGAGCCGCGGCTGGCTGGGAGTTGGCATCCAGAAACTCACTCCCGAACTGGCCGAATCCTTTCAGGTCGACCGCTCGGACCTGGGGGTGGTCGTCAACAGCGTGGATGAAGGCGCGCCGGCGGATTTGGGCGGTATCCAGCGTGGGGATATTATCATCGGTTACGCTGGGAAGCAGATCGATGATCTGAAGGATTTCCAGAAGATGGTTGCCGACACTCACCAGGGTGAGGAAGTGCCCATTCTGATTTTGCGGGACGGGCAGGTGCAGACCAAAAAGGTAACCGTAGGAAAACACACGTCCTGATCAGCTTGCCACCACTTCAAACCCGGCCGAACCGATTGCCGCCTCTATTTTGTCCAGCGGCGTGAGCGATTCATCGAAGGCCACCGCCACCTCTTTTCGTTCCAGATCGACGTTCACCTGGCGGATGCCTCCCAGGTTTTGAATCGTTTTGGTGACGGTCTCGGCGCAATGCCCGCAGGTCATCCCGTCCACCTTGATTGTTTTCTCCATGACGCCATCTCCTGTTGCAATGTTACGCTTGAATAGGGGTGATAAGGGCTTCTCTGAAAATCGTATTGGCCATGCAGGCCCGCCTGTGCAACTCCCGCGGATCGCTGGAATAACAGAGGTCGAATTGTCAGAGCCCCTTGAACATTATCCCACAGACGCGATGAAGGTATAAAACCCAAATCGCGTTTGTTGATTTCTCCGGACGCCTGTCCGGAGAAAAACCTGAAAACTTTGCCGGAGAGAAAACGCTCATCCCTCCGGCCAGGAGTCGATCCCATGCAGAACCCAACGGCTTATCGAAATGTTGACCGGATAATCGACGGAACCCCGGCGTCCGATGGCCGGGGCGTCAAGCTGTACCGCGTTCTGGGGCAGCCGTCCCTGATGGAACTGGACCCTTTTTTATTGCTGGATGAATTCAGATCCGACAAGGCTTCGGATTATATCGGCGGATTCCCCGACCACCCGCACCGCGGATTCCAGACGGTGACCTACATGCTGGCGGGGCGGATGCGCCACAAGGACAACCAGGGCCACGAGGGAGTTCTCGAACCGGGTGGAATCCAATGGATGAATGCCGGACGCGGGATCGTCCATTCGGAAATGCCGGAACAGGAGGCTGGCCTCCTGCACGGATTCCAATTGTGGGTCAACCTGCCGGCTGCAGAAAAAATGTCGCAACCGTTTTACTCCGAGTTTGGACGTGATGAAATTCCAGTGGAGGAAAAAAACGGCAGTGAGATTCGCGTCATTGCAGGCGCTATTGAAAACGGAGTGGCCGGGCCGGTTACGGGCATCGCGGGAAACCCTTTATACCTGGACGTGCACCTGCAGGCGGAGGCGGCCTTTGAACAGGATATTACTTCCGGCCACAACGCCATGCTTTACCTGTATGAAGGGTCCGCGGATTTGGAGTCTTCGCCGGAAACGCTGCAGATTGCAAAAGGCCAGTTGGCGACGTTTCATCGTGAAGGAGATGCGGTCCGGCTGACTGCGGGGAACAGCGGTTGCCGGTTTCTTCTTCTTGCGTGCGCCGTGCTGGAGGAACCCGTGGCGCGTTACGGTCCGTTCGTCATGAATACGGAAAGTGAAATCAGGCAGGCGATCCGTGATTACTCGTCCGGAAAGTTTTGACGGAGCACCGGGCAACTCGATATTTTTTGTCCGGCAATTCGCAGACCCCGAACGACTCCGGCCTGCTCATGGCCGATGCGGTTTTACTGGTGCGTTGATTAAAAGAACGCGCGGAGGACGGGACGCTTAAAACGCGGGGCCAAAAATTTGGGGCTCACCAGCCGGCGGGGAGACGCTTCCAGCTGATGAGCCCCTCAGGAGAAAAACTAATTACTCTCAGTCTAAGCCTGACCGGGCTCGTTTTCAAGTGATAAAAAGTATATAAATTTATATAAATTTGGCCAACTTTCGAATATTGCAAACAGATTTTTCTAAAGATTTTCGCTCAGATACCGAAAAAACGGGATGAGTGGGCCAGGAGGGCCCATAGATTGAACACCATATTAGGGAGAATATGGCATGCCGTTCGGAATCTTCACCGCTCTTGCCTCGTTGTCCGCGCCATCCGGAACACCGGACAAACGCGCGCACAAAACCAGTCAACTCAATACCTTGCAAAAGGCCATTTCAAGGGCGCATCAGGAGCCGCCGGGTTTTCTGATAAGGCTAAGGGAATTGGCCCCACAAGCCGCTACAACTACTATCAGGCGCCCCTATCGGGTGGCCCGGTATGTTGAGTTATCTCCATCGAAAAAGGAATTCGACCGCGCAGCCGGGATTAATCCAAGAGTTGATCCGGCGCACCGGATGTCTCAGGGCGCTTTCGCCCTGATCGAGGACTTATGAGCGAACTGCATCCTCCATACAAAGTAGGCCCCCGGACGGGGATCAAGCCCGCACCGGCCGCGAGCAAGCGCACCGGGAAGGAAAGCAGCGCGCCTGCGGTTCCGCTGGACAGCGACGTGGTTCGACTCTCACCGGCCTCACGGGTTCCGGCATCCGGGCGCGGGGGCGAAGTCCGTCAGGACGTGGTGGATAAATTCAAGTCCCTTCTCGGAGGCGGCGGTTACAAGGTGAAGGCGGACGAGATCGCCGACAAGATGGTGCAGAAAATCAGGGAAAACAAAGGTCCCTCGATTTTCTAGGGCTGGAAGTTCCCGGCTGATTCGCTCCGTTTGAAGCGAGCGGGTCAGACCACCCTCACCTCTTCCAGTGCTGGCAGGTTTTCCGCCGACAGCAGTTTGTCCTTCCATCGGCTGCCGAGCCGGTTCAATCTGAGGTCGAGCTTGCGCAAGTGTTTCAGGTTCGGCGCCTGAAGCAATCCTTCCGCCCCGTTGCGGGTGAGGTCGTTGTTGCGCAGGTCCAGTTCCCTGAGCTGGGTCAAGACCGGTGAATGGCACAACGCCATCAATCCTTCATCCCCGATGTGATTTTGCCTGAGGTCCAGGATTTCCACCTGCGAGAGCGTGGGATACTGGCTCAGGTAGGTTGCCTCCGCCGCGTCGATTTCCATCTTGGCCATGTTCAGAACGGTGGGGTTGACCTCGATCCGCGTTTTGATGAACCCTTCGAACTGGGTGATCTTCCGTTTGCGGTTGCGGAACAGCCGGGCGTCGATGGCGGCGTTGATCTCGTCCAGGTTGCCTCCCTTCTCGAAAAATAGCTTGAGAATCGCCTCCTGGGTGAGCCCCTCGTCAAAATCCTCTTCCATGAATCAAACCTCCCAGTCGTGAGCGGGAGGCCGCTTGCCGGAACCTCCACAAGTTGCTTGGATTTCCCTAAAATTTTGATATACTTGACGCTTCATCCGAACCTTTACACTTGGAGTTGGATTATGATGGGAATTGGATTTCCGGAACTGATGATCATACTTGTGATCATTATGATCATCTTTGGGGCCGGGAAATTGCCCGAGATCGGCAGTGCTTTCGGGAGGAGCATCAAGAATTTCAAAACCTCCATGAAGGAAGCAGAAGAAGCGGAAGAAACAGAAGCCAAGGCGGAAGTGGAACCGGCTCCGGAACCCCAGGCGGTTGCGGAAGGCTCCGAGCCTGCATCCGGAGAACCGGCGGAAGAACCGGAACCCGCTCCGAAGACCACGGAAAACGGCTGATCCCGCAAAGCTGAAACTTCGGGGACTGCGCGGGATCGGGACCGTTGCACGGCCTTTCCCTCAGTCTCCCTTGACACACACCACCTGCTTCAATTTGTGGACCACCTCCACCAGATCTTCCTGGTCGGCCATGACCTGGTCAATGTCCTTGTAGGCGCCGGGAATTTCATCCAGTATCGCTTTTCTGCGTCCCAGTTCCACGCCCTCCGTCTGTTGCTCCAGGTCTTCCATGGTGAAGGTTTTCATGGCCGCCGTGCGGCTCATGCGCCTGCCCGCCCCGTGTGAACAGGAATTGAACGATTCGGGGTTGCCGCGCCCACGCACAATATAAGAACGCGTGCCCATGGATCCGGGAATGATCCCCATCTCTCCTTCTCCGGCCCGTATGGCCCCTTTCCGCGTCACATAGACGTCCTGACCAAAGTGGTGTTCCTTCTCCACGTAGTTGTGGTGACAGTTCACCTGGACCGACTCGGCCCTGCATTGGGGGAAATGCCGCTTCACAACCTGGAGGATCAGCCGCATCATGGTGGCGCGGTTCAGTTTGGCGTAATCCTGAGCCCAGTGAACGGCGGCGACATAATCCTCAAAATGCCGGGTCCCCTCGCTGAGATAGGCCAGGTCCCGGTCCGGCAGATTGATCTGGTGGACTTTCATGTCCTTTCGCGCCAGTTGAATAAAATACTGTGCCAGTTGGTTGCCCACCCCCCGGCTTCCCGAATGCAGCATGAGCCAGACGGATTGATTTTCGTCGAGGCAGACTTCGATGAAATGATTGCCGCCACCCAGGGTTCCCATTTGTCGGATCCAGTCGCTTTTCCGGGGCAGTTTTTTTACCGGCGCGTGCCGCGAACTGAACTCCTCGAAGCGGGCGTGCAGTTCCTCCTGTTCCGGGAACTCAACGGCAGCCCGGTGCGCCCGGCCCGGCCCGAGAGGAATGGCCTCCTCGATATCCTCCCGCAAAGAGCGGAGGTTGTCGGGCAGGTCGGAGCTTTTGAGGTTGGTCTGAACGGCCATCATGCCGCAACCGATGTCCACGCCCACCGCGGCCGGAATGATGGCCCGGATGGTGGGAACGACCGACCCGATGGTGCAGCCGATTCCGAGATGGGCGTCCGGCATGACGGCCACATGCGAATGCAGGATGGGCAACTGGGAAATATTTTTTAATTGTCTGAACGATCCTTCATCCAGGTCCTTGGTCCAGACCTTGACCGGCACCTTTCCGGATCGAATGACTTGTCTGACTGGCATGTACCCAACCTCATGGCGGCGTGTTATGATGGCGCGGAAATTTTCGGGAATCCCATTATGAAACTGTTTCGATCAACCCCGATCACGATTCAGTACACCGCCTCGGTATTGTGTTGGAGCCTGCACCATAATGCAACAGATGATCCGGCATCTCGGTAAAAAGTTCTGGACCTCGTTCATGGACGTGGTCCCGATTCTGGTGGTGATCGTTTTTTTTCAGGTGTTGGTCATTCAGAAACCCTTCCCCAACCTCGCCGAAAGCCTGTTTGGACTGCTTCTGGTCATCAGCGGCCTGTTTGTGTTCATGCTGGGTCTCGAGACCGCACTCTTTCCGATCGGCGAGAAAATGGCGGGGCAATTCGCGCAAAAGGGCAGCGGCGCCTGGGTCATCTTTTTCGGATTCGCCCTGGGGTTTTCCACCACCATCGCCGAACCGGCCTTGACGGTGATTGCGAAAAAAGCCGGTGAACTGGCGGTGCAGGGACACGCGATTCAAGCGGATTCCCTAGAGCGTTTTGTCTTCTGGCTCCGCATCACCATCGCGGGGTCCGTGGGCATGGCCGGAGCCATGGGGGTGTTCCGCATCATCAAGGGCTGGTCGCTGGTCCATTTCATCGTGGCGGGTTATGCGCTGATCGTTGTGGTGACCACGGCCGCTCCACGCGAGATCATCGGCATTGCGTACGACGCCGGAGGGATCACCACGTCCACCATCACGGTTCCGCTGATCACCGCCCTGGGCGTGGGCCTGGCCAGCAGCATCCGGGGACGCAATCCGGTCATTGATGGATTTGGGATCATCGCCCTGGCGAGCCTGACCCCGATCCTGTTTGTCCTCATTTTCGGTATTGTTGTCTATGGAGTGGGGGCCTGATGACGGGTTATCTTGAGTTGATCGTCGAATCGTTTTCGGGAACGATCCGCGATGTGCTGCCCATCATCATCGTCCTGGGATTTTTTCAGGCCGTGGCGATTCGTAAACCCCTGCCCCACATGAAGCGGATCATTCTCGGCATGGGGCTGGTGATCGTGGGACTGGCGATCTTTCTGGTCGGATTGGAAAAGTGCATCTTCCCCATCGGCAAGGCCATGGCCAATCAACTGTCCAGTCCGGCGATCCTGGCGGAGGGAGACCCGATCTTGAAAGCCGCCTTGGAAAACGGCCATCAACCCGGTCCGGGAATCTATCTCTGGGCCATCGTGTTCGCTTTTTGCATCGGTTTCAGCACCACCATGGCGGAGCCTTCCCTGATCGCCGTGGCCCTGAAGGCCAGTGAAATTTCAACGGGCGCCATTTCACCCCTGGGTCTGCGGGTAGCGGTGGCCCTGGGGGTGGCGGTGGGTGTCGGACTGGGAGCGTTCAGGATCGTGATGGGAATTCCCCTGGAGTATTTCATTATCGGGGGCTACATTTTTCTAATGGCGCAAACCTATTTCGCACCCAAATTCATCGTTCCCCTGGCCTACGATTCCGGCGGGGTGACCACCTCGACGGTCACGGTGCCGTTGGTCGTGGCGCTGGGGATCGGTCTCGCGGCGAATGTTCCCGGACGCTCTCCCCTGATCGATGGGTTCGGCCTGATCGCCTTCGCCTCGCTCTTTCCCATTATCAGCGTGCTGGGCTATGCTATGATTGGTGCATATATCGCCAAAAGGAAATCGGCCAAAAGCCAGGGGACCGAAGAATGACACAAGATCACAGGAGGAACCATGCGATTTAAACTCATACTGGCATTGGTGAACGACGATTACCAGGACGCGGTCATCAAGGCCGCAAAGGACGCCGGCGCGACCGGCGCCACGATTCTGAACGCACGCGGGGAAGGGATTCATTCCCAGCAGTCGTTTCTGGGGCTTTCCATGGAAAGCCAGAAAGACATGCTCCTGTTTCTGGTGGAGGACTTCAATGCCAATAAAATCATGGAAGCGATCTACCATGCGGGAAAACTGAACGAATCCGGCAACGGGATTGCCTTTTCGATGAATGTCGACCGGGCCATAGGACTGGAAAGCCAGTTGCCGGTCATGGAAAAGGAAGTCAAGGACAGCTATTTTTAACGCACAGGAGAGTGTGATGGGAAATGTCTTGAGGGTTCTTGAAGTGATGATGCCCAATTTCAAAAAAATCGAGGGGACCCGCAAGGTGTCCGATGTCTTGCCGGAAATGAAAAAGGACAATGTCAATGCGGTGCTGGTGGAACCCCGCGATGAGAGCGATGTGTTCGGCATCCTGACCTTGAAGGACATTGCCCGCAAGGTGATCGGGAAAGGACGCCGGCTTCACGAAACCCATGCTTATGAGATCATGTCAAAACCGGTGCTTTCGATCCCGGGAGACATGCCCCTGCCCTACGCCGCGCGGCTGATGACGAATTTCAATGTTTCGTATGGAATGGTGATCAATCAGGACCAGGTGGTGGGACTGGTTTCCCTCAATGGCATCGTCCACCACTGGAAAGAAGACGCCTGAAAACCCTCAACCCTTTTTGAGGGAACTGCCCGACGTGCTGTCCCACTTCACAATATTGGGACTGGAGACGTGCTTCGCGGATGCGGTCCAGTGATCGAACCCCACGTTCAAGTCGAGAATCTCCACGCATTCGTCCAGCCCGTGCGCTCCGGCCAGGTGGGATTTAACCTGGGACAGGTCCTTGATGTACACTTCCTGTTCGGACTTGTAACGGTCCTGCGCTTCGGCGATATTCGATAGCGTCTGTTCGGCCCGCACGTCCAGGTTGAATATCTTTTTCCGGATTTCGCTGTAGTCCACCAGAAAATTGAGGTATCCCCAGACGCCAAAGGGAATGACCGCCAGCCCCCAGCAGGTCAGTTTGACCTTTTTTCTGTCGATAAATATCCCGGCAAAAACCAGCAGGAACCCGACGATCAGAGAGGCCTTGGAGGTTGTGACAAACCCGTCCAGCGATGGCGGCGGAGGTTCGCACTGCCCTCCTGTCTGGCTGATGAAAGTTTGAAGGAGCGCCAGGCTCCCGGTTCCTGCAAGGGATTCCTGGGCACACACGAACGACAGGAGCCCAGCCAGAAAATAAAATACAATACGGGTCATGAAATCAGGATTTGTTTAAGAGAGTCTAGGGCGATTCACGTTCAGCGGCAATTTTCAAAGATGACCTCAGGTCATTGCGCATCGAAAGCGTTTACTGTATAAGATTGCGCTGTTTTGGTAAAGTGTTTATTCTTTTTGCGCGTACCGCCAATTATTTCGAACTCATTCTGTAGAACGTTCCACTTCAGCAATTCGGAGACAGGCATGACAGAGGATTCACGATTCGTCGACAGGGGCGATGGGACCATATACGACAATCAGCTCAAAATCGCCTGGGCCAAAAAGGACTCCTGGCAAATCGAGCAGGACTGGCTCAACTTCGATGAGGCCATGACCTTCATCGACAATCTCAACCGGACGGATTATCTGGGATATCACGACTGGAGGATGCCGGAGCGGGAGGAAATCGAAACGCTGCATCAGCCGGAATCCACCGTGCTGGCCCGGTCCAATGTGGAAATCCACATCCCGGATTTGTTTGAACCCGGTTGCGGCAATTCCTCCTGGTCGCTCCCCTTTGACCAGCAGGCGGCGTTTTACTTCAGTTACCAGAGCGGCATGTCCCAGCATTATGACAAGGACTTCTCACAAGGCTATGTCCGGCCGGTCAGGTTGTGGGGAGATGATTAAATCCGGATGAGGCTCCGGGCCTCGAGGTCACTCGCTTTTTGACTGACGGGAGCACGGCGTAGGCCGGGGCATTTCTGTCGGCGGCCGGATGACCTGACGGATCTCGATTTCGTCTACATCGTACAGGATGGACTCCACCTGGTAACGTTCGGTGTCGAGGGCTTGGCCCTCGCCCCGATACTGCAGAATGGTGGATTGGAAAGCGTCCCATTCGAGAAACAGCAGGAATTGCTCCTCCGTTGTGGTCGTGCCGAGACGCCGGGAAAACTCGGAAAACTCGATGTCCATCAGGTCCGCGACCGTGCGGCCCCGGCACAGGTCTTCAAAACCGGTCCCGCCGCCAATGGTTTTGCCGCAGGTGATTTTGGAGAAATCAAAACGGACCACCCGTTCCTCTTTGTCGAGAACCACCGAGACCAGGGCAGTGCTGTCCTTGCAGGGCATGGCGGTTACCGGTGGGGCACCGACGCGGAGACGTCGATGTTCATGCTGAGGTCGATGGCGCGGACCGAATGGGTCAACTCCCCTACCGAGACGAAGTCGATCTTCATCGTTCGCAACTGCTGAAGTCTTTCCAGAGTGATGTTTCCCGAAACTTCGATTTTGGCTTTTCCGCCGATCTGTTCCACGGCTTTTTCGATTTCAGGGTCGGACATATTGTCCAGCAGGATGATATCGGCTCCCGCTTGAAGGGCCGCCGCCACTTCCGCGAAGTCGGCCGCTTCCACCTCGATTGGGAAATTCCGCCCCAGTTTCTCCCGGGTGCGTTTCACCGCCTCTTCAACACCGCCGGCAATCTTGATGTGATTGTCCTTGATCAACACCGCATCGTAGAGGCCAAAACGGTGGTTACGCGCCCCACCGCAATACACCGCATATTTTTCCAACTGCCGCAGACCGGGAGTGGTCTTGCGGGTGTCCAGAATGGTCACCGGGCTGGCGGCCTTCACGAATTCATGCGTCCGGGTGGCGATCCCCGACAGGCGTTGCAGGATATTGAGCGCCGTTCGTTCTCCGGTCAGCAACGCGCGGCAACTTCCGGCGATCTCCATGATCTGTCCGCCGCTTGCTATCCGGCCCCCGTCCCGGTTGCCCAAGTCGTCAAAACGGCACTCTGCATCGAGCTTGAGGAATACCTGTTTGATCAGGTCCAGCCCGCACAGGACCCCGTCCTCCTTGGCGGAAATATGAGCCCTGGCTTTGAGGGAGCCGTCCACAATGGATTCAGTGGTAATGTCCCCTGCCCCGATGTCCTCCGTCAGAACGGAGCCAATCCAGGCTTGCATCTCCGGTGAATCGGCGTTTAAATGATCTTTGGAAATAATGTCCGTCATGCAGAGACTCTTTAATCGAAACTTTGTAAGGGCGTTTCTGAAAATTGCCGTCGGTCGTGAACAGGTTTTGATTTTTCGACCTGCGAGAGGTTGTCTTAACTTCCGACTTTTTAATGGACCTTCCCAAAAACAGACAGGAAGCTCAATTCCGCGCCGACCGGATTCACCTTTTCCGGGATGAACTCAACACCCTGCTCTCCGAAAAGGTGATCCTGCTGTCTCCCGCCCAGCAGGCGGCGATTCAAGACTATCACCAGAAGCTTCTGGGTCAGTACTCCACCCAGTTTGGCACGGACACAACGGAAAAGGAAAAGAAAATCTCGGCCGGCATGCTCGCCCTCACCCTCCTGGGCGGATTCGCCATCTGCGCGGGTGTCTTTTTCATGTTCTACCAGTTTTGGGGCTATCTCTCAAGCCCGGTCAAAATATCCATCCTTGTGCTGAGTCCCCTCGTGTTTATCGGGTTGATGGAAGTGTTCGCCCGGAGGGAAACCACTCCCCATTACGTCACCCTGTGCGCGCTGCTGGCGCTGGCCTGTTTTGTTCTCAACCTGAACGTTTTGGGCTACATGTTCAATATCACCCCCTCGCCCAACGCGCTTCTGGTTTGGGGACTCTTTGGCGTCAGCCTGGCTTACCTGCACGGCCTGCGTCTGCTTCTGGCTCTGGGGCTTCTATCGATCATCGCTTTCGCTTCTGCTTATCTGGTGACGTTCCGGCATTATTACTGGTTCAATCTGTTCGACCGGCCGGAACACTTCATTGTCGCCGGAGCCTTCATCTTTTGCGTTCCCTTCATTTTCAGGCACCGGATCTATTCTTATTTTCCACCCGTCTACCGGGGAATCGGGCTGCTCTCCATTTTATTTTCCGTGATGTTTCTTTCCCTGTCAGGCTATGGAAGTTACCTGCCGTGGAACTCCGACCAGGTGGAGACCCTGTACGAATTCATCGGGATTGCAGGATCGGGCGTCGTCCTCTGGGTCGGCATCCGTTCCAATTTTCATGAAATGGCCAATATCGGCCTGGGTTTTCTTTGTCTGTTCTTTTACCTGAAAATGGTTTCCTGGTTCTGGGACTCTTTGCCCCGCTGGATGTTCTTCATGCTGCTGGGAGCCATCACCATCGGACTGCTGATCCTGCTGAAAAAATTCCGGGCGAGAGACAGGGTGCACCCATGAGGGACAAAAAAATAGGGATCCCCATTCTTCTCGTCGTGCTGACGAACGTGTTTGTCCTCATCGGCGTGTCCTCGAACCGCTCGGGGCCACCGGACGCTCATCTTGTTCTGACGGAGCGCGAATTGTCTCTTTCGAAAATAGACGATGAAAACTCGGGGATGTTTCTCAACATCAACTGGGATCTGCCGGTCTTCAATCTTTACAACGCCCGGCACACCGAAACGGAGTACCTGGACCAGGAAAAACTCGACGAATTCGGTTGGGACTGCCCCCTGGAAATCCGCGACACGCATCATCCCTGCTACCACTACCGTTCTTCTGTTAAGGCGTATATCGTGTTGGAGTTTGGAGGTGAGCCGTGGGAAAAATGGCTCGAAAGCCAGAAGAAGGAACTGGAGTCCAAACAGAGGGCGCTGGAAAAAGCGGAAAATAAAAATTCCAGGAGAACCCTGGAAGAGGACATGGAACGAATACGCAATATTCCCACTGTGAAAAGCCGGTTGTTTGCCGTCGACTTTTCCCCGGATCCATTAAAGCTGAGAGCCCGGTATCCGGACCCGTCCCGCTTTATCATTCTCCCCGGCCTGATCCGGATGTATTATAATCTGCTCAAGAAAGAGCCTGTGAATAAGGACAACCGGGGGTACCGGCTCCGGGCCTCCATCAATGACATTCTGATCAACAAGATTTACGTTCCGGATGAGTTCCACGAATTTTTCGAAACGCAGGTCAAGGCAATGCCCTCCCCTTTTACGTCCTATGGATTTGTCCTGCACAAAATAACCCCCGATACCCGCCCGCGTTTCCAGGCAACGGTGAATTTCGGCAAGCGTTACGAACCCTGGATCGAATCCGTCGCGTTGTTTCAATAATGCCTTCCAACACAACTCTCCCCAAATTGCCGGTCCGGCTGGAATTGCAGGAAACGGTCTCAACGGACACATTTCGATTTTCCGTCTCGGACGAGGAACACCCGGGCCATAGGTATCAGGCCGTGGACCCTGATGGACAGGTCTGGGGGTTCGTCGTTGTCGACAATACGGAAAGGGGACCCGGCCTCGGCGGCATCCGCATCGCTCCGGACCTCACCCTGAATGAAGTGGCGCGGCTGGCGCGGGCGATGACTCTCAAAAACAGCGCCGCCTGCCTTCCCTACGGCGGAGGCAAGGCCGGATTGATTCACGACCCCGTGTTTCTACACAACAATCCGGAGTACAAGAACGAACTGATCCTCAAATTTGCCGAAGCCCTGTTTCCGCTGGAATCCTACATTCCCGCGCCGGACATGGGCACCAACGACCACGACGCGCAGCAAATTTACAATTATTTTTCGGAACGGCTGGGAACCCGGGAGCACAGGCGCGGAGGCGCTTCCCGCCTGCCGGAGACAGGTGGCATCCCGATAGACGACTGGGGGCTGACGGCGCATGGCCTGTACGCGGCCATCAGGATCCTCGAAACATTTTTTGAAGATTTCCAGATCGCCGGCAGCCGGGTGGTGATCCAGGGATTCGGCAATGTGGGACATCCGGTCGCGCAGAAACTGCTTGCGGAAGGCGCCTGCATCGCCGGTGTTTCGGATATCTCGCAGGGGCTGTATCACTCATCGGGCCTGAACATGGACGCGTTGGAGTCCGCCGTTCAAAAGGGAGGTCTGGTGCATTACGCGATCGATGCGGAGTACCGCTTTCCAGCGGAACAACTCGACCGGCTGCTGGAAGCCCCCTGCGACATCCTGATTCCCGCCGCCCGTCCGGACGCCATCACAGCGAGAAACGCCGACCGCATTGATTGCCGCCGGGTCATTCAGGGCGCCAACGCCCCGGCCAACCGCCTGACGGAATATTATCTGGAAAACCGCAGGGGGATTGTCAACTATGCCGATTTCATCGTCAATGTGGGAGGCGTGATGGGGTGCGCCGTGGAACTGGAGATGACCGTCGACCCGGCCTACCGGGAGAAAGTTCTGTCCGCGGGGAATTCCGGCCGTTCCTATGTTGAAAATTTGATTTATAATACGGTGTCGAGCAATGTACGGTGGATTCTCGAGCATCGTTCGGAGTTCGCGCAAGACGCGACCTTCCGCGAGATCGCCCTGACGCTGGCCGGAGAGCGGCTGAAGACACCCGAGTTAACCTGGCTGTAGGAGAGCGAAATGAAAAATGTGGGAAGCACTGACCGGCTGATTCGCCTTGTTCTTGGACTTGGAATGGTATTCGGCGGGATCGCCGGTTCGGGTGGGCTCGCCTGCGTGTCCACCATCGTTGGAGTGGTGGTGACCTATTCGGGCATTTCCGGCAACTGCCCGTTTTATGCGGCGCTGGAAATCAACACCTGTTGCCCGGCTTCAGGAAATAAAAATCCGGGTCAACCGGCGTCGTAAATCTCTTTCAGGATTTCACCGGCGCCCATTTCAAGAATTTCTCCGGCGAGATCGTATCCCACCCGGCCCGGGTCTTCGGTAGAACCGGAACGTTCCGCCTTGAGAATTCTCTTGCCGTCGAGGGAGCCGACCATTCCCTTGAGATGGACCGTGTCCCCTTCAAGGGTGGCGAGAGCCCCGATGGGCACCTGACATCCCCCCTCCAGCCTTCTTAAAAAAGCCCGCTCGGCTTCAACCGCCAGATTGGTCTCTTCATGGTCGAGCGGCATCAGCGCGTCCAGAATCGGCAAATCCTGCAGGCGTGTTTCAATGCCCACGGCCCCTTGCGCCACACCGGGGAGCAGGATATCCTCCGAGATGTCTTCCGTAATGAGGTGGCCGAATCCCAGCCGTTTCAATCCGGCACTGGCCAGGATGACCGCGTCGAGATTTTCCGTTTCCATCTTTTTGAGCCGGGTCTCCACATTGCCCCGCAGGGAGACCACTTCAAAGTCCGGCCGGAAAGCCAGAAGCTGGGTCGTGCGGCGCAGCGACCCCGTACCGATCCGCGCCCCTTCCCTCAGGTCCGCCAACCGGACGCCTTCCCGCGACACCAGGGCGTCCCGTGGGTCTTCCCGTTTCAGGATCACGCCGATCCCCAGACCGGCGGGAAGCTTGACGGGGACATCCTTCATGCTGTGCACGGCGATGTCGCTGCCATACTGCAGGAGGGATTCTTCGATTTCCTTGGTGAACAACCCCTTGCCGCCGATTTTAGCCAGGGCGACGTCCTGGATTTTATCGCCGGAAGTGGTGATGCGTACAAGTTCCATGGTCAGGGCCGGATGGGTTTCTTCCAATAACGATTTAACCCAGTTGGCCTGCCAGAGAGCCAGCGGGCTGCCCCGCGTGCCGATTTTGATTTTTTGAAGTTGTCGGGAATCCATCAATCGTCCAGGTGAAATAATTCGCGTATTGCCTTGAGGTAGGTGTGCCCCTCGTTGGATTGGGTTTTCTTTTTCAGGTTGACGGTGGGTTTGTGCAGAATCTTGTTTATGATCGACTGGATCATCGTCTGGATGGCGTCGTGGTCCTCCTGGGTCAAATGCGGCAGGCGCTTGAGGGTTTTTTCCGCTTCTTCCATCGCGGCCGCCTCCGCCCGCTTGCGGATCTCCACAATGGTCGGAACCGCGTCGAGCGACACCACCCAACTGTTGAACTTTTCGACCTCGGCCTGGATGATTTCGACCGCCACTTCGGCCTCGCGTTCCCGCTCCTTGATATTGGCGTTCACAACGCCCTGCAGGTCGTCGATGTCGTAGAGATAGACGTTTTCCAGGTCGTTCACTTCGGGTTCGATATCACGCGGAACGGCGATATCGATAAAGAACATGGGTTTGTTGCGCCGCTGGTGGATGGCCTCCTCGACCATGGCTTTTTCGATGATGAATTTCGGGGCGGCAGTCGAGCTGATGATAATGTCCGCCTTGTGCAATTCCTCGCGGAAATTTTGAAAATCCAGGGCGCAGCCGTTCAGGGTCTTGGCCAGGTTCGCCGCGCGTTCGTAGGTACGGCTGGTGATGTAAACCGTTTTGGCGCCGTAGGAAATAAGATGTTTCGCCGCCAGTTCCGCCATTTCCCCGGTTCCCACCAGCATGACGGTGTGGTGTTCCAGATCGTCGAAAATCTTGCGGGCCAGTTCGACCGCAGCGGAACTGATGGACACCGCGCTTTCGGCGATACCGGTTTCTTCGCGCACCCGTTTGGCGACGTTGAAGGCTTTTTCAAAAAGCTGGTTGAGGATCTGGCCTGTAGCCCGGAGGGAACGCGCCAGGGTGTAGGCGTCCTTGACCTGCCCCAAAATCTGCGCTTCCCCCAGTACCATGGAGTCGAGGCTGGAGGACACCTTGAATAGGTGTTCGACCGTTTCGTTGTCCTGATAGCTGTAAAAGTACGGTTCGAGCTCGTCCGTTTCCAGGTGGTGGTATTGACAGAGGAAGTCCTTGAGCCGTCGGATGCCCTGCTCCACATCATCGACACGGGCATAGAGCTCGACCCGATTGCAGGTGGAGATGATGATGTTCTCCTGAATCTCCGGGTATTGCAGCAGGATTTCTGTGGATTCCTCGATCTTGCCCTGGGTGAAAGCCAGACGCTCCCGGATTTCGACGGGAGTCGTCTTGTGATTCACACCGACCAGGATTAAGTTTGATGCCGCCATCGTCACACGTGCAGAAAATAGGTCAACATGACCGTGGCAAATCCGGCCATTGAAAACTGGGCCGCGCGCTTGCCTCTAAGGCCCACCAGTAAACGGCCGAAAAAGACCAGCCCGTAGATCAACCACCCGAGGATCAGCGGCCAGGTCTTGATCATGTCCCAACTGAAAAATGAATGCCGGGTCATTTCCATATTCCAGATCGTACCGGTGATGAACCCCAGCGTGAACAAGGGAAACCCGATTGCAATGATCCGGTTGTTCAGCGTGTCCAGAGTCTCAAGCGAGGGCATGCGGAAAAACATCATGCCCAGTTTCTTGGATTTCACCTGCTGTTCCTGGATCAGGTACATGCACCCCACCGCGAACGCCAGTGCCAGAGCGGCGTAACCCATTATCGAAAGCGTCCGGTGCAGAGTGAGCAACGCCTGGAACTCGGTGTCCGGAAACGGCACCACCTCCCGGGACAGAAACGCTGAATACAGAAACACCAGGAACACGACCGGCAGCACAAAAGCACCCAGGTCCCGGATATGGTACTTCCAGTTGGCGAACAGGAAGATTCCCATAAAAACCCAGGAAAAAAACACCGCCACCTCAAACGAGGTGGTGTAAGGCCCGTGCCCTGTTTCCTGAGATCGAAGGAGGATCACCAGGGTGTTGGCAATGAACCCCCCGATCACCGTTCCCATCGCCAGATTGGCAATCAGCGGCCTTCGATACACCAACTGCACAAAATAAAGCAGCGAACCCAGCAGGTAGCCGACCAATGAAATGTTATAAAAAACGATCACGAACGGTCCTTCGGGGCTCTCTCAAATGGTCTGGACAAGTTGTACATCCTACCATTTTACACTAAACCCATCAATGGTTTAGGAGGAATTTGCCGGAAGGAAGGGTGAGCGGAAGGAACGAAACCCCGGCAGGTCAGGATTCCTTGTTTTTCAACAGGTCCTTGAGTTCGGACATGAATTCGTTGACGTCCTTGAATTCGCGGTACACCGAGGCAAAACGGACGTAGGCAACGCCATCGAGGTGGGCCAGTTCGCGGACGACGCTTTCGCCAACATTCATGGCCGCGATTTCCTTGATGCCGGAGTCCTGCAGGTTTTTTTCGATCCGGTCGACGATTTCCTCCATCTGTTCAAGGCTGACCTGGCGCTTCTGACAGGCCTTGCGGATGCCGTCGAGTATCTTGTTCCGGTCGAATTCCTCGCGTCGTCCGTCCTTTTTGATGACGAACACCTGGTTGCGCTCCAGCCGCTCGTAGGTGGTGAACCGCTCGCCGCAGGCAAGGCACTCCCGCCGCCTCCGGATCACCTCGCCATTGGTGTTCATCCGGGAGTCGATGACCTTGTTTTCAACGTTGGCACATTTGGGGCAACGCATTCAGATTTGCTGGGGAGTGGAGATGTCTTGATAGAGCGGAAACTGCTCGCACAGGTCGACCACTTTCTGCCTCTGGGCTTCCTGATGCGCGGTGTCTCCGGGACGCTCGAGAACGGACAGGATCATCTCCCCGATCTGCTGCATTTCCTTTTCCTTCATGCCGCGGGTGGTCAGCGCCGGGCTGCCGATGCGGATGCCGGAAGTGACAAAAGGACTGCGGGTCTCGAAGGGAACCGTGTTCTTGTTGACGGTGACCCCGGCGTGGTCCAGCGCCTCTTCGGCCTCTTTCCCGGTGATCCCCTTGTCCGTGAGGTCGACGAGGAACACATGCGTGTCGGTTCCCCCGCTCACCACTTTGTGGCCTCCGTCCATCAGGCATTGCGCCAGAGTCTGGGCGTTTTTGACCACCTGCTTCTGATACTCGATGAAATCCGCGCTCAAAGCTTCCTTGAAGGCGACCGCCTTGGCGGCGATCACGTGCATGAGGGGGCCCCCCTGGATACCGGGGAAAATACGCTTGTTGACTTCCTTGGCGAACTCCTCACGGCACAGGATCAGTCCCCCACGCGGACCGCGCAGGGTCTTGTGCGTTGTGCTGGTGACAAAATCCGAATGCGGCACCGGCGAAGGGTAAATACCGGCGGCCACGAGCCCGGCGGGATGGGCGATGTCCGTCATGATTTTCGCTCCGACGCCGTCGGCGATTTCGCGGAACCGCTTGGCGTCGATGACCCGGGAATAGGCGCTCGCTCCGACCACGATCATTTTGGGCTGGTGCTCCTTCGCCAGTTTCTCGACCTGGTCGTAATCGATCAATCCGGTATCGCGATGCACGCCGTACTGGAACACCTTGTAGGTGTACCCCGAAAAGTTGACCGGTGAACCGTGCGTGAGGTGCCCGCCGTGCGTGAGGTCCATGCCCAGAATGGTGTCGCCCGGCTTGAGGACGCTGTGATAAACCGCCATATTGGCCTGGGACCCTGAATGCGGCTGGACATTGGCGTGATCGGCGCCGAACAGTTGCTTGGCGCGGTCGATGGCCAGTTGCTCGGCGATGTCGACATAGTTGCAACCGCCGTAATAGCGCTTGTTCGGATAGCCTTCGGCATATTTATTGGTCATGACCGAACCCAGAGCCTCCAGAACCGCGTTGCTGACAAAGTTCTCAGACGCGATCATCTCCAGGGTGTTGTTTTCGCGATCAAGCTCGCCCTGTATGGAGCGGGCGATTTCCGGGTCGAATTCGGACAGGTGAGACAATTTGGACCTCTCTATGGTTTTGTTAACAGGCGTTCTTGGATTCGATTTTATCGACTCTGCGCTGGTGCCGCCCCCCTTCAAACGGGGTGTCGAGCCAGGTGGACACAATGTCCTCGGCCAGCCCCTTGCCAATCACCCGCCCTCCGAGGATCAGGACGTTGGCGTCGTTGTGAGCCCGGCTCATTTTGGCGGTGTAAATTTCATGACACAGGGCGCCGCGGATCCGGGGAAACCGGTTGACCACCATGGACATGCCGATCCCGGTGCCACACACGAGGATGCCGATGCCCTCCGGGTCTTCGGTCAGAGCCAGGGCCAGTTTGATTCCATAATCGGGGTAATCCACCGACTGAGTGTCTTCCGGACCCAGATCTTCTATCTGCTGGCCGCTCTGGGCCAAAAAGTCCTTAACGTATTCCTTTAGGTCAAACCCCGCATGGTCTGAAGAAATATAGAGTTTTTTGTTTCTATAAAGAGCGTTTTCGGGCATTGGAGAGAAACCGGAGGACGTTTCGGCGCCGCTCATGAGGGCCGATCAATCAGGAAAATGTTGTCAGAAAGAAAACTTCAAACACAAACCACGAATGGTTTAAGGTGTAATCAAGAATGGAGAGTTGCCTTCTGGATAGTAAGAAAATCCCCGAAACTTGTCAATATAAAGCAGGGTGAGAGGACTATTTCCGGGGCAACGTTGAATTCGTCCCCCAAAGCCAATACAATCGAACTAACATTTTCAGAGGATCGTCACCCGCATGTGGAAGAATATATTTCTTGAGTCTTGTGTCCTGTCCCTGCTTGTTTTTGGTGGGTTTTACATAAACGCCAATTTCATGAAGGAGCGAATCAGCGATTCCGGCGAAAAAGTCAGAATTCAGTCTTCCAAGGCTCAATCCGCGATTCACATCAGCGGCAACATCCGTATCTACGATCATGAAGAAAAAAAGGTGAAAAAGCATATCAGCGGGAACCTGTCAGAGCCCCAACCCCCTGCCGAAGGTGCCCCCCCGCTGGGCGTTTCCGCCCGATAGGGTGGTTTTATTATGCCCTCTCCTTCAGCACAAACTCCTTTTTCGACTTCCATTCAATTTCGATATGATCGGGCAGCACGGTATTGGCTCCGAGTATGGCCGACTGCAACTGGGCAACAGTCAGGTTGCGCGCCTCCTTCATTTTCGCCGCTTTCAGGTTGGCGCGCGTAAAGTCGGTATCCGTGCAATCACTGTCTTCAAAGTTGGCTTTTTCCAGGTTGGCTCCCCGAAAGTTGGTCCGCACAAGTTCTGCACTGACGAAGACGGCGTTTTCCAACTGGGTGTTGGAAAAATTGGCGTCGGTCAGGTCCGCGACCGTGAAATTGGATTGGGCCAGGTTGGCGCCGGTGAAATTGGCGCCCACCAGCTCCGCTTCCGCCAGGTCCACCTGCAACAGTTTTGAATTGGTGAAGTTCGCGCCGTTCAATCTCCCGACCTTGAGGGAACTGTGGGTCAGGTTGGAACTGACACAACTGGCGTTCTCCAGGGTGATGCTGTCGAGCCGGCTTTTGGTGATGGAGGTTTTGTTCAGGTTGGTGCGGGTCATGTCCACCCCGGCAAGGTTGGCTTCGATCAGGTTGGCACCGTTGAAATCCGCCTGGTCGATTTTGGATTCGCGCAGACTGGCCTGGCTCAAATGCGCCCCCCTGAAGACCGCACCGGATAACTGACATTCGGTCAGTTTCGCGCCCATCAGGTCCGATCCCCGGAAATCCGCCTTCTTCAGGCTGCACTCTGAAAAGTCCGCGCGCATCAGGTTGGCATCGGTCAATTTGATGCCGTCAAGGTTCATCCGGGACAAATTTTCGCCAGCCAGATCGTGTTTCAGGTTTTCTATGCGCCGTCTCAATTCCTCCGGAGGCAAATCGGATTTTTTTATTTCCGGCAACGAATCCCTCATTGGCAACCTCTCTGCTTCTCTATGGATGATGAAACGGTCCGGGGGGCAATGAAAATTTGTTATAATCCGGCCCAAATCGCAAAAGAGCGTATCTTATCATGAACCGGTTCCGGGACCTGGTAATTTCCTCTTTTTAACCGGCCCGCCGGCATTCCCGATTTCGAATCGAAAGTCCTGGACATGAAAAAACCTCCGGCCATTCAAGCCGACTGGCCCCCTATCCTGCCCGGTGCGGCGTTCCTTTCTTTCGCTCTTTGCATCCGCATTGCGATACCCCTCGCACCGGAACTCAGGCCCTGGTTCCTGGAACTGACAGCCCTTGGAGGCATGGCCGTCATTCTCCTGACCCGGCGCTCCACGAAAAATTCGATTTTAAAGAGCCTGTTTGGCAACACGAAAAGCATCTGGAGCCTGCTCCCCGGCCTGATCCTTGGGGGCGTGGCGGTTGGCATCCCCTTGCTGGCGGATGTTTTCATTGGATGGACCGCCCTGTCGCAAGACCCCCTGTTTGCGGGAGCGGAGGGAAGGGTTCTGGACGCGGCGCCGATCGGTTCACAAACGATTCTTCACGTTTTTCTGATCGAACCGTTTCTGGGACAAATGATCGTGCTGGGAATTTGCATGGCCCCCTGGGCCCATAGAGTCAGGAGCGGATTGTTCCTGGGAATTTCGGCAGGGTTGTTCGTACTGGTTCTGTGGGATTTCAGTGCGGCCGGTCTGCTAACCGGGGCGGTTTCGGGCCTTCTTTTGCAGCGGACGGGGGCGATTTCCTGCGGAATCGTATTTCAGGCGCTGTCGGGCTTGAGCGGGTTGCTGATGGTCTATGTTTATCCGAGAAGCATCACCTTACTGGGATTTTTGCTTTAAGCGCTTCCCTACCCCGCTTTTTTATCCTGTTTTTTTATGATCTTCTTGATCTTCGCCGTTCCCGTCTTGGCCTTGGCTTTTTTCTCGGCTTCTTTTTTAGCCTTGCGCATCTCCCGTTGCAAGTGCATCTGTTTGATGGCCAGTTCCCTTTGCTTGGGATCTTCAAACAGGGCGGAAGCCACCACGCCGAACTCATACAACCCATAAAGAGGGAAGCCCAGCATGACCTGCGTGATGATGTCCGGCGGAGTCAGCACGGATGCGAGGACAAAACAGCCCAGAAAGGCCCATTTCCGGTAAAGGCGCATCTTGACGGTATTGATCACGCCGAATTTGGTCAGAAGGACCATGATCAGCGGCGTCTGGAAAGCGAAGGCAAAAGCCAGGATCAATTTGGTCGCGAAGGAAAAGTAAAATCCGATGGTGACCTGGTACTCCCAGAAATTCGACCCGTAGGTCATCAGGAATCTCAGGGCAATGGGCATGACCAGGAAATAACAAAACAGGCCGCCGAATACGAAAAACAGCGTCCCGAAGAACACGAACATCATGGTGATCTTCTTTTCCTTGACCTTCAATCCTGGAGAGACAAACTGCCACAGGTGATACAGGATAAAGGGCATCGAAATGAAGAGCGAGCACATGAAGGCGACCTTCATGTTCGTGAAAAACGGTTCCGTCGGGGTGATGAAGGAAAGCTTGCCGAAGTTGGGCGGCAGGGGATCTTCCAGCCAGGCGAGCGGGATGACGATGAAATAAAAACTGATCCCAAAAAAGATCAGGACGACAATGGCGACCTGAATCAGACGGTCCTTCGCCTCTCTCAGGTGCGAGGAGATCGCCACCTTGTCTGTGAATCCCAGTTCCTTGATTCCGTAACCCATGTATTTCTCCGGTCAGGACAAAACGGCCCTGTCGCTGCAGGGACCGGCACGATCTGAGTTTTTCGGGAAAAAGAATTGACTTTTAATACATTAGGCCTGTTCCCGTGGGTTTTATCTTACTCAATGAACCCCTTAAAAACAATCCCCAATAAAAAGAAGCCCCTGAAATACCAAACGTGTGGGTAATCGTATTGATTCACAGTGGCAAATGTTGGATAATGCAAATCAGCCGCACCTGATTCCGGCAACCGCCTGTTTCCGGAAACGCTCCGTAACCTGTTAAATTATAAGGCGAATTAGAAGGCAGGATGTCCTATGAAAATGGACGGAGTGGAAATCACCGGCGTCAAGGTAATCAACATTATTGAGGAAAACGCAGCGGCGATCGAAAACATGGTCAACAGGGCCATCAAGGAAATCCGGGAAAAGGACCTCGTCCTGATGGATGTCCAGACCACCGCCGACAACATTTTTCTTATTTTGGGAAAACGGCACACTTGAATTCCAGGCGGGGGTAACTCAGTTGGTAGAGTGTCAGCTTCCCAAGCTGAAGGTCGCGGGTTCGAATCCCGTCCTCCGCTCCAGAACTTTTTGAATTAGACGATGCGATTAACACCTGAAATGATTGAGAAAATTTCAAAGAAAATGGTCAAAGCCCTCATTGGAGGCGAACACATTATCTGGGAAGACCGCCCGGAAAAACTGGAAACCATCATCAACCAGCTCATCACGGACGACCTGATGGTTGAAGACCGCCTGAACGACGAGGTGAAGACCCTTCTGGAATCCAGGACCAAGGACTATGAGCGCGAGATGATGGACTATGGCCGCGTGTTCCAGATGGTCAAACAAAAACTTGTGAGAGAACGGGGACTGATTCTCTAATTCTTGATATGAAAATAAGCCGGGAAAAAGTCAATCACATCAGCAGCCTGATCGTCCGCGATCTGGCGAAACGCGATGAATTCGATTACAAGGCGGACTTGAACGATATCCGGCTGGAAGTGGCGCGGGTCATGCTCGACGAATTGAAGGTGGACGACCTGGCCGATCAGGAAGCGAGGAAAATCATCAACTCCTACGCCCACAGCCCGCGCGAAGGCTCGCCTGAGTGGGACGTGATGTACCAGAAACACTACGAAGAGCAGCTTAAAAAACACGGGTTATAATCTCCCCCTCCCCCCTTCTCTGTTCACCCCAAGCGTTAAAAACACTCTCCGCCCTTCTTCTGCTTTTAACCTGTTTTAACCTGAGGATTAAAATCAATGAAGAAAAAAATTCTCGTTGTACTAACGAGCGTCCCGAAATATCCCAACCTGGAAAGGGCCACCGGATTGTGGCTGGGCGAGGCGGTCCACTTCGTTAAAAAGGTTGAGGAGGCGGGTTATGAGGTGGACTTTGTCAGTCCCGAGGGAGGATACACTCCCATAGACCCGCACAGCCTTGCCATGGCGGAACCTGTCGATTGGGAATGGTATCAGGACAAACAATTTATGAGTCGGCTGGGCGCCACTCTCCGCCCCCGTGATATCAACCCTGAAAATTATGCGGCCATTTATTTTGCCGGAGGGCATGGCGTTATCTGGGATTTCCCGGACAACAAGGAGTTGCAGGAACTGAGCCGCCGTATCTACGAAAACGGAGGGTATGTGTCCTCCGTTTGTCACGGCGCCGCCGGACTCTTGAATATCAAACTCTCCGACGGCACCTTTCTGGTAAACGGAAAACAGGTCACCGGTTTTTCCAACGAAGAGGAAAAACTGGCCGAACTGGACCAGTACGTTCCGTTTCTCACCGAAACCGAGCTTCGGAACCGGGGTGGACATTACCAAAAGGCAACGCAACCCTGGGCGGCTTTTGCCATTGAGGACCAACGCGTGATTACGGGTCAAAACCCCGCGTCGGGGGGCGGCGTTGCCGATTTGCTTTTAAAAGTCCTGGCGAGCAGAGCCTAATCCCCAGGTTTAAGGACGCCCTTTCAGCGGCCCCGGCCTCTAAGCGATTTCCTCGCTAAATCCTGCGCCTGCCGGTAGACTTCCCGAATCGGCTGCTTGATCTTTGCCGCCAGTTTCCGGCAGTCCTCATATTCCGGCGACACCTGAACGATTTCCCCTTCCAGACGCCCGATTTTGACTTTCACCACCTGACCCTCGATCGTGACCGTGATCCATTCGCGGTCCAGCAGGTCGCGTTCCGCCTCCCACCAGCGTAAACCAAAGCTCGACGTTTCGGTCAGGATGATGCGGGCCAGCACCTCTTTTTTGTGAGGGGGCGCCAAAACCGTCAATTGGATACCGGGACGGTTCTTCTTCATGCCGGTGGCGGTCCAGAACACATCCAGCGCACCCCGGCGCAACAAGTCGTGCATCACCGGCTCAAAAAACTCCGGGTTCATATCGTCAATGTTGGTTTCGATGACGCAGATTTTCCCCGGGCCCTCGTCCTGCATCTCACCGGTGATGATCCGCAACATGTTGGGGAGGTCCTTGATGATCTTGGAACCGGCGCCATAACCGGTCCGGTCGATTTTCATCGGAGGCAACGGACCAAAAGCCGATGCGAAATGTCCCGCAAGCGCCGCGCCGGTCGGCGTGGTCAACTCCGTGCGGATCCCACTGCTGTAGCAGGGAATGCCCCGGAGCAATTCCAGAGTGGCGGGCGCGGGAACGGGGAGCACGCCGTGCTCGCACTCAACGGTGCCCTCGCCTGTGTTCAATTCCGAGGCGAGGATTTTCTCGGCCCCCAGCAGTTCTAAAGCCACGATCCCGCCCACGATATCGACAATGGAATCCACCGCCCCCACTTCGTGAAAATGGATTTTTTCGAGGCGCACCCGGTGCACCTTCGCTTCGGCCTTGCCGATGGCCTCGAACACCGCCAGGGATTTGATTTTGACCGAAGGCGAGAGCTTCGATCCGGAAATCAAATCCCGGATCTGGGTGTAACCGCGATGAGGCGGGGTTTCCTTCTTTCCCTTTTTTTTCTGTGTGGACGTTTCCACAAGCAACTGGGTGGCGCCGAAGCCGTTGCGTTTGACTTTGCGCGAAGCGATGCGGTAGCCCTTCAGCGGCAGTTTCTTCAATTCCTTCTCGATGTCTTTCAAGGGAACGCCGAGATCGATCAGGGCACCGAGGATCATGTCCCCGCTGATGCCTGAATGACAATCCAGATACGCTATTTTCATTTCACCTCTGAATAAAGTGAGGCCATTTCCAGAAACCGTCCCCGACCGCAAGCTGTCTCTGCTTGTTCAGGCCCGCAGGTTACTGGAAGCAACACTATCTAATTATTGGAAATCGCACGGAAGCATTGTACCAGCAGACACCACCCGGTCCTAAATATTGACCACAGGGGTCGTGTTCGGTCCACCGCTCACAATTTTATGCGAGGTCTGGGGCACCACGGTCTGGAAAATCGGCAGGTCTTTATTGCGCGGATTGGGTTTCAGGTAAACGAAGAGGCACACCATATCCTGCTGCGCCGGGCTCCAACCCGTTTTGAACACCATGCCCTTTCCCAGGGACACGGAAAAATTGAGGAAAACTTTCATGTCCTGTCCGGTATCGAGTTGCGCCAGGTGGGCCTGCATGGCAAACGAGTTGAACGCTTTGGCGAGAGCGGTGGCGATCAGGACCGAATCAAGGGTGGAGTGAACCCCGACTTCCGGCGCAGGCATGGGATGCTTCTTCTGCTGATTCTTGCTGGCCCCGGCGTAGGCGATATTCGATTCTCTGTGTTTTTCATCGACGATGAGGGCGTTCACCCGTGCTTTTTGAAACAAGGGGTTCGCGGCCAGTTCCCCTTCGGTGGCGTGTTTGGAGGAATGGGCTCTGGGGCCGGATTCTGAACTGACGGGATTTTGCAGCGCCTTGTGAATTTCCTGGAAAGTCCAGTTCGTCCGGGCGTAGGGCATGGCGGGGGTCAGGCTTTGGAAAACAGTTTGCTGAAAAAACCTTTCTTCTTTTTGGCGGGTTCGGGTTCCGGCGGCTGATTCTTCTTGTTGTGCTGGTCCAGGAAAAGGTCCAGCAACATGTGGCAGGACTGGCACCCTCCCCCAGCGCCACAGGCTTCGGTGATCTGTTCGATGGTGGTCAGATTGCCTTCCCGGATGACCGTTTTAATCGTCTCGTCCGTGACCTGAAAACACTGGCAGATGTATTCGCCTTCGGTTTCAGCGGGGGCATCGGATTTTTTCGTGGGGGCTTCAGACATGTATTGGAGACAGTGCGAGAAAATTGAAAAGGTATGAACCCGTCACTACCAGCATATTAGGAAATGCGGCCTCAGAAAAGAGAAAATACGTGAAAAGGTCCTGACCGGAGCGACGACCGCAAGACGCCCTTCCCAATTCCGTGGAACATTTCAAGGGGCCGGTCACGATTTCAGGCCCCACCGGAAGGTGGTGGCGGTGCAGGGACTCGAACCCCGGACACAACGGATATGAACCGTTTGCTCTAACCAACTGAGCTACACCGCCTTGCTTGTTTTCTGCCGGACCCTCAGGAAAGTCCGGTAGTTTACCTTGAACCCAATTCAGGTGTCAATCCGGTTTCTGAGCCTCCGCCCCCTGATAAAATGCTTTCCAGCGAACCGCGTCCCGCATGAATTTCTCCCGGTCCATGTCCCTCCCGGCAGGAAACGCCTCCATCAGCGGGGCGGGAAATTTTTTCGCCTGCGGGAAACATTCAAACTGGCCGTCCGCCAGGCGGTAAATATTATGAAAGTGGCGGTACTGGCCGGCGATTCCGACAAAATCCCAGTTGGACGTCCCCTCCAGGAAACCGTTCAACTCCGAGGCGCCGATGCCTTCGTAGAGATTGATCCTGCCGACACGGCCCGGCACCACTTCCGGTGCGTCGGATGAAAAATCGATACTGTAAATGACCGAATCCTGTTCCCCGAAAATTTCGAGCTGGTAGGCGATCTGCCACTCCCGGTAGACAGAATACATCTTGCTTCCCTTGATCGCCTCGAGGAGTCCCTGCTCCACGTATTCGCGTGCAGCCTCCATTTCCGCCTGTTGCCGCTCATGGTCCTCCGTCAGGGTGCGGATGCGCGGGACCGCGGCGACCGGTTTGAATTCGATGCGGTACTCATCGTTCTCCTTCATGCGAACGAACGGGGCCTGTTGACGGTGGAATTCGACCCCATCCGGTTTGACCTCCGCCACGTCTCCCGGGAAAAAAGCGCTCGTCTGTATTTCCGGGGCGAACCGTGCGAGATCTTTCAGGAACTGCCCCTGGGTTGTGGGGAAAGAATACTGGTTGAGAAAACCAAACTCGTCCCGGTAGCGGAACCCCGCAGAGCCGGGAACGCTGACCATGGGCCCCACCGCTTTGACCACCCGTAAAAAGGAACTGTATTCCTCAAAGGGAAGCTCGAGCGGTTGATGAAATGAGAAGTTCCCCTCCAAAAGCGGCAGGAACCGGTTGTGCGCCAGTTGGATCGTGGGATAGAGCTTTTTGATGTAATTCACAATATCCGGGCTGACAATGGTATCGACCTGGTTCCAGACGGTCACTTCCCCGTCGTGAACCAGCAGCCCGTGTTCGGGAAAATAATCCTGCTCATTCAGCGAAGGCGTCGGCGTCAGGGTCAGGCCGCCGATTGTTACCGGCTCAAAATCCGCAACCGGCGTGATGTTTTTCAACCCCACCTCCTGCAGAATTTCCAGCAGGATCTCGTCCTGGGGCGCGAGCACCACCGTATCCGGCGTGCAGAAAGATTTGTAAGTCGCGAGATACGCCAGAGAACGGATATCGAAATGGTCCTGATGCCGGTGGGAAATATTGAGCACGTCCACCTTGGGGATGGCCTCCAGGTCCAGTTCAATCGAAGGACAATGGACATTGATCTCCTCCCACAGGTATCCGAACAGGACCGGATCGGTGATGACCCGGATCCCTTTGGATTCAAACATCAGGCAGGCGTGAGCGACGAGGGTGACATTCATGGTGTGGACTCTATCGAAAAAAATTCAGCAACGCAGCGCTGCGGCCGGGGCGATATGCCGTATAATTTCGCCTTGCAGGTTGACAATGCCCGCAGGCTTGAAGACAATACCCTTTTTCAGAACAACCCAGGACAATCATGGAACCGACCACTGCACGATTCGAAGAAGGGCAACCCTGCCCCGTTAAGGTTGAAGGCTCGGGAGGCGGTTTATCGTTCTCCCCCGCGGGAGACATGCTGCTCATTGGCGCTGTTTCCAGCCCTTCCCAGGCCCAGATCGATTCCTGGGTGGGGAAATGGCGCGCCAAGCTGTACACGGAATCGGAGTTTCCCGCGATCCCGATTTTCGCCGTCGGCGGTGAGGACTGGATTCTCGAGGCCCCCTGCAATCCGTCCGCCCAGGAAAAGGAATCGCCGGGATTTTGCGAAGCCCTGTTTTCCAAGGATGAAGCCCTGCTGGTGGCGATTCTGGTCGACACCGACACCAACGTGGTGAAAAAAATCACCCACGTCGAACTCGACGAATTGTTCGTCGAACGGATGGTGCTTTCCTGGAACCCCTTCCGCTTCGAGGCCAACGATTACAACAAGTCTTTCGGGCAGGAGGAATTCAACGGCCGCATCCAGGAGATTTTCAAAATGAAAACGTCGCAGGAGTTGTGGACCACCTCTTGGTAAAGAGGCTCCCCGCCCTCAGGCATATTCCTCGTCGTCGTCGATGATCTCTTCTTCTTCTTCCTCTTCCTCTTCCTCTTCGATATCCTCGAATTCCTCTTCTTCCTCCTCCTCTTCTTCCTCTTCCTCTTCCTCGCGTTCCAGAACCGGGTATTCCAGTTTTTCCATGTACTCGGACTCAATCAAATACTGAAGGCCTTCCTCGTCGTATTCGTTCCCTTCCAGGTATAAACGGGTCAGGTTGGACATGAACTCCGATTCCGCGATCAACCTCAGGGCTTCGTTCGTCAGACCGTTGTTCTCGACCATGAGGATTTCGAGGTCCTGCATGTTCTCCGAGCCGGCAATGAAGCCGATGCCTTCATCGCCAATCGAGTTGCGGTCCAGCGACAACAGCTTCAACTGGGTGATCACCTCGGACCGGGCCAGGGCCCCGATGCCGGCGGCGGTGATGTCGTTCAACTCGAGGTAGAGCTTTTCGAGACCGGCGAGTTCTTCCCGGTTGGCGATGGTTTGAATCTCGTGGTCCTTCAAATCCAGTTTGCTCAAATCCAGTTCCTTGCCGTCGCGCGACAGGCGATTGAGCACGCGATTGACGATCAAAAATTCCTGGATGGCCTGAACTCCCTTCTCCGTAATCGGGTTATCGGAGAAAACCAGGTTTTGCAGCTTGGGGAAATGGCGCGATTTTACGAAATCGAGAATCCCCTCGTCGGTGATCCCCGCTTTCTTGATCTCCAGAATTTCAAGGTTGCCCAAAAGGTGCGCCTGTCCCAGATGACGCAACCCCTCGTCACCGATCGGATTGTCCGACAGCACCAGGCTGGTCAACTCCGTCAGGTTCTCCGATTGCGCAATGTGCCGGGCCGATTCCGCTCCCAGCTTGTTCATTCCGAGGCGCAGGGATTTGAGCTGCACCAGGTTCGGTGAATTCACCAGGTGGCGTACCCCGTCGTCGTCAATATTGTTCCGGTACAGTTTGAGGTATTGGAGATTTCCCAGAACGGTGGACCCGCCAATGGCCTCCGCCGCTTCCCGGGTCAGTTTCTGCCCCGTCAGAATCAAGCGGCGCAGTTGCCGGACCGATTTGGATTTGGACAGGGCCGCGACCCCCGGGTCTCCCAGCTTTGTGAACGTGAAATCGAGCGTCTCGTAATCGCGGCTGAGTTTAAAACCGTTCCGGATGATTCCTTCGATGTTATAAAATTTCTTCACCGCCATGAATCCACCTGCCTATTGTTCAGGATAAGTTTTCGCTAAAAACCCGCCCAGGGTTTTGAAGTAAAGGTTGTCCGGGGCGAACAGGATGTCGTTGTGCCCAACGCCCTGCAGGATTTCCAGTTCCTTGTTGTCCGATCCTGCGTTCTCGAAATTCAGTTCCGCTTCGTGGGGCTCGATCAGAAAATCCTCGGCACCGTGCATGATCAACAAAGGACATTTCACGTTGCGGATTTTCCGGCTGTTGTTGTACAGCGCGTCTTCCTCCGGCGTCGTCTCCCCAATCTGCAGGCCGCGCCGTTGCACGAGAGGGATCGGGTCGGCGTAACCACTTTCGATCACGCAGGCGCTGATTTCCGGAAAACGGGAGCACAATTCGATCGCCGAGGCGCTGCCCAGGGACCGGCCCATGACCCCCACCCTTTTCTGCAGTTTTTGCTGCTTTCCCAGAAACTCATAGATCCGAGTCGCGTCTTCCAGAGCGTCTTTCAAGGTGGGGATTCCTCCGCTTTTTCCGTATCCCCGATATTCGCAGACAATGAATTCGCCTCCGAGAGCACTGAAGACGGGCGATAGTTCGTCATAATCGCTCACAATCTCCCCGTTCCCGTGGAAATATAAAAGACTGAAACGGGCGCCGGGGTTTGGATGGATCCTGACATGAACCGCGACCCCGTCTTCCACAGGAACGAAAAGATCCTCCGCATTGCCCGGCGTGGCTCCGTGATCGGGCCGCGGAAAAAACAGATTGCGGTTAAATTCAGCAGAATCAAAGATGGAACGGCTCATCCCGGCAACTCTCAGGCAATCGTTCGAATAAAACGATATAAATTTTTGTTTTAAGTAATGTTTTTAAACTCTTACGGCCTGACCCGGTTCCTGAAATTATTTGTATTTCAGGAGGAATCATGGCAAAATCCCCAACCGTTACCCAAATGAATTGCGCTCTTCCTTCGCTTTTTTCATTCCAAACACCCTGTCTGGTTGAGCGAAGGGGATAATATAACATCTTTTAAAGTCCAAAGGAGAAGTCAATGTTACTGGATGCAGCACCAATTGAAAAACTGTATCAGTCCATGGGGGAAAGAATCGAAGCGATCCGCAAGAGCCTGGGTCGGCCCCTCACTATTGTCGAAAAAATTCTTTACAGCCACATGGATCCGGCGACCGACTTTTCCAAGCTGGAACGGGGTGTCTCCAATATCTACCTCAATGCCGATCGCGTGGCCATGCAGGACGCCACCGCGCAGATGGCCATTCTTCAGTTCATGTCGGCACAGATTCCTGAAGTGCAGGTTCCTTCCACGGTTCACTGTGACCATCTGATCCAGGCCTACACCGGCTCGGCGGAAGACCTCAAAAGCGCCATCCAGACCAACAAGGAGGTTTACGATTTCCTTGAGTCGGCGGCAATGAAATACAACATGGGCTTCTGGAAGCCCGGCTCCGGCATCATCCATCAGGTGGTGTTCGAAAACTACGCCTGTCCGGGCACCGTCATCATCGGCACGGACTCCCACACCCCGAACGCGGGCGGCATGGGCTGTATCGCCATCGGCGTGGGCGGCGCGGACGCGGTCGACGTCATGACCGGTCAGCCGTTCATGACCCGCATGCCCAAACTCGTCGGTGTTCACCTGAAAGGCAAGATGAGCGGCTGGACCTCGGCGAAGGACATCATCCTGAAAGTCGCCACCATGCTGACCGCCAAGGGCGGCACGGGCCGCATCCTCGAATACTTCGGTGAAGGCGCGCGTTCCCTCAGCGCCACCGGCAAAGGCACCGTCACCAACATGGGTGCGGAAATCGGCGCCACCACCTCGACCTTCGGTTACGATGAAAGCCTGGACGTGTACCTCCGCAAGACGGAGCGCGACGCCATCGCCGACCTGGCCAAGAAATACGCGGCCAATCTGGTCTCGGACCCGGAAGTCGAACAGGATCCGAAAAAGTTCTACGACGAAGTTTATGAAATCGACCTGTCCACGCTGGAACCGCACATTGTCGGCCCGCACACTCCGGACCTCGGCCGCACGGTTTCCGAAATCGGCGCCGAAACCGACGAGAAAGGCTATCCGGAAGGCGTTTCCGCCGCTCTTATCGGTTCCTGCACCAATTCGAGCTACGAGGACCTCACCCGCGCGGTGAGCCTGGTGCGCCAGGCCAAGGCAGCCGGCTTGAAAGCAAAATCCAACCTGCTGGTCACGCCGGGCTCGGAACGTATTTTCGAGACGATCTCCCGTGACGGCATCATGAAGGATTTCCAGGACGTCGGCGCAACGGTTCTGGCCAATGCCTGTGGCCCCTGTATCGGCCAGTGGAAGCGTGACGACATCCAGAAAGGCGACAAGAACAGCATCATCAGCTCCTACAACCGCAACTTTGCGAAGAGGAATGATGGCAATCCGGAGACGCTGAGTTTCATCAGTTCACCGGAAATCGTCGTGGCCTACGCCTTCGCGGGCACCCTGAAGTTCAACCCGCTGACCGACAGCATCAAGACCGATGACGGCAAGGAGTTCAAATTCTCCCCGCCCACCGGCGAGGTGTTTCCGGACCAGGGTTATGCGTCGAAAGACAGCGGCTACCTGGCTCCCACAAAGTCCGGCGAAGTCATCATCGACCCGAGCAGCGAGCGCCTGGCGTTCCTCGATCCGTTCCCGAAACAGGATCCGGTCGCGGACTACCAGGACCTGTTCGTCCTGTTCAAAGCCCAGGGCAAGTGCACCACCGACCACATTTCCCAGGCCGGTCCGTGGCTGAAATTCCGCGGCCATCTGGACAACATCAGTAACAACCTGTTCCTCGGCGCGACCAATTTCTTCGGTGGCGGCACGGGTACGGGAACGAACCTGATGACCGGTGAAGCCGACGTGGAATTGAACAAAATCGCCCGCCACTACAAGGAAAACGGCAAGGGCTGGGTCATTTTCGCTGATGAAAACATCGGGGAAGGTTCCAGCCGCGAGCATGCCGCCATGGAACCCCGCCATATGGGGTGTCTGGCCATGGTCGCGAAATCCTACGCCCGTATCTTTGAGGCGAACCTGAAAAAGCAGGGCGTTCTGCCGTTCACGTTCTCCAACAAGGACGACTACGAAAAGATCCAGCAGAAGGACAAGGTTTCCTTCAAGGATCTGGACAAGCTTCAGGCGGGAGCGCCGGTCACCATGACGCTCACCCATGAAGACGGTTCGTCCGAGGACCTGTCGGTCAACCACACCCTCAACGATCAGGAAATCGAGTGGTTCTACGCCGGTTCGGCGCTGAACTACGTCGGCCAGCAGAAGGGCTGAGTGGTTTAAACTGAAAAAGAAAACCCGGGAGGACTGTCGAGTCCTTCCGGGTTTTTTATTGTCCGATCGAGTCAACCATGAGGGGTGAGCCGTATCCATCCCTTTTTCTTGCCGCTTCGCCAGTTGATCTTTCCCCATTCCCCCTTCTGTTGCATCAACACCACGCGGGTTCCCAGGTTCAGGCGGTTGCAGATTTCGCCTTCCGGCTTTAAGTGGACGGTGCTGGCTTTCTTGAGCAGGAAGGAACTGCCGTTCGACAGTTCCATCACGAGGTTGGAAACGGGTTCAGCGGAACTTGTAGTGGAATTTGTTTTCAGGAGCGATCTCCTGTTTCTTGCTCGGTAACGGACGCAGGTCCAGCATTTGCCGGATTTCCGATTTGCCTTCGCGCACCAGTTTCAGCAGCATTCCGGGCTCCGGTTTATCTTCCGGCCGCATGCCGTTTAAAATGGCGATGTCCATATCCTTTTTGGGGTCGTCCAGTTCCGTTTTGGCGATACTGGTGAAGGTGTCGCCTTCCTTGACCGTGTAGATATCAATATACTGCGGCTTGTACTGCCGCCGGTCCCGGGAGTGCCGCTTGCCGCCGTAGGTGATTCCCTTGATATGTTTCAGGAAGTTCTCCCGGTTCTTGTGGGTGACCTTGTTGCCGCGGTTGTTGATCGAGTCCGCCAGCGCATCGGCCTTGATGATGCGGATCTTGGTGTCCGGGTGGGTCGCCTGAAAGCTGTGGTAAGACTGCCCGGACATGATCTCCTGCTGACGCAGGGTGCGGAAAAAATTGATCGCGCTTTTGGGATCGTACCCTGCTTCGTAGGCATTCATCAGCCCGTGCGCGTCCGATTCCAGTTCCGCGTCCCGGCCGTAGCCCAGGTTGATCGTGCTGAACAACTGGGTGCTGATCGCAAGCCATTGCCCGGCGTTTTTGGGGCTGGCAATGGCGCCTCCGATCGCCAGAATCTGTGCGCCGATGGCGCGCACCATGGCCTCGGCTCCGTGATGATTCACCACATGGCCGATCTCGTGCCCCAGGACCCCCGCCAGTTCCGCCTCGTCGTTCATGACGGCCAGGATTCCCCGCGTCACATAGATATAGCCCCCCGGAAGCGCGAAAGCGTTGATCTCCGGACTGTCGACGACCTTGAAAAAGTATTTGTCGAATTCGGGATTGCTCAGGGAAGAAACCAGATGCTGGCCGATTTCATTGACGTAAATCTGCAGGGATTTGTCGGGGTACAACCCGTACTGGGCAATGACCTGGGGGTCGGCCCCCTGCCCCATGGAGATCTCGGTTTCCTTGTCGACGAAAGGAACGGAGAGCGAAAGCGAAGGAAGGATGAGCAACAGCAGGATCAGACAGCACCCGGCGAATTTGAACAATTTCCTGCAAATGGAAAATTTCACCGGGGAGTCCTTGTTTCAGTTGATCAGGAACCGCCCTCCAACTGTTTTAACTGGAGTTGAACGCGGCTGAGATCGGGATGGTCGGGGAATTTGGTTGTCAGATCCCGTAAAATCAGTTTGGCGTTTTCCTTGTCGCCACTTAACTCATAAGCGCGGGCCAGACCGGTATATTCATAGAATACCGGTAATGGACCGGGATTGTCTATAATCGATTTGTAAATCTCAATCGCGGCTTTGTAATCCTTTTTCCCCTCCATCACATGCGCCAGGCCCCGCCGGGCCAGGTCCTTGACCAGCAAGTCGGCCCCGGCATTGTCCCGGATTTCGCGGTATTCCTTTTCAGCTTCCTGATATTTTTCAAACCGGTAATAGGCATCGGCCAAAAGCAGGTGCGCCCGCTTTTTCTGTTTTCCCTCATCAAATTCCCCAAATTTGCCTTTAAGATCTCCCAGGATTTTATCCGGTGAAGCGTCCTTTTCTTTTTCCAGCATCTGCTGCATCTGGAAGTACAGCTCTTCCATTGAGAGGGTCTTCTTGAATTGTTGCTTCTGGTAAATGCCGAGTCCGGCGGCAATGAGAACAATGCTCACCAGAAGAATGGCCAGGGGAACCTTGTTGACCAGCAGCCGCTCCATGAACTGGTTGCTGGCCGAATAGAATGGGTCCGGGTCTTTTAACAGATGCTTGCGGGAAGTTTTGGGGTCAGTGGCCATGAATGAAATGAGTCGGTGTTTGTTAATGAATGGGGAAGTCAGGTAAAAGAATCTGTAATTTAATCACAAAGGTATAGCCCTTACAAGCCTAATTTTACAAGGGTTTTGCTAACCCCCGGTGAAATGGGGTACTATATTGGACTTTTGCGAACTCTCGATCTGGTAGAAACAACGCCTTGAAACCTGAAGACACCAACATAGCGGTCCTGGGTGCGGGGAGCTGGGGCACCGCCCTGGCGCTCCATCTGGGCCAACAGGGATATCCCGTCAACCTGTGGGTATTCGAACCCGACCTGGCGGAAGAGATGGCGGACACGCGGGAGAACGCGCGATTCCTCCCCGGACACCGGCTTCCACACAATGTCGTGCCCTCGAACCATATCGACGAAGTGCTCCAGAACCGGGACGTCGTCGTCATCGTCACACCGTCGCACGTCATCGGCCCCCTGGCCAGGCGCTTGAAACCGTTGCTGAGCGGCGATCCACTCATTGTGAATGCCAGTAAGGGGTTGGAGGAGGAAACCCTGTTGACCGTGTCCCAGGTGCTGAGGCGGGAATTGGGAGATGGTGCGAAACTGGCCACGCTTTCCGGACCGACGTTTGCCCGGGAAGTGGCCCGGCAGGTCCCCTCCACTATCGTCGCGGCTTCCCAAAACACCGTCAACACGGAAGCGGTACAGGCTATTTTCACAACCGAGAAATTCAGGGTCTTCACCAGCAGTGATCCGGTCGGCGTCGAAATCGGCGGGTCGATCAAAAACGTGATCGCCATTGCCGCCGGTATCTGCGACGGACTGGGGCTGGGCCACAACACGCGCGCCGGGCTCATCACCCGCGGCCTGGTCGAGATCAGCCGCATCGGCACCGCCATGGGAGCCCGTCCGGAAACCTTTTACGGTCTGTCCGGCTTGGGCGACCTGATCCTGACCTGCACCGGCGACCTGAGCCGGAACCGCACGGTGGGATTGAAACTCGGCCAGGGGCAATCGCTTTCCCAGATCACCGCCGGCATGCAGACGGTCGCCGAGGGTATCAAAACAGTGAAATCCGCCTTTGCCCTCAAGGAAAAATACGGCATCCAGGCCTCCATTATCGAAGAAACCTACCGCGTCCTTTACGAGGAGAAAAGCCCGGCCAACGCCCTGGAAGACCTCATGCGGGTGCAGATCAGCAACGAGTTTTCAGGCGTCAGGGGGATCGATGCAACCTGAAGACATCAAGGCCATTCTGCAACAGACCGCCAAGGGTTCGCTGAAGGTTGAGGACGCACTCAAAAAACTCAAGGACCTCCCCTTCGAAAACCTGGACTTTGCCCGCATCGACCATCACCGGACCCTGCGTTCCGGAATCCCGGAAGTGGTTTACTGCCAGAGCAAAACCCCGCAACAGATCCAGTCCATTTTGAAGTCCCTGATCAAATCCGGAGCGGACGTTCTGGCCACGCGGCTGGGAGAAGACGTCTACAAAAAAATCCGCAAACACCTTCCCGCCAAGGCGCGTTATCACGAAGCCGCCCGGGTGCTGGTGATCCAGAAGAGGAAAAAAAAGCCCGAGGGCAACGTGTGCGTCGTCACCGCCGGGACCTCCGACATTCCCGTGGCCGAGGAGGCCGCCGTGACGCTCGAAACCTTCGGCAGCCGGGTCACGCGGATCAACGACGTGGGCGTGGCGGGGCTGCACCGGCTGCTCAACCGTCTGGACACGCTGCGGGAGTCCCGCGTGGTGCTGGCCGTTGCCGGAATGGAAGGCGCTCTGGTGAGCGTACTCGGGGGGCTTTTGGAACAACCGGTCATCGGGGTGCCGACGAGCGTCGGCTACGGCACTGCGTTTGGCGGGGTGGCGCCGCTGCTCACGATGCTCAACAGTTGTTCGACCGGAATCGGGGTGGTGAATATCGACAATGGGTTCGGCGCCGCCTGCCTGGCGCACAAGATCAACCGGCTGGGTGCTCCCTGAACCACGCCACCATGCGTTTCCATCCTTCTTCCTGTGTCACCAGCGGAACATAACTCAAATCCCGGCGGGCGTTGGAAATATCGAAGTAATGGCTCTTCGCCAGTTGGGCCGCGAGGAACCGGGTCATTCGCGGTTCCGCTTCGACACTCATTCCCCGGTAAAAACCTTCCAGAATCCCTCCGATAAACGTCGCCAGCGGATGCGACAGGGAACGCGTGACCGGCGGCAGGCCGAACTCGGCCAGCAACTGGTTGATCCAGTCCCACAGGTTCACCGGGTGACCGTCGCTCAGGAAATAGGCCCGCCCGGCGCAACCGGATGACGTCTGCAACGATTCCAGCGCCCGGATATGTCCTTCCACCGCGTTGTCGATGTAGATGATATCGACAAGGTTCTCCCCGTTGCCGACCCGCACCAGTTGCTTTTTGCTGGCCCGCTGCAGGATGCGCGGGATCAAATGCGGGTCTCCGGGACCGTAGATCAGGTGGGGACGCAGCGACACCGTCGCCAGCCCGCCCTCCCCGTTTGCCGACAGCACGCGCCGCTCTGCCTCGGCCTTGGTCCGTGGATAGTCCGACAAAAAAATTTCGGGATAAGGCGTCGTTTCATCGGCATTTTCCAGGTCGTGCGGAGCCGAAACAACGCTTGGAGAACTGGTGTAGATCAGGCGGGAAACCTGCTGAGACCGGCAGGCGTCGATCACATTCTGCGTTCCGAGGACATTGGTTTCCTCAAACGCCCGGGCGGGACCCCAGATACCGGTGAGGGCCCCGGCATGGAACACCGCGTCCATGCCATCGCAGGCTTTTAAAACATCGTCAGGATTTTTAAGGTCACCCTGGACCTGCGTGATACTGGCGGGAAAATCCGCATAAGAGCGGCGGCCAAAGGTGTGAACGTCATAGCCCATCCCGGCCAATCGCAGGGCAATGTTCCTGCCCAGAAACCCGCCTCCACCTGTGACGAGCAATCGCATGGCGTGGATCAAAAAGCCAGGTTGGAACTGGCGTCCAGAGTCAGGACATCCGAGGAAACGGAATGGTTGCGGTATTTGTTGTACGCGGCGGCGGCGATCATGGCGGCATTGTCCGTGCAGAAAACGGGCCTCGGAATGAAGCATTCATAACCGCGTTCCTCCGACTCCGCCTGCAGCCGTTGCCTCAACCGGCCGTTGGCCGCCACGCCGCCGGTTAAAACCAGCCGCTTCAAGTTTTCCCGCTCTGCGGCCTGGAACAGTTTGGCGACGAGGACATCGACCGCCGCTTCCTGAAAAGAGGCCGCGACATCCGCAGTGGACGGGGTTCGCGCCTCGGCTTCGTATTTTTCAAGCAGCCGCCGCACCGCGCTTTTCAAGCCGCTGAAACTGAAATCCAGGTTGCCGTTTTCCATCATGCTCCGGGGAAAATCAAACGCGGCGGCATTGCCCTCGCGCCCGGCGCGTTCAATCAGGGGACCGCCCGGGTACCCGAGGCCCAGCATCTTGGCGACCTTGTCGAAGGATTCCCCCGCCGCATCATCGCGCGTCCGCCCGATCACCTTGTAATCACCGACAGCGTCCGCCCGGACCAGGTCGGTGTGGCCACCGGAAACGATGAGCGCGAGAAAAGGAAACGCCACCGGTTCCTGCAGCATGATGGCGAGCAGATGGCCTTCGAGGTGGTTGATCCCCACGACCGGGAGGTTGCAGGCGTAGCCCAGGGCTTTGGCCGTGTTCACCCCGACGAGCAGGGACACAACAAGGCCGGGACCGTTTGTGACGCCGATCAGGTCAATGTCCTCAAGGGTGACGTCCGCCTGCCGCAGGGCCTCCTCAATGACCAGGTGAACGGTTTCGACATGCCGCCGCCCGGCCAGTTCCGGCACAATGCCCCCGTACTTTCCGTGGACTTCGTGCTGAGACCAAATCACATTGGAAAGGAGCCGGTCGCCGTTTTCGAGAACGGCGGCGGCGGTTTCATCGCACGAGGTTTCGATACCCAGGACACGCATAAATAAAGAAGGCCGGAGGCTTCAGACACCTCCGGCCTTGAAACAATCCAGATTTAAAATTCAGTTTGAAGTTTCGATGGAGCTGGTCTTGAACACCTTGTTCATCACCGACCAACCGGAAAGCAGGGAAATGGCCTCTCGCAATTGCGGGTCATTTTCCAGTTCCTCCTCGATCTCGGCGAGGCGCTGCGCTTCCTTTTCGTCCATTTTCTTTTCATCTTCATCCGTTTCCACCACTTCGCCGCCGGAACTCTTTCCCTTGAGGTGCTTTTTCAGATCCTTTTCCCGAAGAAATTTGCGGACGCGTTCTTTTTCCCTTTCCGCTTTGCTCAGTTCCTTGTCTTCTTCATCCTCACCCGGTTTTTTAAGCGGCATCTCCACGATAATATCCGGGGTGATCCCTTCGGACTGAATCACCCGTCCACTCGGGGTGTAGTAGCGCGCCGTGGTGAGGCGCAATGCCGAGCCGTCGCTGAGCGGTATGATGGTCTGCACGGAACCCTTGCCAAACGTCTGCGTGCCCACGATGACGGCCCGGTTCAGGTCCTGAAGAGCCCCGGCCACGATTTCCGAAGCGCTGGCGCTGCCGCCGTTGACCAAAATGATCATCGGGTAATCCACCCGGCTGCCCCGGCTCTGGGTGGTGAACCGCATGTTCTGGTCCTCGGTCTTCCCCTGTGTGTAAACGATCAGGTTTTCCGCAGGAAGGAAGCGGTCCGCCACTTCAACCGCCTGGTTGAGAAGGCCGCCGGGGTTGTTGCGCAGATCGAGAATGAGCTTCTCCATGTTTGTCTTCTTGAGTTCTTCAATCGCGTTGTCGAGGTCCAGGCTGGTGGTTTTGCTGAAACTGCGGATTTTCACGTACCCGATATTGTTCTGGTAATCCTTGAACTTAACGCTTTTAACCTGAATGACATCGCGGGTGATACTCACTTCGAAAGGCTTGTCGACACCCTCCCGCAGGACGGTGATGGTGACGGCGGATCCCCGTTCGCCGCGCAGCAGATTGACCGCGTCGGTCAGGTTCATCTCCAGCGTCGACTCATCCTCGATTTTGATGATCTTGTCGTTGGCCTGCATTCCGGCCCGGTCCGCCGGGGTGTCTTCGATCGGAGCGACCACGGTGAGAATCCCGTCGCGGATGCTGATCTCGATGCCGAGTCCGCCGAATTTACCGGACGTCTCAACCTGCATCTGCTTGAAGGATTCCGGAGGCAGGTAAGAGGTGTGCGGGTCGAGAACCTTGAGGAGTCCCTTGATGGCGCCGTCGATCAGCTCATCGGAGTCAACGTCTTCGACATAATTGGCTTCCAGCAGGGAAAGTATTTCTGAAAAAACGCGGAGTTTGTCAAACGTATTGACCTGGGGTTTTTCCTCGGACGTATCCTGTTTGGCCCATACCGGGCTCTGCAAACCGAGTACAAGAAAAGAAATCACCAGTACCTGGGTTCCGCCGGATAGAATACGCAGAAGTCTTGACCTGAAAGAGACGAAGGGATTCAACGTTTTACTCCGCAAAAAGTTCATAATTTTATAAAGTATAACCTAAATCTCCGGGCTCTCCTACCCGGAATTGGGCTCACTTCCCGGCCATCTTGAACCAGCCGGTGGGCTCGATCGGCTTCCCCTGGTGCCGCATTTCGAGATACAGCGTGGGCCCCACCAGGGAACCGGTATCCCCCGAGGTGCCGAGAATTCCCCCCTCGGCAACGATCTCCCCGGTGTTGACATTGATCTTGTCCAGGTGCCCGTAAAGGGAATGGTATTTGTCGCCATGGCCCAGGATCACCAGATTCCCATACCCTTCAAGCGGACCGGTGAACAGGACCTTGCCGTCAAACACGGCGCGGACAGGCGTTCCGGCGGGAATTTTAAGGTCGACTCCATTGTTGACGATATAAGTGCCGTATTTTTTGTCCTTGTGCCGGCCGAACTTGTTGACCAGAACCCCCGGCACGGGAAGTCGCAGGCGGCCTTTCTTGTCGACAATACTGAGCCCCTTCCCCAGGACCAGCTTTTCCTGCAGGCGCGCGATCAGGGAGTTCAAATCCTCGCTGGACTGCATGAGCTCCTTGCGGGCCTGCAGGGCGTAATGTTTTTCCCCCGAAACCTTTTTGAGGAATGCGGACTTGCCGGATTTTTCCTTTTCCAGTTCCTCTTTTTTAGAAAGCGCCGCCTTTTCCAGGGTGAGCAGATTGGTTTTGACATTCGTCAGGGTCTGTTTTTCCGTCTTGAGTTGCTGCAGTTTCGATTCGTAGGAGCGAAACACCGCCGTGTCGTAGGCCATGACGGAATCCAGGTATTTCAGCCGCTGCAGCGCTTCTCCCAGCCCATTCGCGGAGAACAGAATCCGTACCGGAACCAGCCCGCCCTCCTTGTACAGGGCGCGCAACCGGGACCCGAGCACGTGTTGCTGACGCTTGATCTGCCCTTCCATTTCGGTGATTTTTTGCTCCAGCGTCCCCATCTGCTTTTTATTGATCTGGATGTTCCACTGGTAGATACGCAACTCCCGTTCCCGCAACTTCAGCCGGTCTCCCAAGCGTTCCAGTGTCTTCAACAGGGAGGTTTCCTTTTTACCAATAGCCGAAAGCTGCTGCTCGCGCCGGTCGATCTTTTCCTTGAGTTTCTCGAGCTGATTTTTCTCGTCTTCCAGGAGTTTGTTGATCTCCTGCACGGTTTCCGTCTTGGCCGCCTGGGCACCGCTTCCGGCACAGGAAAACAGAAGAATAGCGGCAAGTAGAATGCGCCCGGCAGGTTTCATTTTTTATAGGATTTCAGGAACTGGTTCACGGACAGGGAACTGCCGAGCCAGCCCACAAGCACGCTGGCTGCCACAATCAGGGCGAGGTACAGGCCTGAGATGAAATGGAACTCCAGCCCGGCGCCCCGCGCCGCAACCCCTTCCTTGAACTGGTACTGGAAATAAAAGTGCAGCAGCTTCAACAGACCAATGGAGATCACCGCTCCCAGGGCGCCGTGAAAAACACCCTCAATGAAAAACGGCATTTTGATAAAGCGGGGTTTGGCCCCGATGAGGAGCATGAGCTCTATTTCATCGCGCCGGGAATAAACCGACAGCTTGATCGTGTTGGAAACGATCAGCAAAACCCCGATGGCCAGGATACCGCCCAGGGCGAATAAAAAGATGCGCAGGAAAATGAGAAACGTTTCGAACCCGGAAATCCATTGCTCTCCATAGTCGACGGATTCCACGCCCGCCACGCCATTCAACGCCAGCGCGGCATCCCGGATGTAATCGATCCGTTCCGGGCCTTCGACGAAATGCACGCTGTAGGAAGCCGGCAGGGGATTGAACTCCAGTTCCTGCAGTAATCCGGATTGTTCGGAAAACAGGTGCTGGAAGTTGGCCCAGGCCTCGTCGCGGGAAATGAAGGCGATGCTCTCAACCCCTGCCCTGCCGTTGAGAACCGTTTCAATCTTTGCTTTTTGTTCGGCGTTGATATCGTCCTTGAGGTACACCATCAACTGAACTTCCCGGTTCCAGTCGGAAAGAAAGGAATTCAGATTGAGATAGATAAAAAGAAAGATTCCGGGAAAGGACAGGGCCACGGCAATGGAGCCGATCGACGCCAGGCACACCTGCCGGTTGGAGCGGATATTGGCCATGGCGTAATGGAGTGCATTTCGGAACATGATCAGCCCGCGTACTGGGTTTCCATGATGCGTCCCTGGTTCAGGGTGACAATCGGATGGTCGCTCTGGCGCAGCAG
>JAGQJZ010000004.1:45623-62670 GCA_020430445.1 Nitrospina sp.
AGGGGATAGGCGTCCTTTTTGTGAGACAACCCCACATTCTTGAGCGCTTCCCAGGTCTGGTAACGGATCGTTTTGCGGTCCACGCCGAGAATTTCCAGGGCGAAGGCCACGTTTTCGAAAATGGTTTTATTCTTGAGCAGCTTGTAATCCTGAAACACCACGCCGATTTTCCGGCGCAGGAGGTAGAGACGGTCGTGCGGGATCTTGCCCACGTTCATCCCGTGCACCAGCACTTGCCCCCGGTCGAAACTTTCCCACCGGAACAGGATTTTCAACAGGGTGCTCTTCCCGGCTCCGCTGGGTCCGGTGATGAAAACAAAAGCGCCCTCCCGGATCACCATGGATATATCGGCCAGAACGGGGTGGCCACTCTGATAGGATTTGTAAACGTTATAGAGCTGAATCATGAAACCTGCAGGGGGAACAGCGGCAGGCCCGTTGTTCCCGGGGAGACCCGGTTAAAGATCCCCGGAAGGGGTGGAGGAAGGTTGGTCTTCAGCAAGCAGAAAGTCGCATTCAGAATCGTCCTCCGCAATGATTTCCGGGCTGATGGCGGACACCACATCCCATCCGTAAAACTGGCGCACCTGTTCTTCGGACAACATTTCGGAACTGATAAAGGTCTTGATCACGAACCGGTCGTTTTCCAGCTCATAGGCAAACACCCCATGCCGGCAGATGAGGTACCCTTCGTGCAACCCAAAGGTGAGCAGGGCTTCCTCCAGGTAATCATCGAGAGAAATGACACAGTTTTCTCCGGTTTCGGTCCGTTCGCTGAACCGGTCGACGCAGTGGCTGGTGTAGGCCACCTGGGGATGCACAAATGAATGAAACAACCGTCCCTTTCCCGTCGACTCCTGATGCGAGGGAGACACCAGCGTGGTGAACCCCTGCCGGCTGAAATCGACCAGGCACAGAACGTCTTTGCCAAACTGCCGGCTCACTTTTTTATTGATCCGGCTCATGAATTTCTGCCGTTTGCGAATGGAAATCCGACCGGCGCCCTTAAACGATTTTTCAAATTCCCGTTTCAGGAAATTTTCAATCTGGACTTTTTTGTATTTAAAATAGCGATTGTCGGACATAAACCATCAGGCGGGTATTGAGTTAATCTGCAGGTGACATTATACTTCATGCCACCGGAAGCCAAAAGCCCTAAATCCCCAACACCTTATCCCCATCCCGGCAGGGGAAGACGGCGTCCTTTTCCTCTGATACAATCAGTTTATGAACAATGGATTAAAAGTCATCGGCATGCTTCTGGGGGCCACCCTGTTTTTCAATGTGGCCATGAACTACATGGGCGACAACATCACGGAATTCGAGAACCGTCCCCTGCCCCCGAAAAAGGTCAAAGTCATTCGCACCAACAATCCCATCCTGAAGGTGAATGCCACCTCGCGGGACAACTGGACCCTGGTCGACTTCTCGGAAAAAAAATCCCATCAGGTCGGAGACATCGACTCCCATCCGGAGCAGCTTTCACAACACGACTGGGACCTGGGGTTCCAGAGGACGAAGGTCATCACCAACAGCGGGGCCACCCACAAGGGAGGGGTGGGCGTCGCGGACCTGGGGCCGGTGAAGATGGACTCGGTGAAAACCGTATCCGACCCCGGCTTTGTGGAAGACACCCGGGAATGGGGCAGCCTGCGCAATGACGCGATTTCCGGCTGGTACAACTACCGGACGCGCACGCACAATGTGGAGTCCAGGAAATCCGTTTATCTGGTCCGCACGTCCGAGGGCGGCCACGTCAAACTGCGTATCCTCAATTACTACTGCAACCATTCAGAATCCGAATGCAAAACCGGAATCTGCACCCGCGAAGAGGCGGCCTGCCTGACGCTGGAATATGTCTACATTCCGCCGGGCGAAACCCAGTTCCCGGAAAGCAAAAAAACGAGGACGGCATCGCTCAAGTCAAAAAACGGGGACGGGCTCAATTGAAATTTCCCTCGGCCCTGTGGCTTGTCCTGGCGCTCGTGCTTCCGGCACCGGCTCAGGCAGCCCCGGCCTTCCTGAAGGACATGGTCCGGATTCCGGCGGGAAAATTCGTCCTTGGACTGGATTCAACCGACCGGATGCCGTCCTTCATGTCCAACACGACCTCCAGCCAGAACGCCAGACCTCGCCAGACGCTGCCGCTTCCTGAGTTCTATATAGACCGTTATGAGGTGACTTACGGGGAGTTCCTTCAGTTCAAACCTAAAGCTGCCTACGCCGAGGGAAGCGCGGACCACCCCATGCGCGGGGTCACCTGGTACGAGGCCGAGGCTTATTGTTTCTGGGTGGGCAAACGCCTGCCCTCGGAACTCGAATGGGAGAAAGCCGCCCGGGGTTCGCAGGGGCTTCTTTTTGTCTGGGGGAACCAGTTCTCGGCCGAAAACGGGAACTTCGGCAAAACCCCGAAACGGGTGGGGAGTTTTCCCATGGATAAAACACCGGAAGGCGTGTTTGACCTGAATGGGAACGTGTCGGAATGGACGGGAAGTGAATACGCCCCCTACCCCGGATCGGACTTTAAGGACCCTCTCTACGGGAAAGGGCTGCGGGTCATCCGCGGCGGGGCCTATAACAAACGCGAGCACGGTTTCCTTGAGGTGTTCGCCACCCTGACTTTCCGCAATCCCGCGCCGCCTGCCCTGCGTTCCTGGGACACAGGCTTCCGTTGCGCCTACTCCCCTGCCCCACAAAAAAAATAAGGCGGATCAAACGCCGGGAGACGTCTCTTCGCTTCTGCTGGAGGACTCCGTGTCGCGGGCGGGAGCAGGTTCTTCGGACCGTGCCGATTCAATCACCCGGGTGTTGGCTTCCTGTTGCCCCTCCATCCTCCCTATAATTTCTCCCGCCAGAGGCAGCGAGGGAGAAACCATGCGCTCGGATTCCAGTCCGCTGGCGCTTGAAGTTTCCGGTGAGCCGGCAGCCGGGGTTCCATTTTCCTGGGTGCCCCCCTTGTCCGCGCGCTGGCTGCGCCAACGCCGGCCCCTCACGCCGCCACGCTTGGAAGATGAAGATGAAGAGGTGCGGCGCACCGAACGCCTTCTTTGCCCGCTATTGGGAGGACGACGTCTGTTCTGGGACGATTTATCCTCGCCGGACTCCTCGGTTTCCTCCACAACGGTTTCCACTGCTTCAGCCACTTTAGTTTCCGACGGGATTTCTTTTTCCTCGGGAATGGATTCTTTTCTCCGGGACGCAGAAGCAGAAGAACGACGCCGTCCCCGCGATCTGTCGCGAGGTTCTTCCCGGGATCTGTCGCGGGGTTCTTCCCGGCTCTCCTCCGGCTTCTTGTCTTTATCCTCCACCACCTTTTTGCGCTCGAGCACTTCGTACGTGAAATCTTCAGGCAGGAGCCTTTCGCGCCCCTCAAACTGAATATGAATCCCCTGCGCTTCCTGCAGGTTCACGAGGAATCCCATTTTGTGGTTGAGCAGGTAGTTGGCCACTCCGCTTGAAATGGTCACCTTCATCGACTTCACGCTGTCCGCAGCGATGGATTCCTGGATCTTGCGAATCACCCGCAGGGCCAGGTTGGCATCCGCCCGCACCATGCCGGTGCCGGAACAGGTGGAACAGGTGTCGTAGACCCCTTCCTTGAGCGGCGGCGACATTCTCTGCCGGGACATCTCGAGCAAACCAAAACGCGATATCCGGGAGATATTGATCCGGGCCTTGTCTTTTTTACAGGCCTGCTTGATCTGTTTTTCCACCAGGGCCTTGTTCTTCTTCTGGAACATGTCAATGAAGTCAATGACAATCAATCCGCCGAGGTCCCGGAGCCGCAATTGGCGGGCGATCTCCTCGGCCGCCTCCGTATTGGTGCGGAGAGCGGTCTCTTCCAGTTCACTGGCGCTGGTCGTTTTTCCAGAGTTGACGTCGACACACACCATGGCCTCGCCCATGTCGAAAACAATGGAGCCTCCGGAGGGCAGGTTCACTTTTCTCTGGTAGATATTTTCGATCTGGTCTTCGACCTTGAAGGCGGAAAACAGCGGCTGGGTTTCCTGATACAGCTTGATACGGCTCCCCATGCGCGGCATGACCATTTTCATGAAATCTTTGAGAGCCTTGTAGGATTCCTTATTGTCGACAATGATTTCCGAGGTGTCGGCCGTGAAGTGGTCGCGTACAGTCCGAACCACCATATCCGGCCCTTCATACAGCATGACCGGGGCCTGGCCGGAGGACTTCTGCAGGGTCTCCTGGATGTTTTCCCAGATTTTGAGAAGCATCTGCAGGTCTTTCTGCAATTCGGTCTTGGTCCGCCCGACACCCGCCGTCCGGATGATCACCCCCATATTTTCAGGGAGCTCCAAATCGGAAAGGATTTCTTTCAGCTTCCTGCGCTCGGCTTCGTCTTCAATTTTGCGGGACACGCCGGTCGACAAACTGCCATACATGAGGACCAGGAATCGGCCGGGGATGGTGATACCATTGTTCAGGGAAGGCCCTTTGGCGTCGCGGCTTTCCTTGACCACCTGGACCAGTATTTTCTGGCCCCGTACCAGAACATCCTGAATACGGACCTTGGCCTTTCTTTCTCCGGTTTGCAGATACGATTCCCTGAGAACGTCCTTGAAGGGAAGGAAACCGAACTTTTTCCCACCGAAGTCGACAAATGCCGCTTCAATAGCCGGTTCAACTCGGGATATGACACCGAGATACACGTTTCCCTTGACCAGTTCACGGGCGGAATGCTCTATGACAACTTCTTCGAGTTTGCCATCATCAAGAATAACTGCCCGGCACTCTTCTCTGTGATCTGCGTTAATGAGTAGTTTTTTCTTTGGGGAAATTTTGGGAGTGGTTTTTCGAGGGGGCAAGAAATGAACTCCTTAGAAGAGAAATGTTGTATGCATAATAGACTAAATCCTGTTATATTTCAAAACACAAGAATGCGTGTCGCTTTAAATCAGGGCCCGGTGCGGGCAACGTCTCTTTCGATAATCCGGAAATAGCAAACTGTTCTTAACTATTTGATTTTTTTCGATTTATATTTTAACATGGTTTTATGAAAAAAGGCAGCCAAATCCCCAGTCTAAATAATCTCAAGTCTGAGGATCTGACAGGTAAAACCATCTTCATTCGGGTCGATTTCAACGTCCCCATGGCTGCTTCCGCCAAAGGCTATCGGGTTCTGGACGATACCCGGATTCGCCGGTTTCTCGACACCACCTTCCACCGTATTCATCAGTTGACCCAGGGGGATTGCCGGATCATCATCGGTTCTCATCTGGGCCGCCCGCACAAGCGGAAGGACCACCAGGGCTGGGACGGCATATTCAATATCCAGTACGTCTGCAACCACTTCGACACCCTTCTGCGCGAAATCTACAAAGACACCTACGCCCTGTTTCCTCCGGAAGTGACCGATTCGCACATGACCGACTCGCTCGAAATTGTGTTGAAGCACCAGCTGCCAATCGGGGGTATCAAATTCTTACCCAACTTAAGATATCTCCTCGATCCGGAGAACACGGACAATTACCGCGAAACGTTCATCAAGGACGTGGCCCGGGTGTCGGACGTTTTCATCAATTGCGCGTTTGGATGCAGCCACAGGGTCGCCAAGAGCATCAAACTGCTGCCGCAGATCATGCGGCAACAGGGCAAAATCGCGGTGGCCGGAGCCCTGCTGCAGGAGGAAATCACCCGGCTGGGCACATTCGGCCAGCGTATTCTGGAACATCCGGAATCCACCGCCGTTGTCGCCGGCGGCACGAAAATCGCCGACAAGATCGGCATCCTCAAAACCTTCGTCCAGGCCAGGATCAAACTGATCTTCATTGGTGGACGCATGGTCAACGCCTTCCTTCTGGCCCAGGAGCGCAAAAGCAAACTCGACGGCTTGAGCATAGAAGACCTGCCCAGGAAGATGTGGGACTCGAAGGGGGAAGCGGACCAGAAAGACCTGATCCGCGAGGTTCAACTGGCGGGAGAGATCATCGCGCTGGCGCAGAAAAACAAGGTGGAGTTGGTCTATCCGGACGATTACAAAATCACGCGCGACTTCATGGAAACGGATTTCAGGGTTGGCAGCATGCCGGACTTTGAAACGGACTTCCAGCTCGACCTGGGTCCCGAAACCATCGAAAACTATTACCGCAGTATCCTGCGGGAAGGCTCCATCCGGAATGTTTTCTGGAACGGGCCTCTGGGAGCCTACGACCATCCCAACTGCGATCATTACGCGGAAGGCTCCAAACAACTGGCCAAAATCCTGTTCGCCGCGGCCATTGCGGATCAGAACCTGAGCATTGTGGTGGGAGGCGGTGATTCCGCTGCAATTCTGAACCAACTGCATTACGATGAAATGGAAAACCTGATCCGGAAGCAATTGCTCAACCAGTTGAACAATCAGATCAAGACGCACAAGCTCAAAATCGAATTCGACGCCCTGGAAACGTATTCCATCTTCAACAATTTCACTTCGAACTTTTTTGTTTCCACCGGCGGCGGGGCCTCGCTTGAGTTTCTGCAGGAATTTCTCTCCGATCGAGGCGAATCGGATATCGCCTGTTACCTCCCGGGAACTTCCATCCTCATGGAACTGACGTCCTCCCCCCAGGCGGCCTGACGCCCCAACCTGTCCCGGATCTCTTCGATAATCCTGCTCAACATTTCGCATTCCAGTTTCATCTTCCGGTAACACTGCCGGGTTTCGTTCGCCATCTGGCGGACATCCGTTCCGTCGATATTTTCTTTCCTCTTGTTGAACAGATCGGTGATGGGTTTCCACTCCGGACGGGTGAGCCCGACCTGGCTGATCTGATCGTCCAGCGCTGTGATCCGGTCACCCGCACGGGACAAACGTTCGTGCGAAGGCCGCGGGCCGGCAAGCTCCGTCAGAATGCTCCCGGCGAGTTCCACTCCCCGCTCCGCCAGCGCCAGCAGTTCCTCCCCGGTCCGGCGCAACGCCTGCCAGGCCTGCCACGTTTCAAGCGGCACGGGCAACCGGTACGAGGAACGCAGGAACTCAACGGTACCGTCCACAGGCCGGGTCGCGGGGGCTTCAGTGTTCAGGGTATCCAGCCACAAACGGCGATAGGCCCAGGCAAACAGGTCCCGGGTCTCTAAAGGCGCTGGATTCAACCGCCGCATCCGCAGGCAATGGTCGCGATCGAATTCGGTCACGAAACAGCGGACGCCTTCCAGATGTTCACCGTTTTCCGGCAGGCTCCAGTTGCCGGACCTCCGGTGCCTTCCGATCATGTTAAAAACCAGTTCCGGAGACACTTTCCGCACACAGACCACATCGTTGCATTCAATGCCATAACTGCAGGGCGCGCAGGGAATATCCGCCTGAAAAATCAGATGGCCGGGTGCGTAGGGCCCGGTTTCATGCGGATGCGCGTGGGCAAAAAACAGCCCGGCAACAGGAGTGTCCAAAGCCGCGGCGATGTGCATGGTGCCGGTGTCGTTGGTGACCAGGTAGTCGAGACGGCCGACCATCCCGATCAGCGAATCGATGCCCGTTTTACCGGTGAGATCGATCACCCGGTCCGGAAACTCCATCCGCTGCACAATCTCACCGGCAATGTCCGATTCCGAGGCGACTCCCAGCAAAACGATCCGGGCATTGTGCCGCGATATGAGCTGGTCGGCCAGGCGGGCAAAACTCGCTGGAGGCCAGCGCCGTCCCTTGAGGCTCGACCCGGCCTGCATGCCGATGAGGAACTCGCTGTCACCTATCCCGTACTGCTGAAGCAGGGGCTGGAGTTTCTCCGTGTCTTCAGGGGCCGATCGAATTTCAAGGGAGCGGGGCTTGTCCGGCAGATCTCCGGCGCGGGAGAACAGGTCGACCAGATTGAAGGTGTTGAAATCCCGGTTGAAGGGCTCGGTAAAAAAATACTGCATCCAGGGATGGTCGGTTTGCCTCTCTCCCCTGCTGTTGCACCGGAAGCCGCGGATGTTGGCAATTTTCAGATACGACAGGATGAAAGCGCTCAATTTGGAATGGCTGAGGTTGAAGGCCAAGTCAAACTTCTCGTCACGCAGTGGATTGAGCGTCTGTTCAAAGTATTTGTAGATTTCGACCCAGTTGACGATTTTGCCTTTCCGGCCGTCGTTGAACTGCCGCAGGTCCAGCACAAGGGTGCGGTCGACGCAGGGAAGGCGTTTGGAGAATTCATAAAAATCCCGCCCCACAAGCAGGGTGATCCGCGCTGCGGGATATTGTTCACGGACTCCCTTTAACAGGGGCGTCGACTGAATCAAATCCCCCATCCGGGTGAGATTCAGCATCAGAATGTTTTCAGGAGCAGCGGCTTGCCTCATTCAACCACCTGATCGACCATGAGGATTAACAGTTCGGGGTCCGAAAGTTCTCCCTCGCCTTTTTCAATCGCTTCCTTGAGCGTTTTGAGGGAAAACGATTCGCAATCCTTGAAGGGCTTCAAATAAGACTCCAGGGAGGTGCCGGCCGCAGAGTTCAGGACCAGGTCGTTCCATTCCGTTTCCCGGTCCGCAAGGGTGCTCTTAAAGCGGTCGAGATGGTCGATGAAGATGTGCGTGAGCAGTTCCCGCATGCGGTGCTCGAACGTGTGCTCCGCGAGCACCCTTCTGCGGGCGGCGGCGGCGTATCGCCTTCGCTCTTCCGGGTTCCCCTGAAAATGCAGGATGAGTTCTCTCAATTCTGAAATACTGGAATACACCGGCAGTTCGTTTTCGATATCGAACAGGAAGGGAAGCTCTTCGCGGCAGTCCACCAGTTGGAATCCCTCGCAGGCGGCAATTTCAAAGGTGCGGGGATTGACAAAATCTCCGTTGGGATTCACCCCTTCATGAAAGGTGGAGGAGTGCAGGTTGATATTGATCCGGGACGCATTGAATATTTGCACCGCTTCTTCAGTGGAAACCCGCTTCCCGTTTCCCTGCAGACTCGCCCCGTACACACCCTCCGGGTCCCATCCTTCTCCCCAGATTTTAAACGGCAAATCGAGCAACCGAACAAAGGATTGGGTGCGGTTGTAATAAGGCGCTCCCATAAATGATAGTTCGGCGCTGAACTTTTCCAGGCCGGCAGCCGGGCCGGACTTTTTATGAACCGCAGGGTGGCATGCTTGCGGCAGATAGTAGTACCCCACGTTGCCAGCTTCTTTCAGGCGCTGAGGAAACTCGCCTCTCTGGAACGCAAAGAAATAGTCATAGGCGGAGGCCATCTCCTGCCAATAAGTGAGCGTCCTGAAATCTTCAGGAAACCAGAAAGCGATGGGAACTTCCAGCGCTTTCAGCCTCTTCACCGTCTCACGGTCGAGTGGAGCCTGGGCGAGCGCCAGTATCAAATCCGGCCGGACCTCCGCCGCGCGCGCCACTACGGCTTCACTGATGAATTCCAGAAATTTTCTTGAAAGGATTTCCGAGTGTTCCCGGTTGGCGGAGAATCCCTTGATCGCATGGAACGCTTGCGCCATCTTGTCGCAATCGGCCCAGTAAGCCCTGTGCCCCAGCGCTTCCAGGGCGTCAAAACAATACCGCGCCGTGGGCAACGACCCTCCGTAAATGGGAGGGATGACCAGGACACGCAGAGGATGCTCCGCGGTCAACCGGTCAAACTCCATTCCGGCTTCGACCGCTTTGAAATAAGCTTCGTGCAGGCGGATTGAAGGCGGATGAGAGAGCACCGGTTGCCGGGTATCCTGGAGCAAGCTCACCGCCTTGGCCGCCGTTTCTCCCACTATAAAATGGACCCGGTCAGCGTACCGGGAAAGCTCAACCTCGCTGGCCCAATGGCAAAACAGGTCGAGAGAAGGCTCGATCACGCTGATGGAAGACGTCGTGTGCTCCAGGAGCACATCGAGGTGGTAGCCAAAGCCAAGGCCGAAGACAATAAAAGAGGCCGCGTCCACCGTATTGTTTTGAAACCACTGCCGGGCTTCTTTCTCCGGATCGTAGCGGCTGTGCAGTGAAATCTGCCGGACCACCGGAACAGTCTTTTCCGTTTTGGACAGGCTGAGCGCAACATCGGGACTTCCCGTCCACCGTTTCATCCTCTCCGCCAGTGAAGGGTTGTGGGGCCGCATCCACTCCAGGTTTTTGTGGAACAACGTGCTTTTATCGTGGGCGCTCATCGCTGCACTCCCTGCCCTTTTATTTTCTCCAGCAACTCCAACGCGTCACCATGATGCGGTTCGAATATCAAAATGTGGTTCAGGGCGTCCCGGGCTTCTTCCAGTTTCCCTTGCTCATAGAGAATCCCCGCCAGTCCGAAACACATGTTCAGGTTGGCCGGATGAATCTCCAGGAATCTTTTGATCGCTTTTTCAGCCCGTTCAAATTTACCAGTGCTCCAGGCTAACCGAACCAGGGAAGACATCGCCACCTGATTTTCCGGATCGTGTTCCAGCGAACAACTGAAGTGTTCCATGGCCTGCTCCCAGTCTTCACGAACCTGACAGGTCATTCCCAGACCACAATGGCCTTTAGCGGGTGCACTCCCAATCCGGATCACCTGCTCAAAGCAGCCCCGGGCCTGCTCGATCTCATTTTCCCGCAGGGACAAAACCCCCAGCCCCATCAACGCCGGTGAATTGTTTTCATCCCGCTCCAGCGCCCGGCCCAGCCAGTGACGCGCTTCTTTCAGCCTATCCTGCTTGAGGCTGCAGTTGGCCCGCCCGACCATGGCCGGGACCGCTTCCGGATGCAATTCCAGCAGACGGGCATAGAGACCGGCCGCCTTTTCCCATTCAGCCTGTTCTTCAAGTTCCCTGGCTTCTTTGAGCAGGAGCTCATCCGGTTCCGCCGTTTCGGATCGATCGGAAATGGTTCCACAACGCGATGCAACCTTGCGGGCGCACAGGCGGTATTGAAACACGAAAAAACGCCTGAGTTCTTCCGGCGATAATTCCTCCAGCGTCACGCGTCCGATCTTCAGCACGCCCGGATTTTTGCCACGGAACTGCTCGTATTGAGGGTCCAATGTCTCTTCAACCTGATCCAGTTCAAATCCCGTTTCGGCGAGTAGTTTTTCGATCTCCTTGAACGTGAAAAACCGAAGGTGGGTGCGGTCGAGGATTCCCTCGTCCTGATAAGTCCAGTTGCCTTCGGCAAGGTGGTTGAACACCCCAAAGAACTGCACATTGGGAATACTGGTCACCAGGACGCCGTCTTTTTTCAGGAAACCCTTGAGAGTGTTCAGCACCTTTTGCGGGTCCACCAGATGCTCCAACACATCGCCGCAAAACAGGCAATCGAAGCTTTCCGGTTCATACGGGAGGTCTAGCGTTTCGATATTGCCGGCGATCACATCGTCCAGGTTCGATTTCGCCAGTGCCGCCGCATCGGCGTTCAACTCCACCCCGGCCCAGAACAGGTTTCTCGACTCCTTGACGTGGCGGCCCGTCGCCCCTGCTCCACAACCGATCTCCAGTACGGACCGGGCGCTTTCAGGAATCAAACCCACAAGGTCGTGACGGACGTGCCGGTAATAGTCAGGCAGGTTCGGGTCGTCTCCGGCCAGCGCCGAGGTGCTCAAGTCAGAGGAAAATATTCCATCCAGTATCGAGATAATTTCCCGGGCCCGGTGCCGGTAGGTGTGGTGCTGCAGCACGTGTTGCCGGCCGGTTTCAGCGATGGTTTCTCTCTCAACCGGATGGTCCAGGTAGTACTGGACGGTGTCCGTGATCGCCGCATCGTCGTAGACCACCAGGTGCTTTTTATCCTCAAACAACTCCGTGAGAGCATTCGCCTTGTCGGTGATCAGCAGGCTGCCGGAGCACAACGCTTCGAACACCCGCATGTTGAGATCATTCTTGATCGCGTTGTTGAACACAATCCGGGAACGGCAGAACACCTCCGCCATTTCCGTCATGAATTTCCGATCGACCTTCAGGTCGAACCGGGCCCCGATGCAGTCGAGTAAAATCTTCCGCCGGGGATTGGCCGGCGTGATGCTGCCGACGAACCCGACGTCCCAAAGCTTTTCGACATCCTGTTTTCCATGAATGTCCGGGTCGCAGCCCAAAGGAAGCCAGTAGACGTTTTCAATTCCCTGTTCACGGAACCGGGGCAGGTATTCCTTCTGCGCAATAAACACCACGTCGAACCTGGAAGCCAGCCGCAGATGGTTCTCGAGGTGGAGGTGCGTGTCGATCAGGTAACAAGCGGTCGGCACCGAAGCCGTATCGAGATCGGGCGGAACTTCGGACAAACCCGTTTCCACATAAAGATAGAAATCGGGCTGCCATCCTTTCGGTAAACTCTCCAAAACTCCGGCAAGAGGGCCTCCAGCCCGCCGGTAAATATCCTGCGGCTCAATGGGCCAGTTCAGTGCTTCCAGATTCCACAAATGGATGACCTGATCGTTGATGGTGTCGCCGCAGGTGATGACGTTGTGTTCTTTTCTGAAAGCCCGGTCCAGGTAATACGCGGTGGTGGCCGGATGCGCGACATAATCCATCAGGATGTTCTTGCGTCTTCGTTCGTGGAACGGAGTTGCCGTCCGGTTCTCATCGAATCCCCGGCTCTTGATAAACGATTGAACCGTACCTTCGATCAGCCGGTTCCAGGAATTCACAAACCTTGAGATGGGGAATTGTTCCTTCACCGTCTGCCGCGCACACGCGCCCAGGGTACGTGCCAGCTCCGGGTCCTCAAGCAGCGCCGCACAGCGGTCACGCAGAAAATCGAGATCGTCCGCAATGTACCCGTTGGTTCCGTCGACAACCGGAGAGTCCGGATGGTACGTCGAGACGACCGGCATCCCGGTGGCCATGGCCTCAAGAAGAGAAAAATTGTAGCCGTCTTCATATTGCGGCGGCAGCGTGTTGAGGTAGAAACGGCAGGTTCGATAATGCTCCAGCAGGTCTTCGTAACTCGTGGAAAGGCGGCTGCCGGCCAGCGTGGGATTCAACCCCAGGGTTTTACAGGCGAAACCGTCGATGATCTTTTCACCGAGAGAGAATCCTCTCGCCAGGTCCATTTCTTTCAGCAGGTTGCCCACGCGCAGTCCCTCTGCCCGCTCGCCCGTCCACTGCGGAAAGTCCTCGACGTCCATACCGTGGACGATCACGTCGCCTTTGAGTCCCCAGTCGTCCCGCTTGGACTGTGAGATGAAAACCGGGGTCACGTCTTCGAGCAACGTTTTGACTTTTCCCAGATATTCATTTCTATCGATCGCCACGGAACTGAGAGCGATTTCGGTGCTGAGGCGGCAGTGAAAGACACATACCTTGGGCAACTCATATTCCTTGAGCCACACCAGGTCTTTTATATTGTGGGCAATGGCCAGGTCGATCCGGCCCTCGTGCAAGCGGCTTTGCACCTCCTCCAATCCGATCAGGGTGCAATTGGCGGGAACCGGCCGCATGCGGGTGTCCCAATGCCGGAACTGCCCCGGCTGGGTTTCCGGGGCCACCACCAGAAACTGGTGTTTGATGCGGGAAAGCTGGCAAATATAGGGTTCGTGCCAGTTAAACGTCAAAATGTTCAGGCTCATGCAGAATCCTCCCCATTCTCCTGTTTCTTAACGGTAAAACCGGGAGCGAGCTTTAACTGCTTAACCCTTTGCAGAATAAGGAGTATTTGCCATGTTTTTGGCACATAGGGAGCCCGCCATGCTAGAATATGGCACCTTGGGGCCTGTGGCGACAGGGTTTCACGATCAAGTGGACCTCGAAGCGTTCGAAACCCTTGCTCCCGGCAGCCCGCTGACCCTGAAAAACCGAAGCCTGTTGCGGCGCAAGGGCCTTCTTTAGAGGCCCCTCACTCACTTGATACCGTTGGGGGTTGAATGGAACTACCAGAGCCGGATTTGGATACCCGGCAGATCAAAAGCCGCGAACAGATGATTGCGTACCGGCGCGCCCTGAAAGAGAATCAGAAGTGGCAGGGCCCGGCTCCCATGGGCGAAGGTCCCCTCAACCGGGACGGCATGCCCAAGGTTCCTCCCGGACAAAAACCCACCGAGCGATGGCCCGTTCTCGACCTCGGAGTGCAACCTGAGATTCCGCTGGATTTCTGGTCTCTCACGGTTTCAGGACTGGTGGAAAACCCGGAGACCTTCAACTGGGAACAGTTCAACAAACTGCCGCAGACGCAGGATGTCTCGGACTTCCATTGCGTCACCACCTGGAGCAAGCTCGACAACCGTTGGGAAGGCGTCCGGTTTTCGGACATCGCCAACGAGTGCGGCCTGCTTCCCGAAGCACAATACGTTTACATAAAAGCGTACGACGGCTATTCAACAAACCTCCCCTTGGAAGAAGCAATGAAGTATGATGTCCTGTTGGTTCACTCCTGGGAAGGCGAACCCCTCACCAAGGAACACGGGGGCCCGGTGAGGATGATCACGCCTCAGCTTTATGCCTGGAAAGGGGCCAAGTGGATCGGTGAAATTATTTTCCGCGATTATGATGAACTGGGGTTCTGGGAAAAACGCGGCTATTCCAACACCGCAGAGCCCTGGCTCAACGACCGCTATTCCTGAGCGGCGGACCGGGAACCGGATTCCCATACCAGCAAAACTTTGATTCAACCTTTTTAACCAAACGGAGAGAAGATGCAGACGAAAGGCGTTCAGGGAATTTTCATGCTTGCAGGGGTATTCGTGATGGCCGCAGTGTTGCTGGGGTTTTTCGCCAGTATCGGAATCTGGGCCGCCGTTTCCTTTTTACAGCTTTTTGGAATCCAGACGCTGGCCTCCTGCGGCTGAAGGATTTCGCCTTCCGCCGTTCCTTCAGGTCATGCGGAGCGTTTTCAGTTTAGGCAGGGACTCCGACCGGGTCAGCGCTTCGACCCCCTGATCGCCGATGAAGGTATCGAACATCAGGAGCGTTTCGATATTGGTCAGCGTCTTGGTTTTGGCGAGGGCCAAGGCGGAATCCAGCCGGAGGACGTTTCTCGCCAGATTGAGGTGTTTCAGTTTCTTCAGCACCTTGGAACGCGCCAGGGTTTTAACGCTCTTGTCGGACAGTTCCGTGCGGTACAGATTCAACTTCCGGGTGTGCATGAAACCGGGGTTGCGCGCCAGGGCGTCGAGGCACTCGTCTCCGGTCTGGTTGTCCTGCAGGATGAACACCTGAATTTTTTTGAACGCCGCCATCGCCAAAGCGCGCCCGCCATCCTGCCCGATGTGATTGAACCGCGCGTCGAAATGCACCAGTTGAGGCAGGAACAAGGCCTGGGACAAGGCGATGGCCCCCCGATCTCCCAAGTTGTTTTCCCCGATATAAAGACGTTTCAGACCGGTAAAACGGGGGCATCGCGCCAGGAACGAAATTGAACGGTGCGTGATGTGATTGCGGGTCAGATCCAGATTTTCGACTTTCTCCAGACCGTCAACATCACAAAGCGTTTCCAGCCCTTCGTCCCCGATAAACTTGTTTTTAAATTCGAGGGAGTCGCCGCTCTCGGCCAGCTCTTCCTGAACCAGCCGCGAAATATACTCGATTTTGGTTTTGTCGCTCATTGGCCCTTTGCCGATGGGGTGACGGGCCCCAGACTGATCGCGCAGCGAAAACCGATATCGCTGTAACTCCGTGAAAACGGATAGCTCCAGTCCCGGTAACCGACCCGCATGCCGTTGGGATGGTCCGACCACGCGCCGCCACGGCGGACTTTCATCACTCCGTACCGGGGGCCCCGTGGATTGTACATCACTTCCCGAAAATAATACTCGGGCGAATACCAGTCGGCAACCCATTCCCACAGGTTTCCGGCCATGTCATACAGGCCGTATTTATTGGGCGGATAACTCCCCACCTTGGCGGTCCCGTCTTTCAACTTTATTTTTCCGTGCGCCTTTCCCTCTTCCGGCTTGAACTCCGCTCCCCAGGGATAATCGCATCCGTTGCGGCCGCCGGCCGCCTTCTCCCACTGCGCCTCGCTCGGAAGGGCCTTGCCGATCAAATGGCAATAGTCCGCCGCCTCGTACCAAGTCACTTTGGAAACAGGACAACGGTCACACGCCGAAAGGTGGCTCCGCCTCAATTTGTGGTCGGGCATGACCTCTTCAAAACGCTGATTGGTGACCTCAAACTTGTCGATCATGAACGCTTCCAGATAAACCGTGTGCTGCGGAGCGCCGTGTTCCGGCCCCAGGGCATCGCATCCCTGCTCAAAATTGCCGGCTGGGATCAGGACCATGTCGTGCGTCATATCACGGTAGGGATTGGGATATTCCGGAGTTTTCCCGGCCTCTTGCGCCGGCAGGGACAAGGGCGCCGCCAGGAGCAGCACCAGTTGCACAATCAGAAGTCCCTTATGCATGATGGATGACGGTTTGGAGTCAGTCGGAAGAAAAATGCGAAGTGTGGTTCAAACCTTCGAGAATCTGCAGGGTGGCGTTGGAGCGGTTCAAGGTGTAGAAGTGAATCCCCGGCGCTCCGCCGTCGAGCAATTGCTCGCACTGTTCGAGGGCGTGGGCCACCCCGATCGCCCGGACCGCTTCCGGGTTGTCCTGCTCGTCTTCAAGGCGGCGCAACAGGTCACGGGGAATGCTGGCCCCGCACATTTTGGTGAAGCGCTTGATCTGTTTGACATTCAGTATCGGCATGATGCCCGGAATGACAGGAATGTTGATTCCCCGCTTGCGGACCTTGTCCACAAACTCAAAATAAAAACGGTTGTTGAAAAACAACTGGGTGACGACAAACTCGCCGCCCGCGTCCACCTTGCGTGCCAGATTGTCCAGGTCGGTACTCATATCCGCGCATTCGACATGCTTTTCCGGATAACCGGCCACGCCGATGCAAAATCCGAAATCCCCACGGATGAACTCGACCAGTTCGTTGGCGTATCCGAATCCGCCCTCAGCCTTGACAAAGGTTTCCTGCCCCTGCGGCGGGTCCCCCCTCAACGCGAGAACATTGTCGATGCCGTTGTCCTGAAGAATGCCGAGAATTTCCCGGATTTCATCGCGGCTGCTGCCGACACAAGTGAGGTGGGCCATGCTCTCGATCCCCAACTCGTTTTTGATGCGGGAGACGAGATCCAGGGTGCGCGTGCGGGTGCTTCCCCCGGCGCCATAGGTCACCGAAACGTAGGCGGGGTTGTGCCCCTTCAATTGATGGATGGTCTCGAAGAGCTGGTCGAAACCGGCCTCATC
>JAGQJZ010000049.1 GCA_020430445.1 Nitrospina sp.
GCGGACCGGCGGGGGTGGAATCGCTGGCGGCGTCGATCCACGAACAGAAGGACACCATCGAGGATGTGCTGGAGCCTTACCTTTTGCAGTGCGGGCTGATCAACCGCACGCCACGCGGGCGCGTGGCCACGGCGCTGGCCTTCGAGCATTTCGGCAAAACGCCGCCAAAAGAAGGCAATCAGGAAAATTTGTTTTAAAGAAAACCTCTCAAAAGAAAAAACACAGGCAAAGGCGAGATTCTTCGCTCCGCTGACGCTCCACTCAGAATGACACGTCTGGTGGGTTCTTTCTCCAAACGGTTTTCAAGCTGCTGACCGCAAGGTCCGAGATTCTTCGCTTCCGCTGACGCCCGCTCAGAATGACAATTTTGGTTTTAGACAGTGAAGCCTTTGGGGTGTCACATTGAGCCTGTCGAAATGCGACACCCCCATCAATGGCAGGAGGGGCTTTAATCAATCCTCATCGTCTTCGCTGAAGCCGTCTTCCATCTCCTCGCCGTCGGCGTGGTCCAGCCAGATTTCCGCCAGCGCCTTGTCTTCGCCCACGCCGATCCCGTAGTAGTAGCAGCGTCCCACCTCATGCAGCGCTTCCGGGTCTCCGCCAAGCGCGGCGCGCAGGTAATGCTCGAACGCCTGCCGCTCGTTCAATTCCACGCCGATGCCCTGCTCGTAACACACCGCCAGATCGAACAACGCCTCCAGCACGCCTTCTTCCGCCGCCTGGTTGAGCAGCGGGATGGCTTTCTCCGGGTTCTGCTCGACGTTCTGCCCCTGCAGGTACCAGGAACCCAGCGTGTAGGCGGCGCGGGCGTCTCCTTCCTTCTGCGACTCGTTCAACAGAGCGAGCATTTTTTCGAGATCGGGGGAATCGGCCTGGGCTTCTTCGATGGCTTTTTCAAACGTGGGGCTGTTGGGCATAAAGTCCTTCTTATAAAAGTCCGGCGCGGGCGGAATCAGTTCACGCCCCACACCTGGTTGAAAGCATCCAGCCAGTCCGGCTCCATCCGGGTGGTGCCGAGAAGGGACGGTTTCTGGTTGGTGGAAGCGCCGTGAAAATCGCGGCTTCCGGTGACGATGAGATCAAACGACCGGGCGATGCTTTTGAAGAAATCGACCTGTCCCGTTTTTTCATGGTAGGGGTAAACGCATTCGAGCCCCATCAGGCCGTGCGCTTTCAGTTCCTCGACCATCTCCGGGACATGCTCCGGCAGGCGTCCTTTTTTCGGGTTGACCAGCGAATAGGTTCGCTCACCCGGGTGGGCGATGACCGGGACCCCGTTGCTCCGCCGCGCCATTTCCAGCGCCTCGAAGGCGGTGAGGTTTTTCTTTTCGACATTGTATTGCACGAGGTAGCGATCGAAGGCGTCGCGCACATCCCTGACGATACCGAGCCGCACCATTTCAGCCGCCAGGTGGGGCCGCGCCAGCACCCCTTCCGAGGCGCGCTGGACATTTTCGAAAGTGATCGTGCCCCGGTGCCGGTCCGGGACCACGCCGTTGACCCGCTCGATCAACTCGTGCATGCGTGCCTCGCGCTGGGCTTTCATCCGTTCCACACGGTCCCGGAGGTCCCGCTGAATCGATTCCAGGTCGCGAAAATAACACAAAAGGTGCAGATTGAAATCCCGGTAAGCCACCGTGATCTCGATTCCCGGAAAAGCGGTGATCTCCTGCTCCCGGGCCGACTGCAGGAATTCGGGAATTCCGGCGAAGGTGTCGTGATCGGTCAACGACAGGATTTCCACCCCGTTGGCGCGGGCCAGCCCCGTCAACTCCGTCGGGGAAAACTCTCCATCGGAAAAATTCGAATGCATGTGGATTTCAAAGAGGCGGCGGGGCATGGATCGGCTTCTCCCAGTTGGGGCCCAGTGTAACGTGTTTTGTTCTGCATCCCAATCAAAACATCACTGAGGTCAGTGATTGCACTGCGGTCCGTTATTGGATACTCTTTTCAAATCAGCAACTCTCAATACAACGCCGATGTCAGGGACTGTTTTTAAATTCAATAGAAGAACGCATGGATGGACGGGACTCGCCCTGCTCCTTCTGATCACCGGCTGCCTCTCTGTACGGGCGGAACCGCCTGCCGCCAAATCGCGCGAGGTGCTGGTCCAGTATTCCGGGCAGGCTCTCGGGGAACTCAAGCCCTGCGGCTGCGCGAAGGAAGAAGATCAGGGAGGGGTGGAACGCCGCATGGGTTTTTTCTCCACACCACAGGAACAGGGGGTTCCCATCGTCCGGGTGGACCTCGGCGACAACTTCAAGGAAGCCTCACGGCAGGGCCGTCTCAAGGGAGAGACCATGGTCCGCGCCATGGCCCAGATGAATTACGACGCCGTGGTGCTTGGGGAAAAGGATCTGGTGTACGGCAATTCGTTTCTCCAGGAACTGCCCGCCCTGCCCTGGACCTCGGCCAACGTGCAGGTTGAAGGCTGGAAAACCGCGCCGTACATCGTGAAACGATTTCCGGACGGACTGACCATCGGCCTGATCTCGGTGGCGGAACCGGAGTTGCTCTACGCGGGTCACGATTCGGGCATCCAGGTGCTCGCCCCGAAAAAGGCGCTCGACCGGTGGCTGCCGAAGCTAAAAGCGGAGCGTCCCGATCTCGTGGTCCTCCTGACCCACATGGAAAAAGAATCCGCGCTGGAACTGCTCAATACCGAAGGCGTCGACCTTGTCATCAACGGGCACATCAAAAACGACCAGCACCTGGTGGACTTCACACCGCAGCAACGCGATGGAAAGTTCTTCGCCCAGCCCGGACCGCGCGGGCAAAAGCTGGGCAACCTCCGCATCACGCTGAACCCGGACGGCACGAAAGCGTTCGCCCCGCAGATCGTCGCCCTCGATTCGAAAGTCCCATCGGACCCCGGCATGACCGCCCTCTATGAGCAATACAACGCGGGGGTCGAGGAACTGTTCCTGGAATCGCTCAAGGCCCGGCGCGGAAAGATGAAATCCGTTTACGCGACGGACACCGCCTGCAAAACCTGCCACGCAGAAGCCCACGAAAAATGGGAGCAGTCGCGCCACGGCCATGCCTACAACACGCTGAAAAAAGTCAACAAGGCGTTCGACCCGGAATGCCTGGTGTGCCACACCACCGGATTCAACAAAACCGGAGGTTTCCTCAGCGAAGTCGACACACCGGAACTGGAAAACGTGCAGTGCGAGGTGTGCCACGGGCCACGGCGTGAACATGCGCAATCACCTTCGGGAGGCTTTGCGAAAGAGGCCCGGCAGGCCTGCGGCCAGTGCCATGTGCGCAACCACAGCCCCAACTTTGATTACACAACCTATTGGCCCAGGATCGCCCACTGAACGGGGCCAATACCGGCCTCATCCGGCCCGTTGCCTGAAAACAGCTAAAATCAACGTATTTGAAGGTCCAGAAAATATCCCCATCGGGTTTTTTGCGGGGTAAAATGAATTATAATGATCATTTTCGCAAGGAGCTTTTCATGAGAACCGTTTTTGCCCTGATCCTGACTCTGAGCCTGCTGGTTCCCACCCTGGGCCATTCCGCCGACGCGGCCATCAAGGGAAAGTACGAAGTGTTGGGGGACATTGGAAAACTGAAGGGAGCCAAACAGGTTGAAATGATGGAATTTTTCAACTATTCCTGCGGACACTGCTACAAGTTTCTCGACACCTCCGAAAAACTGCACAAAAAGTTCAAGGGCAAGCTGTTTCATAAAAAGGTGCCGATTTACTGGGGCAACCAGACGCCCTTTCCCGCCATGGCCTACTACATCGCCGACCAGCACGGGATCGAGAGCAAGTTCACCCGCGAGTTGTTCGACACGAACTTCCTGATGAACATCAACATCTTCCAGCCCCGGGTGATCAAACTCCTGTCGCGCGACCACGGGATTGAAAAGGAAATCACCGAAGGGATGCAGTCTCCGGACATCAAACGGAAAGTGGAAGAAGGGCTGGCGAAAGCCCAGCAATACGAGGCCAACGAAACGCCGACCATCATCCTGAACGGTGTGCTGAAAGTCACCCCCAGCATTTCCGGCGGCACGGTCGACCTCATGACTGAGAACCTTGAAGTGATCATAGCCGATATCCTGAAACAGTGATCCTCCATTTCCTGCTGAACAAACCCGCACAAATGCTGCGCCGTCATGCCGCCCGGCTGGGGCTGGCCCTGCTGGTTGCAGCGGGACTGATCGCGTTTCCCTACACCCTGGCCCCGAACGGCCTCTCCCCTTCCCGGGCAGAGGCGGGCTTTTTTTCCCACGAACTGGAAGTTTTCAATGAGGTCCTCGAACTCGTTGCGGAAAAATATGTGTACCCACCAGACTACCGGAAACTGTTCGGCGGGGTGATGGAAGGCATGCTGGCCACCGTTCCGGAAAACCAACTCAAGGTAGAGGATCACAACGACGGGAAAACCCTCACGCATGGCAGCGACAAGCTGACCTACCACCTGGGTTTCAGCCGCCAGGACAACCTGAACGCCACGCAAAAGGTGTTCCGCTTTCTGCTGAAACATTTTCCCGAAGAGGTCAAGGAAGCGAAGCTCGAAACCAATGCGATCCACGGCATCATGAGCTCGCTCGACGCCTATTCGCTTTACATGGACCCGGAAGAGTTCGAAAACTCGATGCGGGACACGGAAGGCCAGTACGGCGGGCTGGGCATGGTCATCACCATGGAGGACCTGAAGCTGACCATCCTCAAGACGATGAAAAATTCGCCGGCGGAACGGGCGGGACTTTTGCCGGGGGACATCATCACCCACGTGGACGGCGAGGAACTCAAGGAGATGCAGATCCAGGAACTCGCCGCCAAGTTGCGCGGCTACCCGGACACCCAGGTCAACATCCAGACACTGCGTCCCAAAACCGGAGAAAAGAAACGCCACACCCTGACGCGGGAAATCATCAACATCGAATCCGTCCAGTTCAAATGGCTGCCGGACAACACCGCCTACATCAAGATTTCCAGTTTTTCCAAACAGACCAACGACCAGCTCGAGGAAGCCCTGGAAGAGGGACGGAAACGGGGCATGAAAGCGGTCATCCTGGACCTGAGGTACAATCCGGGCGGGCTGCTCAACCAATCGGTGCTGGTGGCGAGCCATTTCCTGGAACAGGGGCGGTTGATCGTCTACACCCGCGGCCGGCACGTGCGCGACTCGCAGGAGTACGACGCCGTCTACGAAGAGAGTCTGCCCAAAACGCCCCTGGCCGTTCTGATCAACCACCACAGCGCCAGCGCTTCGGAAATCGTGGCGGGTTCGCTCCGGGATTCGGGCAAGGCCATCCTGATCGGTGAAAACACCTACGGCAAGGGATCGGTGCAAACGATCTTCAAAATGAGCGACGGGTCCGGACTGCGGCTGACGACTTCAAAATATTTCACCCCGTCGGGGATCGACATCACCCTGCAGGGAATCACTCCGGAAATCCTGATCGAAAGGGACCTGCCTCCGGAACCGGGCGAAACCGCCCTTTCAAGCGAACCGGAACCCCGCAAGGAAACCCTGCCGCCGGACATACTCAGGGTCAAGGAATCGGAAATTCAGCAGTATCTAAAAGACCAGGGAATCTCTCCGGACCGGGAACTGGACAGCCAGGTGCATCTGGCCCGTTTCGTTCTTAAAAATTCCCGCCCGGCCAAAAGCCACACCCTGGCGCGGGCGCGCGAACTGGTCCGGCAAATGCATTATTAAATTTTGATTGAAACGGATGGAATCGACACACTATGAATATTCTTGAAATTGACTGGGACAATAAAAAGGTCAGAAGCGATTTCCAGGAGTGGGAGATCGTCTCCAACAACGCCAACAAGTTTCTGCTGTGTCAACGGCAGGAAAACGGCCGCTGGCGCGCGGCGGAGGCGGATGTGAAGATGATGCACATCTGGGAGGTGAAAGAGATCACCTACCAGGCGCCGGAGGGTGAGAAATTTTTTTTCGACGAGGAGTCGGGGATCATCAAGCTATAGACTGGAGGTCAGCTTGAGGTCACGCAGGCCGGCAAAACTCTTGCCCAACGCCTCCTTCGTCTTGTCGGCAAAGTAATTGCCCCGCAGGTCGAGCTTTTTCAACTTGGGAAACCTCTTGGAATCCGCCAGAGCCAGGGCGCCGGCATCGCGTACTTCGTTCCAACCCAGCCCCAGTTTTTCCAGTCCCCCCAGTCCCGAGGCGTCAGCCAGCGCCGACGTGCCGGCGTCCATCAGGAAATTGTGGCGGATTTCCAGCGCTTTCAGGGCAGGAAAGGCATCGGTTTGCGCCAGCATTTTTCCCGCCGCCTCGGTCAACTCGCAATACCGCAGGTCCAGTTTTTTCACTTTGCGGAGCCGATCTTTTTTCTGCAGAAGGCGTTTCAACCCTTCATCGCCGATCTTCTTCCCCGAAAGGTTCAGAACCGTTCCCCCGCGGGAAAAGCCCTCGGCAAACACCTTCTCGTAATCGATTTCATGGACATCCAGTTGGGCCCGGGCCTGCCACGGCATGGAGAGAAACAGCAATGCCAGCACAAGCAAAACCCGGAACGGGAAAGCGGCGCGGCCGGCCTGAGCCCTGGAGGTCATTCGTCGTCTTCCTCCCTCCAGACCGGGCGGAAATCCATCTCTTCTTCATCCTCGTCGTCCTCGTCGACATACCCCAGGTCTTCCAGGTCATCGACGTAGAGGTGGCACAGACGGGTCCGGCACCGTGCGTTCTTCAGGGCTTCGATCCCTTCCTTGCGGATACGGTTTCCGGAGATGTACAGATGCGTCACTTTCCTGAGGATTTCGGACTCCGCGATGGCAATCGCCCCTTCGTCCTCGATCAGGTTGCCGTACAACCCGAGCTTTTTCAGCTTGACGAAGTTCGGCGAGGTGGCGATAGCCTTGACGCCTTCGTCGCTGATCACGTTGCTGTATAAATCGAGTTCGTTGAGGTTCTTGAATATTTCAGCCGCGGCGATTTCCTTGGCGCCTTCGTCCCCGATATTGTTGTTGGGAAGCCTGAGGTAACGCAGGCGTTTGAGTTGTTTCGACTGGATCAGGACCGAGACACCCTTGTCCCCGATGTTGTAGTTGCTCAGGTCCAGGGTGCGGCGGTCCGGAGTCAGGAACTGCTTGATGAGGTATTCAACGCTTGCCATAAAAACTTTCGGGAAAAATGATCAGATTGAAATTCAGGAAAAGTCACCTTTAAAAATGCTCCCCGGTTGTAAGCAAGCCCTGTTTTTTCGGAGCCCGCAAGGTACCGGAGTTGAAACGATCTCATTGTAAAGGTTCCCCGAAAAGTATAGCACAGGTCCCGGCGGTCAATTGCGGATCCGGTCCGGGTCCGGAAACATTTCGCGCACCAGCGTCTCCTCCTCCTCGCGGCTGCCGACACGCCCCTCGAGCCGGGCCTGCAGAAGGGCTTCGAACACTTCCTGGAAGCGGGGACCGGGCTTGAGGCCCAGCCGGATCAGGTCCTGGCCTGTGAGGGACACCTTCCCCCGGGGGCGAAGCACGCTGAAAAAACGGCGGACCAAACCGGCTTTCCGCTCATCACCCGCCGCCACAGCCGACCAGCACGCAGACTCAGGAGAAACCCCGTCCATCAACCGATACAACTCCACATCCGTAACGGCGGGTTGCCGCGCCAGACCCTCGAGGATTTTTAAGACCTGCTGCCGGTCCCGGGTGAGTTCCACCCTGAGCTTGCCCGGCGGGTCCAGACGCCCCAAAACTTTGTGAAACAGGGCCTCGGCCAGCGGCCAGAGCAGCCCCAGTAGCATTGTCCGGAGCGTGTCTTGCTGATCCGCAACCTGCTTCAATACAGGATCCTCGTCGAGACGGGACAGGTTTTCAAGCACTTGGAAATGCGGTTCTTCCAGTTTCCACCCGCGCTCCACCGCCTGGAAAATCTCCAAAGCGGCCATGCGGCGGAGGCTGTTTAAACAATCGGGCTCCTCCAATATCGCGATCAGTTCGTTGAACACGCGGTGACCGCTCAACCGGTCCACACGCTGATCCCGCAGGGCCTGCTTCAACTTCTCTTGCGTGTTTTTCTCCATCGTAAACCCCAGCCGCTGCTCAAAACGAACGGCACGGAAAATGCGCGTGGGGTCGTCGACAAAACTGTCATCATGAAGGATACGAATGGTTTTGTTTTGAAGGTCGCGGACGCCGCCGTTCAAATCAATCAGCTCCCACTCCTCGCCGGAGGGGCAATGCGGCTCACTCAGGCCCGGGTTTCCAACCGGAGCGCGATCCTTCTCGTCCGGTTTCAAAGGTTCCGGCACCGAAAGCCGGATGGCGAGGCTGTTGATCGAAAAATCACGCCGGGCCATGTCTTCCGCAATCGTCCCCGGCTTTACGTCCGGCAGAGCGCCGGGTTGGCGGTAAGTTTCGCGCCGGGCGGTGGCCACATCGAGGTGACTCCCGTCGGGAAAGGTCAGCACCGTGGTGCCGAACCGCGGATGCGGGGTGGTGCCGGCCCCAAGCCGCGCAGCCAGTTCCCTGGCGAACCGCAGCCCGTTTCCTTCCACCACCACATCGATATCGAGGTTGCCGGCTCCCAGCATCAGGTCGCGGACGAATCCCCCGACCACGTAAACCGGAACGTGGCGCTCACCGCCGAGCCGGGCGACCTGGTCGAGCAGTTCCAGGGATCGGGCCGGAAGGCATTCTGACATGAGTTTCCGCATGGAACCCTGTCCTCGGGAATGGGGGGAGGTACGGAAAAAAATTGCGTTGAGAAAAGTTTAAACCCGGTCCCCGGTCACGATGCGCATCCGGGTGGTGAATTCCAGTTTGCGCGGAAGGGTGCAAATCCTGTTATCGCAGGCACGGAACTGCAACGTTCCCCGAATCAGATAATGGCCGGGGCCCAGATCCGGTTCCACGGCAAAATCCCGTCTAAATTCGGCACGGTCGAGATGCACTTTCACCATGCGCTGCAGGATCTGGTCATTCATGATCGTCGGAGGGGATTCCTGCCAATCACTGATCGGGACGACTCCCCGGGCGTCGACGTCGACCCGGGTCGGGAGGGAGATATCGCCCTGCGATTCGAGGCTGTAGATATGCCAGCCCTCGTCGAGGGAAACCACGACGTTGAGCCGGAAATGTTCCGCCGGCTGGAGAGGCTCATGGTCAATGAAGGCCGTGACATGAACGCCCACCGTGGGAGAGGGCTTCGGGGTCAGCTCAAACCCCCGGGCGGGGGAAACCCCGGCCAAAAGGGTTCCCAAAAACCAGAAACCACCCACAACCAGGATCAAAGGAGGGACTGTTTTATGTGTTGTCACACCACTCATTCCAGGGAACCTCTAATCGTTCGGCACTCGCAACTCCGGCAACCCGCAGCCCCTGAACAACCAATACCCGTTTGCAGCCAGGGGCAGTTTTCGTAAGCCCCCTTAAAGGGGGCCGGTCCGATGCCGCGCCAACGCTTCACTGACTCAGGTATTTTTCGATGACACTGATAAACTTCTCTTCCGAAACAGCACCGGAAAACATTTCACCCGAGACCGTGTCCCGGCCGGGATTGTACTGCCCGATGATAAATGTCGGGGTTCCCCGGATGCCGATTTTAGCTCCTGCCTGAACATCCTGCTGCACCCTTTTCTTATACTTTCCCGTTCCCCAGCACTCCTCAAAACCCGAAATGTCTTTGACGCCTGCCTTCTGGGCCAATTGAAACACCAGGTCCGGGTTTTTGGCGAAATCCGCATTCTTGTAAATCAGGCTCTGGAATTCCCAGAAACGGTCCTGTTCACGGGCGCATTCCACCGCTTCCGCCAGGCGGGTGGCTTCCTCGTGGAACGGCAGCGGAAAGTGCCGGTATCCGAACTGCACATCGCTGGCGTATTTTTTTCTCAGGTTTTTCAATGTGGGTTGCACCCGTTTGCAGAAGGGGCATTGGAAGTCGGAGTATTCGAGGAGAAACACTTTTCGGCGGGAATCGGAATCTTTCGGGAACCAGCGCATGGCCGAACCGATTCCGGCAACCAGCCTGAAATCGCTCGGGGGCTGGAAATAGTTCTGGATGTGCCCCTGGATCACGGCTCCCTGAAACTGTTGTCCCAGTTTTTTCAGTGATACCTCGTGATTGACCCCTTCCAGGTACTGACGGATATTGGCCTCCATCTGCTCCAGGGATCCCATGGACCGAACCTCGGCAGTCGCCTCATAAAACTTGACGATGTCCTCCCGGGTCACCGGATCCGGCTCCGCGGGTTTCAACTGAGGCTGTTGCTCCGCCAGAACTTTCATGGAAATTTCAATCAGCTTCCGTTTCTGCAGTTGATAGACCTGCATCATCAACTCATGGATCTGGGCGTCCCTCAGGTCGTTCAGATAAATCGCCTGGTCTTCCACCACGGCGACCACCGGATTGTTGGAGTAGACCGGAACATCACCGGACGGTTCCTCCGCCTTCAGCACGGATGGAACCACGCCGGCCCAGGCCATTGTTAGAAGAGCCAGTACCGTAACAGGGAAAATTCTGGATGGGAATTTCAAGGGAGCGTACCTGAAAAAATTAATATTTCTACCGAACGCAAATCCTGCGCTTCTCTTATTATCCAATATTTCCCCGACGGAGCGCAAATGGATTGTCAGACATCCGCTGGGCCGCCGCCGCAGTAGTTCGAGGCTTTTATGGACCGTTTTACAAGGAAATAATCAGGATTGAAGCGATTCCTGCGGGTTGAGAAATTTGTGGCAATTTTCCGCAAGTTCAAGAAATGCCTTGGCCGCGGGGGAATCAGGACGCGACAGGACCACCGGTTCCCCGGCATCCGACCGGGTGGCCACTTCAGGATCCAGGGGAATGCTTCCCAGATACGGCAGCACCAGTTCCTGCGCCAGTTTCTCTCCGCCGCCTTTCTTGAACACATCGACCAGTTCACTACAGTGCGGACAAACCATGGTTCCCATATTTTCAATGATGCCCACGATGGGCACATTGCTGTCGCGGGAGAAGGAAATCATTTTCCGCGCATCCAGAAGGGCCAGATCCTGCGGCGTGGTGACCACGATACACCCATCGACCTCACCGATGAAGTCGATGATGGTGATCTGTTCGTTACCCGTCCCCGGAGGCAGGTCGATCAGGAGGTAATCCAGTTTCCCCCAGTTGATGTTGCCCAGCAGTTCAATAATGAAATCGTATTTGACCGCGTCACGCCAGGCGATGTGCATGTTGGGGTCTTCGATGAGGAATCCCAAAGACGCCACCCGCACTCCGTTCCGGGTCTCGAAAGGTATGATGCCGTCTTCCTCGGCTTTCAGGCGGACGGATTCGGCATTGAGCAGTTTCGGAACATTGGGCCCGTGCAGGTCGGCGTCCGCCAGGCCTACTTTGAATCCTTTTTCCGCGAGAGCGACCGCCAGATTGGTCGTGACCGTGCTTTTCCCGACCCCCCCCTTGTTGCTGCCCACGATCAGTTTGAATTTAACATCGTTCATCCGGTGGTTGACGATCCACCGGTTGTGCTCGTTGTGGTCGGCCTTGCAATCCGTATCGTTATTGTACTCACACATTTCACATGTGTGCAGAAGACGACATTCGCCCGTTACCGGTAACTCCATCGAACCCTCCTGTTCGTCCAAAAAAATAAACCACCCTGCCGGGCCCTTAGCATCACCGGCAACGGCTGAATCCCGTTCTCCAATTTGACGGTCGCTTGAGTATATACTGTTTTAGAGCCATCGCAAAGCCCAACCCCGGCGGGGACCTGCCGTTTTTCAAAGTCATCTTCCGACAACAATCCTGCAATATTTCTTGAATCCTTCCCGGTTATTTGGTGATCTAAATGAGTTAACGATCTGCCCCAGCGCGTTCCGGCCCTTTTGGGCTTGCCCATATCCCCCGTTGGTTCCGCCGGTCGAACTGCCTGGTCTCTCCGGCAGGAGATCGCGGAAGCACAGGGGCTCCGGTCACAAGGATGTCACCGGAAACCACTTTTAACCGGGAACCTCTGGATTTGATAATTTTTACTCTGGCAATTTTTAGAGGGTCCCCACTTTTATTGTGTCTACCTTAGGAGGATTGACCGATTATGAAAAAATTCCTTATCAGTGCAAGCGTGGCCATGGTTTCCCTGCTGGCCCTGGGTTTCACAAACGCCCAGGCGAGTGACAATTCCGTTGCCATCACGGAGCCTGCGGACGGCGCAACCGTTGCCAGCCCGGTAAAAGTCTGCATGGAAACCCACGGGGTTGAAGTCGAACCGGCCAAGAACGGTGTCAACGATGGCAAGGGCCATCATCACCTGCTGGTCGATGTCGATGTCCCCGGTGACCTGAGCAAGCCGATCGGCAAAGACGCCAACCACGTTCACATGGGTGACGGATCCACCTGTAAGGAACTGGAACTGGGTGCCGGAAAACATTCCATCACGGCCCTGTTCGCCAAAGGCAACCACGTGCCTTACAGCCCGGCCATCAGCAACACGATTCACGTTACGGTGAAGTAAGTCCCCTTCACCTGCTTCACAAAGCCCTCCCTGCCCAAGGGAGGGCTTTTTTTCTTTCCGTCTCCTCCGCCCTGAATTCTGTTGTGTTCACCGTGGACGGTCTTATAAAATCAGGTGTATTCGCTGATCGAATTTTCCCCCTGGAGGTGCCATGCCCCGCGCTTTGGGTTTCCCGACAAAAAACGCCGTCATCATCCTGTTCCTGACCCTGCTTTGCTTCGCGCTTTCTATCACGAACGGCCGGGCTCTGGAGATCAACAAGGGGGCGCTGGCCCTGCTGGTGATCCAGGATGAAAAGGGCGAGGTCATCGGCACAGGGACTGGCTTCGTCGTCGAACCCACCGGGGTCCTCATCACCAACTACCATGTCATTCTCGGCGCCGATTCGGTTGAAGCTGTTTTTAAAAACGGAACCCGGGTGAAGGTGGAAGGGGTTCTCGCGCTGGACCGCCGCCAGGACTGGGCCCTGCTGCAACTCAAGAAGGGGTTTTACAGTACCCTGGAGATCGGGCAAAGCGCCTCCCTGAAGGAGTACAGCTACACCACCGCACTGGGATACCCGTCACAAGGCGTGAGCATGCACCAGGACGGGTTGGAAGGTCCCCTGGTTCAGACGCATGGTTTTGTCCTCGGCATCCTGCCGCAGGCGCTGCCGGACTTTTCGTTTATCTACACCAGCACCCCGTTCGACCCGGGGTACAGCGGCGGCCCCCTGCTGGATCATGAAAACAAGGTGGTCGGGCTCGCCACTCTGGAAGGCCGTTCCATCAACCTCGCCCTGCCGATCGATTACATCAAACCCCATCTGGCTTCGCGGGACCTGCGCACATTTCGGGAACTGAAGGAGCAGGACCGCAATTCGAAGGAGGCCCTGTACTACCGGGGAAACTACGAACTCTATGCCCTGGGCAACACCGACGAAGCCATCCGCCTGTACGAACAGGCCCTGCAACAGGATGCAGCCTTCGTCCCCGCCCGGTATGACCTAGCCGTCGCCTACCGCGGACTGGGAGAAACGGACAAGGCGATTGCGGAATATGAAAAAGTATTGGAAGCCAACCCCAGGTTTCCGGAAGCGCTATCGAACCTCGGCGGGCAGTATTTCAGGAAAGGGGAAACTGAAAAGGCCATCCAGTATTTCAAGCGGGCCCTGGACATCCATCCCAATTTCGTTCAGGCGCTGTCCAACCTCGGCGCCGCGTTGAACAAGACCGGCCAGTACCGGCAAGCCCTGCCCCACCTCAAACGCGCGATCGATCTCGATCCGGAATTTGCCGTGGCCTTTTTCAACCTGGGCAACAGCCACTTCGGTCTCGACAAATTTAAAGAAGCGGAAGAAGCCTTCAACACCGCCCGGACCCGTGGGGTCGACTTCCTGTCCCTGCACTGGAAACTGCACGAGATCTACCTGAAGACCGGCCGGCAAAAAGAGGCGGTTCGGGAGCTGGAACTGATCATCGAAATGGACCCGCTCAATACGGAAGCCGCTGAAAAACTCAAAGCGCTCAAACCGGAATCCCACTGAACGCCGCTACATCTGGTTGACCGCGTCCACCACCACCTGGAAAACCTCGTACAGACTTTCTTCAGAACATTTGTCCAGCGTGTCTTCCTGGGTGTGCCAATACGGGTAGTCAAAATCGATCAGGACCGCTGCGGGAATCCCCATTTGCAAAAAAGGCAGGTGGTCATCCCGGATGGTGTAGCGTGGCTTTGAATGAAAAGCCCGGGCCCCGCGTTTTTCCGCCGCGCCAAACACCAGATCCACGAGCCAGCGGGCGTTTTCGTTCGAATACACTTCCTTGTAAATATCGAGATCGCGGTCGCCCACCATGTCGATGACCAACACGCAAAAGGGCCGTTCCTCCGCCGAGGCCCGGCCGAGGTCCGCGGCGTACCGTTTGGAACCGATGAAATAATTTTCGGTGAACTTCTTTCCGTAATCCTCGCCGTCAAAAAACACCAGCCGCACCGGCCGTCTTGGAGGGTGTTCCTTGAAATACTGCGCCAGGGCCAGCAGTTCCGCCGTGCCGGAACCGCCGTCGTTCGCGCCGACGATCGGTTCGGTCTGATTGGCCGGATCCGGGTCCTCATCCGCAAACCGCCTTGTGTCGTAATGCGCCCCCAGCAGAACCGGCCGCCCTCTCTCGCGCCCTTCAAAATGAAATTCCACATTGTGCATGACCAGCATCTCGCCGTCCGGGGCCGGGTAGGTGAAGGTGATCTCCCGGACCGAGTCCGCGAACCGGCCCCCCACGTTTTTGATGTACCGGCGCAGTTCCGCATGGGCGTGGCTGCCGGGCGGACGCGGGCCAAACTCCACGACATTCTTCAAATGATGCCACAGCAGGGCCTTGTAATCCGTCGGCTCCTGCGCCCGTGAAACGCACACCGGCAATTGCCACAGCATCAACCCCAGCAGCAGGCACACCCCCCTTTTTGATTTCATCAACGTTTCACTCCCTGGACAACAAAAACGGATCCTCCCCAAGGATCCGGTAACGCCGGTAATCGTCGACTATTCTCTCATGGTCGAACGCCAACGGGGAAGGAAGATTATCCAGGCAAAACACCTGGCAGTTTCTCGCATCGTCGCCAGCCCGTGGAACTCCCTTCGACCGGGCCAGGAACACCACCGTGAGGGTGTGTTGACGCGGATCGCGTGACGGGTCGGAGTAAGCGTGAAACTGCCGGACGAGTTCGATCTCCAGCCCGGTTTCCTCCCGCGCTTCGCGCAACGCGGCCTCTTCCAGAGATTCCCCGTAATCGACAAACCCACCCGGCAGGGCCCAGCCATGAGGTGCGTTGGCCCGTTCGATCAACAGGATTTTGCCGAAATCCGGCTCTATGATGATATCCACCGTGGGAACGGGGTTCCGGTAGCTCATAACTTTTGATTTTTCGGGTTTTATCAAAGAAAAGCTGGAACCCGGAAGCCTCCGGAACTGCAGCGCGGCTCGAGTCATCCCCCGGAATCCGGCAGGTCTGCCGACAAAACTTTAAGGGAACTCAATAAACCGGTATTTTTGTTCCGGCAATTCGCAGCCCTGAAAGCCCCAAGGGACGGCCCACGACCCAGGGTCGTTTTTCAAGTGACCTTAAATCAATGCCCTGCGGCAGAACGGCAAAAAAAGGCCGGAACCCCTTAAGTTTTGGGAAAATCCCACCGATATTATGGGTGTGAAGCGCATCCATCAGGCTCACGGCACTTGCTCAAAACAGCAGGTCCTTATATAATAGAGAATTAGATGGAGCGCCTCAACCCGTAAGTTTTTAACGTCCTCCCCCGTTCGGGAGGCAGGTGGACTCAATGGAAATACCCAGCAATCAATTCAGAATCAAAAACCGGGCGGTTCAGGAAACCCGGGATGCGGCCAAGAAAGCCGCCAACGTCAAGACCGAGCAGACCGGTTCGTCTTCCGCCGGGAGCGAGCAGATCGCACTTTCCTCAAAAGCGAAAGTCATCCAGAAGGCGCACGAAGTGATCCGCAATTCTTCAGACATCCGGACTGAAAAAGTCAACGCGCTCAAGGAGCGGATCCAGAACAACGACTACCACGTCTCCTCGGAGAAACTGGCCGAAGCGGTTCTGCAGGAGATCATCTCCGAATCGCAGTTCACCGATCTCTGACGCTTCCCCGCATTCAAGCCCTGTCCCCAGCCGGGACCGGGCTTTTTTTTATGTTTCGCGTCCAAAAAACTTGTCTCACATCGCCTGTTTGTGGTAAATTTCCTTCTTTTCACAATCGTTTAAATTTTTGCAAAGGCTGATACCGTGGCAAAACGCTGTGATGTTTGCAACAAAGGTCCGATGTTTGGCAATAATGTGAGCCATGCCAACAACCACACCCGCCGCCGCTGGAACCCCAATCTGAAAAAGATGCAGGCGGTTTACCGGGGCAAGGTGCAAACGCTGAAGGTGTGCACCAAGTGCATCAAGGCGGGCAAAGTTTCGAAGGTCCCGGTCAACTAGAGACCCTCTCCGGTTCTTCCTCCGAGGGTTCCGGTCCCCCTGTCCCTTCCCAGGCGTCTCCCTTCAGGGAAGGTTTTTTCTTGCCGAACTCCTGAACGCGCTCCACGTGCAACACGCCATCGATCTGTTTCAAACGCTGGAACGTTTTTTCCAGGTGGCTGAGGTCGTGAATTTCGATCGTCAGGTCGAAATAGGCGCGTTTGAACCCGCTCAAGCGCACGTTCGCCCGGGTGATGTTGACCTCGCACTCGGCGAGCCCCTGGCTGATCTTCGCCAACTGCCCCTGTTTCTCAACGGTGACGATGGAAACCCGTGTCGGGAAACTGGCCTCCGAGGGCGGGTCCCACTCCACTTCAAGCAGACGTTCGGATTCATTGACAAGCCCGGTCACGCTCGGGCACTGGCTGTGATGGACGGAGATCCCGCGTCCCCGGGTGATGTAACCCGTGATGGAATCCCCCGGAATCGGGTTGCAGCATTTGCCCATCCGGATCAACAGTTCATCTTCAAAATCCTTGACCCGGATCGGGCTGCCGGGGCTGCCCGGTGAGGTTTTCTCGGCGAGTTCGTCGTGCCGGGCAGCCGGAATTTTTTCACGCGGAACCAGTTTCTCCAGAACCCGGCGGGCCGAGGTCTTGCCATAGCCGACGGACATCAGCAGATTGTCGTAATTGTTGAACCCGCAGGAATGGATGGCCTCATCCAATGCCGGTCCCTGCAAAACCTCCTGCGGCTCCAGACCGGTTTTCCGGATCATGTTTTCAAGCAACTCGGTGCCCAGAATCCGGCTGCGCTCGCGTTCCCGGTGGTTCAGGTAATTTGAAATCTTGTTCCGGGCCTTCGACGTCTTCACCAGAGGCAGCCACTCGCGGCTGGGAAACTTCTGATCGTCGGTCACCACCTCGACCTGGTCCCCGTTTTTCAGTTTATAACGCAGGGACACCAGCTTGCCGTTGACCTTGGCCGCGATACAGTGATGGCCGATATCGGTGTGGATGTTGTAAGCCAGGTCAATCGGCGTTGCCCCGCGGGGCATGGCCACCACCTCCCCCTGCGGCGTGAACACAAACACCTCCTGGAAATAAAGATCGACTTTGAAAGACGCGAGAAAATCCTTGGCGTTCTTGATCTCCTTCTGCTCCTCCATCATCGTCCGCACCCAGTCCAGGTGGTCGTTCAAATGCTTGACCGATGAGTTCCCGTCTTCCTTATACTGCCAGTGGGCCGCAATGCCCTGCTCCGCCACCCGGTGCATTTCCGCCGTGCGGATCTGCACCTCCACGCGCTGTCCGCGCGGGCCGCTCACCGTCGTGTGCAGGGACTGGTACCGGTTCGGCTTGGGCATCGCAATGTAATCCTTGAACTTGCCGGGAATCGGTCGCCAGAGGGAATGCACCACGCCGAGCACGGCGTAACAGCTCTGTTCCGATTCCACGATGACGCGCAGCCCCACCAGATCGTACAACTCGTCGAAAGGCAGATCCTGCACAATCATTTTCTGATAAATGCTGTAAAAATGCTTGGGCCGTCCCATGACCTTTCCTGCGATACCCGACGACTTCAATTCGCGGTCCAGCGCACGGCAGCATTCCTCCACATAAAGCCCGCGCTCACTCTCCACCTGTTCGACTTTTTTGAGAAGCGTCCGGTACGGACCGGGATGCAGGTACTTGAACGACCCGTCCTCCAGTTCCGTCTTCAACCAGCCGATCCCCAGCCGGTTGGCCATCGGCGCATAAATGTCGAGGGTTTCGCGGGCAATGCGCTTCTGCTTTTCCTCGGGCAGGGAGTCGAGTGTTTTCAGGTTGTGCGCCCGGTCGGCCAGCTTGATCATGACGACGCGGATGTCCTGCGCCATGGCCAACACCATCTTGCGGTAGTTCTCCGCCTGCTTTTCTTCCTTGCTGGCGAAGGGCATCTGTCCGATCTTGGTCACGCCTTCGACCAGGTGGTACACTTCTTCGCCGAAAACGTTCTGGATTTCATCCGAGGTGGTGAGGGTGTCTTCTATGGTGTCGTGCAGCAGTCCGGCGGCGATGGTCCGCTCGTCCATCTTCAGGCGGGTGAGGTTGAAGGCGACTTCAACCGGGTGGGACAGGTACGCCTCTCCCGAATCCCGGCTCTGCCCCCGGTGCGCCTTGGCGGAAAACATGTAGGCGTTGAAAATCACGTCGAGGTCGGCGGTGGGATGGTAGGTCAACACTGCATCCGTGATTTCCGAAAGTTTTCTCATAACACCGCCTCGGGGTTGGATCCGATGACTCCTCTGGATGTAAACTCCTGATCTCTAAAGGACTTTATCTATCCAAGTGTAACATAAGACCATCTGGCCACGGCTGTCAATCGCTTTTGCACGGGTTCGTTGTCATCGAACCGCTCAACAATTGGTACAATCGGTTTTTTGTTTTAACGTAGCGCTCTTCAGTCCGGGTGGGAACTCCCCCGGTTCACCATCGAACCCTATGCCGCAGAATCCAAAACCCTCTCTTTCCGACCCCGTCCAGTTCCTCAAGGGCGTGGGCCCCAAACGGGCGGAACTGCTCCACCGCTTGGGACTGCAAACGGCGGAAGACTGCGTCCAGTTCCTGCCGTTCCGTTATGAAGACCGGCGGCATATCTGCAAAATCGCGGAACTGCACAGGGGCGAGACGGCCACGTTTTCCGGGGTCGTCACCGACGCGGGCCTCCTCCGCATGGGGCGCAGGCGGCGGTTGTTCGAAGTGGTGGTCGAGGACGGCACCGGGCAGGTCCGCGCCAAATGGTTCAAATTCCGCGAACAGTACATGGGGGAAAAATACACCGCCGGGCAATCCCTCCTCCTCACCGGCAAACTGGTGGAGAACCGGTACCTCGGCGCCGGGCTGGAGGTCGTCCACCCGGATGTGGAATTCCTGGAAAACGAAGCGGAACTCAAAAACGTCTCCGGCAAAATCATTCCGGTCTATTCCTCCACCGAAGGACTCAATCAGAAATCCCTGCGGCAGATCATGCAAAACGTGGTGGAGCATTACCTCCCGCTGGTGGAGGAATTCATCCCCCCAAACGTCATGGCCAGCCAGAAACTGATTCCCCGCCGCGACGCCCTGGAGCAAACCCACTGCCCGCCTGCGGGACAACGTTTGACGGAACTGGGCAAATGCCGCTCGCCGGGCCAGACGCGCCTGATCTTCGAGGAGTTTTTTCTCCTGCAGATGGGACTCTCCCTCAAACGGCGGCACGAAAAAACACGGGAGAAAGGCCTCGCCCTCAAAACCCGGGGTCCCCTCATCCAGAAACTCATGCGGCAGCTTCCGTTCGAGTTGACCGGCGCGCAGAAAAAAGTGCTGACGCGGATCATGCAGGACCTCGAACAGGACCGCCCCATGAACCGGCTCCTGCACGGCGATGTGGGCAGCGGCAAAACACTGGTGGCGCTCATCACCCTGCTCACCGCAATCGACAACGGACTGCAGGGCGCGTTGATGGCCCCAACGGAACTGCTGGCGGAACAGCACTACCTGAACCTCAAGCCTTACTGCGAGGCCCTGAACGTGGGGCTGGACCTGTCCATCAGCGCCCTGCCCCCGGCGGACAAGGAAGCCATTCGCCAGCGCGTGGAATCCGGCGAGACTCAACTGGTGGTGGGCACGCACAGCCTGATCCAGAAGGACGTGCGCTTCGCGAAACTGGGGCTCGCCGTCATCGACGAGCAACACCGGTTCGGCGTCCTCCAGCGCGAGGCCCTGGGCAAAAAGGGGACCTCTCCGCACGTGCTGGTGATGACGGCCACCCCGATCCCGCGCTCGCTCGCCATGACCCTGTATGGAGACATGGACGTGTGCCAGCTCGACGAGTTGCCGCCGGGCCGGCGGCCCATCGCCACCAAAAAGTTTTACGAAAACCGGCGCGACGAGGCCTACCGCATCATCGACCGCGAAATCCAGAAAGGCCGGCAGGCCTACGTCGTCTGCCCGTTGATCGAGGAATCGGAAAAGGTGGACCTGCACACCGTCACCGACGTGCACGAAGACCTGAAGCGGCGCTATCCAGGATGGAACACGGCGCTCCTGCACGGCCGGCTTAAAAAGGAGGAGCGGCAGAGGATCATGATGCAGTTCAAGGACGGCGCCATTCAGGTCCTCGTCGCCACCACCGTCATCGAAGTGGGGATCGACGTCCCCAACGCCACGCTCATGCTCATCGAACATGCGGAACGGTTCGGCCTGGCGCAGTTGCACCAGTTGCGCGGACGCGTGGGACGCGGACAATACGATTCACTGTGCCTGCTGGTGGCGCATCATCCGATCAGCCCCGAGGCCAAGGCCCGGCTCGACGCCATGGTGAAATCCCAGGACGGCTTCTACATCGCCGAACAGGACCTCAACATCCGCGGACCGGGAGACCTGATGGGAACCAGGCAGAGCGGCCTGCCCCTGCTGCGCGTGGCCAATCTGGTTCGCGACGCGGAATACATCGAACCGGCGAGAAAAGAAGCGTTGAAGATCGTCGAAGCCGACCCCGGCCTGGTGTTGCCTGAAAACCAGCCGCTAAAACTGGCGCTGGAGAACGCCCTCGGCGGACGCCTGCAACTGGCTTCGATCCTTTAAACCCGAATTCAGTTCGTTTGAATTACGGGCCGAAACAAATCTAAATTTTTTTTAATTGGCCTTTATCAAACTGTTGTTTTTATAATGACACCTGACATGGAAACCCATCCTGCAAAAAGAGAGGCCGCCCCATGAGACCCCCTGCATACGCTCTGATTTTCGCTTTGCTGTTTTTCTTTCAAACCATCGCCCAGGCCGCGCAATTCAGCGGAACTGCACACACGCTGAAAAACGACACCACTCCACCGGATTCTTTTCTACTTCTGGCCAAAAAAGGCGGGAACCATGGCGGGGATGACGACGATGACGGTGGCGGGCATCCGGGAAAAGGGAAAAAGAAATGGAAGAAGAAACACGGCGATGATGACGATGATGACGGGCACCGGGGAAAAGGCAAAAAGGGAAAACATCACAAGCACCACAAACACGACTACCACAGCAAGGACTGGCGACCGTACCACAACAAGCGCCTGCCTGCCTGGGCTCAGGATTGCGGCCTCCCCCCCGGACTGGCCAAACAGAACAAGATTCCACCGGGATGGGAAAAGAAGTGCCGCAAAGGTCTAAAATACTACGAGCATGAAGCCGATTTCCGCCGGGATATCGAGCAGGAGTACGGATCCCACCAAGGCAAGATCGACAGGAATTCTCCCTCCTACCAGACCATCTTCAAAATGGACGATGCCGCGTGCAAGGTGAATGCACTCGAAGAAGCGGGCAGCATCGCCGAAGGCGTCGCCAAGGGAGCGGTCTTCGGTGGCGTCCTGGGGGCAGCCACCGGGGTGCTCATTGAAGCGGTGCAGGAAGACGGCAACCAGGAAAGTGGGGCTATTTATGGCGCGACAGGCGGGGCGGCCGGCGGCGCTGTCCTCGGGGGCATCCTCGCCAGTGAAAGCTACAAGGACCATTACCGCAAATGCATGCGCAGTCGGGGACACCGGGTGAACTGACCGCACCATAAAATCCGCCCGGCCCCGGCCGGGCGAAAACCTTCCCGGAGTGTCCCTCTTGACTATCTTGAAAAAAAGGCCGCCCGCGCTGCTCTTTCTGGCTTGCTGTTTCTTTTCACTGCCAGCACTGGTCCAGGCCGCCATGCTCCGACCGGTTGAGCACCAGTTGTCGATCGACCTCAAACCCCATCGCGGGACGCTCACCGCAACCGACCGGCTCACATTGTATCCGGGAAAGTGGGAAGCCTCCTCATTCGTCTTCCTGCTGCACGGTGAGTTCGAAGTCGAGCCGGTGGAGATCCCCCACAACGGCAAATGGGCCATCTCCCGGGAAAAGATCGAACGCAACGGCCAGGCGCTCCACAAAATCGAAATCGTCAAACCTTCCGATGCGAAATGGCCGGACTTCGTCCAGCTCACCTTTCGCTACAAAGGCCCCTACCGCGACCTTCAGTCGCCTGCGAACCCCGTAGTGAACGCTTCCGAAGCCCGCACGCTTTTTTTCGGCGAATCCAGTTATTTCTACCCGGTCATCGATTCCGCCGCGGCGCAACAACAAAACCCTCTTTTGATTTTTGAAATGCAGACCGTCACCTCTCCAGGATGGGAGGTGGTCAGCGAAGGCAAGCGCATCACCCACATCGGAGGTGAAGGCCGCATCGCCACCGTCTGGAAATGCGACGACCCGATGGAGGAAATCCACCTCATCACCGACCAGTACCACGAATATTCCGGCCGCTGGGAGGACATCGACCTGATGGTTTTTCTGAAGGATAAAGATCCCGCCCTGGCCGAACGCTATATCGAAGCCGCGCGCCTTTACATTCCGTTTTACCAGCGCCTCATCGGCCACTACCCCTTCGTCAAGCTTGCGGTGGTGGAAAATTCGGAACAAACCGGTTACGGCATGCCCTCGTTCACCCTGCTCGGCTCGCAGGTGATCCGCTTCCCGTTCATCCTGCACACCTCCTTCCCGCATGAGATCCTGCACAACTGGTGGGGCAACGGGGTGTACGTCGACGGCGAGTCGGGCAACTGGTCGGAAGGATTGACGACTTACCTCGCCGACCACCTGTTCCCGGACCTGGAGGGAAAAGGCGACCGGTACCGCTTCCAGGAACTGATGAAATACAAAAATTACGTGCCCAGGGAAAAAGATTTTCCCCTCAGCCGTTTCGTCTCACGAACGGACGAGGCCACCCAGGCGGTGGGATACGGCAAACTGGTATTGGTCCTGCACATGCTGCGCCAAAAAATCGGCGACCGGGCTTTTCTAAACGGCCTGCACGAGTTTTACTTCAACAAC
>JAGQJZ010000050.1:0-2895 GCA_020430445.1 Nitrospina sp.
GCCTGGTACTGGGACAACTCAAACCGCACCACGCACCCGGTGGGAGAAAAACAACCGAACGGCTTTGGGTTGTTCGACATGTCCGGTAATGTCTGGGAATGGGTGGCGGATCATTACGACGATTCGTATTATGAAACGAGTCCGCCGGAGAATCCCGCCGGTCCCTTCTCCGGCAAGTACCGCGTCATCCGGGGCGGCAGTTGGCGCGACTTCGCCGAGTTCTTAAGAGTCTCGCGCCGCAACTACGACCTTCCCTCCGGCCGCTTCAATCACATCGGTTTCCGCTGCGCCCGCTAGCCGCTCTTGGCGGAAAAAGTCAAAAGCGAACGTCCAGGGCGAGATTCTTCGGGCCTAAGGCCCTCAGAATGACAATAAAACAGTGTCACGTCATACTGAGCGAAGCGAAGTATCTCGCCTCGAAGATTTTTCCTGGGTTATGCGAAGTTCTCTTGCGGAGAGCCAACGAAAAACCAGATTCAAAAGCAATGGCGGGATTCCTCGCAGTGATGGTACGATGATGGACACCCTATCTTGTCATCGAGACCCTGGTCGTCTGCCGAAATGTGACAACCGGTGAAGGATGTGAATCAGGTGTACAGCCCGCCCACGAAATCGCCGTAGCCGTTGTACATCTGCGTGTAGCGGATTTCGCTGCTGCCGAGCATCTTCTCCTTCGTCTGCGCCCAGCGCGGGTGCGGCACGTTTGGATTGACGTTGGCGACGAACCCGTATTCCGCGGGCAGGACGCTGTTCCAGAACGTTGGCGGACCGTAATCGGTCAGGCGGATTTTCGCCACCGACTTGATGCTCTTGAAACCGTATTTCCACGGCACGACCAGACGGATGGGCGCGCCGTGCTGTTTGGGCAGGGGATGCCCGTAGATGCCGGTGGCCATCAGCGTCAGTTCGTTCATCGCTTCCTTGACCGTCAGAGCTTCGGTGTAGGGCCAGGGTTGCCAGAAGGCGAGTTGTCCCTGCGCGCTGAACGGCATGTAAAAGGAGACGAACTCGACATACGTCGCTTCGTTTTTCGGTTCGACGCGGTCCAGCAGGGCTTTGAGCGGGAAGCCCGTCCACGGCACGACCATGGCCCAGGCCTCGACACAGCGCAGGTGGTAGAACCGCTCTTCCAACGGCGCCAGTTTCAGCAGGTCGTCCATGGTGAAGGTTTGCGGCTTGTTGACCAGTCCCTCGACCTCCAGCGTCCAGCCGCGCGTGGGCAGGGCGCGCGCGTGGTGCGCCACGTCGTCTTTGATCTCGCTGAATTCGTAAAAATTATTGTAGTTTGCCGCGAGCGATTCCGGCGACACCTTGCTGTCGATTTTGTAGCGCACGTTGCGCTTCGCCGGGTACAGGGTTTTCTCGAGCGGCGTCAGGTTGACTTCGGGACGGTGCTCCAGCACCTGCGATTCTCCCGGCGCGCAGGCGGTCAGCGCCATGCCGGCCGCGCCGAGAAATCCCGCCGCTTTCAGAAATTCGCGCCGGTTCATGAACACCGATTCGGGGGTGACGTCCGACTCGGGCAGCTCCCAGCCTTTGGGGATGTGGATATGCGCCATGCGATGATTGCCTTTAAATATGGAAGACGGGTTACGGTTGTACCCAGTCGTCGATGCCCTTCAAATACGCGCCGAGCCCCGCGGCGATGGGAAGCGCGATGACCTCCGGCACGTCGTAGCTGTGACGCTCGAACGTCCAGTCGCGCAGCGCCTCGAATTTATCGCGCCGCGTCTTGGCGATCAGCAGCAGTTCCGGGTCGTTATGGATTTTGCCTTCCCAGTGGTACACCGATTCGATGCCCGGCACGATGTTGACGCAGAACGCCAGTTTGTTTTCGACCAGACCCCGGGCGAGCGCACTGGCTTCTTCTTTGGATCCGGCGGTGATCAGCACCACAATGTGTTCGGTTTCACTCATTCCACGGCCCATTTCAAAATGATAAATCCCAGCACCAGCCCGGCGAAGAACACGATCGCCAGCATGTTGAAGTAACGGTCGATGAGTTCCTTCACCTTCGGTCCGAATTTCCAGATAAGCGCGGCTAGGATGAAGAACCGCGCCGAGCGGCTGGCGAGGGACGCCATGACGAAGATCGGGAAATTGACTTCGAACATGCCGGCGGCAATGGTGAACACCTTGTAGGGAAGCGGGGTGAAGCCCGCCGCCGCGACCGCCCAGGCATGGTACTCATTGTACCAATGCCCTATTTTATCAAACTGCGGCTGAAAACCGTAGAAATCGACGATGCGGTGCCCCACCAGGTCCATGAATTGCCAGCCCAGCAGGTAGCCGAACATGCCGCCCAGAACCGACGCGACCGAGCAGATGAGGGCGAACTGGAAACTCCGTTTCGGCACGGCCACGCACATCGCCAGCAGGAGGACGTCCGGCGGGATGGGGAAAAACGACGATTCGGTGAACGCCAGCAGGAACAGGGCCGGGACCGCGTGGCGGGTCGAGGCCCAGTGCAGGACCCAGTCGTAGGTTTTTCTCAGCATGCGGGAATGGTGTGCAAAGAGATGGACATTGGACGGAACTCAACCTTATAGCATATTGAGCGGGTCGACATCGACTGCAATTTTGGCCTTGCCGGACAAAAGGCGCTGGTACCCTTCCTGTTCCCGCAAGGCGTTCAGGAAATCCTGCAGGGGCTGGTGCGTGTCGGCGCGCAGGATCAGGTGCCAGCGGTAGCGGTTCTGCAGGCGGTAGAGGGCCGCTTTCGCCGGGCCCAGCAGTTCCACCTCGGTGTGTTCGTCCAAAAGAGGGGTGAACAAGTGCTCCAGTTGCCGCACGGCCTGCTCGGTCTCTGTTTCCAGTTCGCCCTCCACCTCGACCACGGCCAGGCGGGCGAAGGGAGGGAAGTGCAGGCGCTGGCGCATGTTCATTTCGTGGTCG
>JAGQJZ010000050.1:2994-23210 GCA_020430445.1 Nitrospina sp.
AACTGGAAGCTGCGCTCGGAGGAACGGAAGTCCGGCACGTGCAATGAGAGGTCGGCGTACACCACGCCGACGAGGGTGACGTTGGGGAAATCGTGTCCCTTGGTGATCATCTGCGTGCCGATGAGGATGTCGATATTGCCGGCGGTCATCTGCTCGAACATGGTTTCAAACGTGCTGCGTTTGCGCGCCGTGTCGCGGTCGAGCCGGGCGATCCGCGCCTGCGGAAACCGTTTGCGTGTTTCCACTTCCAGTTTTTGAGTGCCGAATCCGGAGAAACGGATGACCTCGCCGCGGCAGTCCGGGCAGTCCATGGGTTCCGGCAGGGCAAAGTTGCAGTAGTGGCACATCAGTTTTTTCGTGGTGCCGTGAAAGGTGAGCGAGACGCTGCAGTGCGGGCAGTCGAAGACGAATCCGCAGGACTTGCAGACGATGTAATTCGCCGTGCCGCGCCGGTTGAGGAACAGGAAGGATTGTTCGCCGCGCTCCAGGCGTTCGCCGAGCGACCGCTGGAGCTGCCGGGAGAGGATGGAGAAGTTTTTGCGCTTGTCCCGTTCCTGGCGCATGTCCACCAGGTGGACCACGGGAAGCAACGCGCCGCCGATGCGCCGGTCGAGCTTCAGGTGGAGGTATTTGCCCTGGCGGGCGTTGTTGCGCGTTTCCATGGACGGCGTGGCCGAGCCGAGGACGACCAGCGCGTTTTTCAACCGGGCGCGGATGATGGCGACGTCGCGCGCGTGGTAGCGCGGTGCGTTGTCCTGTTTGTAGGAGGCGTCGTGTTCCTCGTCGATGATGATCGCGCCCAGGTTTTCGAAGGGCGCGAACACGGCGGAACGCGCGCCGACGACGATCGACACCTCGCCGCTCTTGATGCGCCGCCACTCCATGTACCGTTCGATCTGGGTCAGCCCGCTGTGCAGGATGGCGACCTGGTCGCCGAAGCGCGAACGGAAGCGGTGCGCCGTCTGCGGTGTCAGGGCGATTTCCGGCACCAGGACGATGGCGGACTTGCCCTGCCGGATCGCATGGTCGATGCACCGCATGTAGACTTCCGTTTTGCCGCTCCCGGTGACGCCTTCCAGCAGGCAGCAGGCGTACCGGTTGTTTGAAAGATACTGCTCCAGTTTGTCGTAGGCGGCTTTTTGTTCCGGCGTGAATTCCGGTGGCCGGTCCTGTGCAAGCGTTGACTGGCCGAAAGCACCGGCCCCGGTGCGTTCCTGCTTTTCGTTGGAGGTTGTGACGAGGCCTTTCTTTTTGAGCTGGCCGAGAATCGGCGAGCAGCCGGGAAAGAGACCGCCCAGTTCCTTCAGCGAGCGGGGTTGTTCCCGAATGAGCGCGTACAGTTCCTTTTGCTTGCGGGCGCGGGCGAGCAGGCGCGCGGCTTCTTCCTCCGCAATGCCCGGCACGGCGCGGGCGATTTTTTGCAGTTTGTATTGGGCCGAACTTTTGGCGGCGGGGAGCGTGGCGGCGATGTCGCCCCGATCGCGCAACCGGTTGAGGGTGGCGGTGTTGAAATGCGATCCGAGCGTTCGGCGCAGTTGTTTCGCCGTACACTTGAGTTTGCCCGAAAGGGCCTCCAGAAGCAGCCACTCGCTTTTCGACGCCGCGCCGGTTTCGAGCTTTTCCGCGCCCTGGCCGGTCAGGTGAAACACCTCCGGTGCTTCCTCCTCGAGCCCGGCGGGCAGCGTGGTGCGGATGACCTCGCCCCACCCGGCCTGGTAGTAACTCGCGATCCAGCGCGTGAGCTCCAGCATGTGGGCCGACAGAAGCGGGACCCCGTCGGGCAGGTCCAGCACGGGTTTCAACTTGAAGTCCGCGGCGCATTCGGATTTCAGACCCACCACGTATCCGGTCTGTTTCCCCGCGCCGAATGAAACCTGCACCCGCATGCCGGGCTGGATCGTCTCCTGCATCGGTTCGGGAACGGTGTAGGTGAAGGTCTGGTCGAGCGGGAGGTTGAACACCACGTCGGCGAAGGAGCCGGAGCGGTGCGGGGGATCGTCGAATATCCGGGTCTGTTCCGGGGATGGGGTCATAGGCGGGCGGGTCGTCTCGGGCCGGGGAGAGAGGGCTTTGCCTGGGGCGCGCTCTCCCCCATTGACTCAAATATGGATTTGGACTAATCTTTGCTTCTTCAATTATAGAAGTTTTACAGCATCAAGTCAGGAGGAAGTGATGAAAGCGGGAGATAAAATCCAGATTGATTTCGCGGGCAAGAAAAAAGACGCGGTGGTTCACAAGGTGAATCCCAACACGGTGCACCTGAAGGTGGACTTCGAGAACCACAAGGGCAAGATCGTCAAGCGCAAGCTGAACCAGGTTGGCGGCGGTAAAAAGAAAAAGTAGCCGGTGCCGTTGTTCCGCACCGAAACCGCCGGTAGGGAAACCGTTCGCCCGGTCACAATGGAGACCGGGCTCCTGCCTTGATTCGTTTCCCTTTGGCCGGATTAAAAATAGGTTTTGATCTTGGCCTGTTTCTTCAACTGCCCTAGGTAATCCGGCGTCTTGTCCTTGATCTTTTTGCCGATGAGGAGGTCGCGGATTTCCTCCTTCACCTCGCCGAGGGAACGTGAGACCTCGGGTTTGATGTCCGTCACCTTGAGGATCTGGAATCCGTGGCGGGTGCGGAAAATGTTGCTCACCTGACCGGCTTCCAGCGAGAAGGCCAGGTCGGCAAACGGCTTGAACATTTTTCCCCGTTCGAAAAAGCCGAGATCGCCTCCACGCGCGGCCAGCGTGTCCTGGGAGTGGAGCTGGGCCAGCTTCGTGAAATCCTTCCCCTTTGACAGTTCTTCCAGAATTTTGCTCAGTGTTTCCTTGGCCCGGTCTTCCGCTTCCGGTCCGGCGTCTTTTTTGACCTTGATGAGGATGACGCTGGCGCGGCGCTGTTCCGGTGAGAAATAGAGTCCCGGGTTTTTGTCGTAGTAGGCCTTGATGTCGGCATCGCTGATTTGAACACCGCCGCCGATTTCCTTGAGCAACACCGCCTCGATTTTTAACTCTTCCTCAAGCTCGGCCTTGTACTGGTCCACCGTCAGCCCTTCGTCTTCCAGCTTGTGGTTGAACGCCGCCTCGTTCTTGAATCCTTTTTTGATCCGGTCGAAACGCTTTTCAATATCCGAAGCGGAGGCCTGGACGCCCTGTTCCTCGGCCCGGGCCAGGAGGAGACGCCGGTTGATCTCGTTGTCGATCAGTTTTTTGGCGGCGATTTTTTCCTGGTCGCCGTTCATGGGCATTCCCTTGTCCTTGTATTTCCGGATACTGGCTTTCAGCGATTTGAGGATCGTGTCTTTGGAAATATTGGCGCCGTTGACCTTGGCCACCACATCCGGGAGGGAGATGGTCGGGTTGTCGCCGTGGTCGTGCCCCGCGTGGGCCCACAACGTGCCGGACGACGCCAGTGTCAGGATCAGGGTGAACAGAAACAGGACTCGGGGGAAAGGCAGTGGGTTCATTAAGGCGCTCCGAAAGAATCAACAGGATTTCAATTTATGGCAAACCGGGGTACCCCAACTTAATATTGATTGAGGGAGGATGTCAACCCTCGGGAGCCGGAGCGGTGGGCAGGACGATGCGAAATCCGTAGATGCTGTTTTTGATATGGGGAAAGTTCCGGCCCCGGCGGGTGAGGGGGACATCGTCCAGGGTGTTGACCCAGGAGCCGCCGCGCACCACTTTCATGCGGCCTTCGACCGGGCCCTGCGGGTCCAGTTCGGGGCTGATGCGGTAATAATCCTTGTCGTGCCAGTCGAGGCACCATTCCCATACGTTGCCCGCCATGTTGAGCACGCCGAACGGGCTGGAACCGGATTCGAAGTAATCCACCGGGCCGGTGAAGGGGTAGTTGTCTTCCACCCCGTAGACGTTGACGAAGTAGAGGTGGAAGCCCTTTTCCCATTTGGCGCCCCAGGGATAGAGGCGTCCGTCGTTGCCGCGTGCGGCTTTTTCCCATTCCGCCTCGGTCGGCAGGCGGCCGCCGCGCCAACGGGCGTAGGCCATGGCGTCGAACCAACTGACGCCCACCACCGGCTGGTCCGGCCGGTTGAACCGGACGTCCTGCCAGAACTTCGGTTCGGCGTGCCCCGTCGCCTTGAGGAATTTTTCATATTCCGCGTTGGAAACTTCCTGGCGGCTGATGTAGTACGCCGACGTGTAGACGTAATGCATCGGCTGCTGGTCCGCATCGCCGCCGGAACCGGTGCCCATGGGGAAATAACCTTCCGGAATGAGGACCATGCCCGCGCGGGAGTTGTTCCGGGGCTGGGATTGCGCCGTGGCGGGGAATGTAAGAATGAAGGAAAAAAAGATGGCAAGAAGGAGAGGGAGAACGGCCGGATTGCAGCGGGGGGTCAATCCAGTTCGAAGAAACCGATGTAGCTGACGACGTTGGTCTCCGGATCGATTTCCAGTTGTTCCTCGATCTCCTGGACCTGCAGCCACTTGTAGTGGCCGTTCCAGCAATTGAGGCTCATGATCGTGTTGCCGTACCAGTCCGTGCACTCGTTTAGAAACACCGGCGCCTGGCATTTTGAACAATGACCTTTGAATTCCAGCATCATTTGAAACAGGTCCTTTACATGAGCCCGGGAGAAACCGTTTTCTCTGAAATTTCATATTCCGCCTGAACCCAAGTTTTTTTCCGGCAACCGTCCGGAAAATGACAACAATGAAGTTACCGGAGTTCTTGTAGAAATAGTATGTCCAAAAGAGGCAACACTGCAAGGAAATTTCGAATCGGTTGCTGAAATCTAACGCGAAAAAAGAAAACGTTGTCAACCATAAATATTTTTTGAACGGAGACCGCGGACGTCCGCAGACGGCATCAAGCGATGCTCAAACCCGCGCCGCGCAACTGTGTCAAAACCTCTTCAACCGGCAGGCCGACGATGTTGTGGTAGGAACCTTCGTATCCCGCGATGAGGGCGTTGCCCTGGCCCTGGATGGCGTAGGCTCCGGCCTTGTCCATGGGTTCGCCGGTGTCGAGGTAGGTTTCGATGGTTGCCGCGGTCACCGGTTTCATGGTGACGGAAGACGTCACCGCCTCCGTGAGCACGCGGCCTTCGGGAGTGACGATTGCGAAGCCGGTGATGACGTGGTGGGTGTTGCCTGCCAGCCGCGACAGCATCGCCCGCGCGTCTTCCCGGTCGCGTGGTTTTCCCAGGATTTCATTGTCGAGCACGACGATGGTGTCCGCTCCCAGCACGAACCGTCCCGGGCGGTCCTCCGCCACACGCCGCGCTTTGGCGGCGGCGAGCGCGGTCACGTTGTCCGCCGGGCTCAGGCCGGGGTCGGTGACCTCTTCGATGTCCGCCGGCAGGACGTCGAACGGGACGCCCGCTTCCTCCAGCAGGTCGCGCCGCCGGGGAGATTGCGAGGCCAGGATCAGGCGCGTGTGTGGGTCTTGCGTCATGTCTTGCACCGTGACGGGTTGGAAAAAAGAGTGTGCCTCTTTCTATAAACCGCTATAATCTAGCGATCGAAAACAGGAGGCGCAAGTTTTTTGCGCCGGTTTGAAAGAGAGATTCAATGGTTGGACTGTCTTATCGTATCCAGGTGCGTCACCTGGTGGTGGAAAAACCCGAGGTGGCGGAGTTGCTCAAGGAAACCATCAACGAGGTCAAGGGAGAAACAAAAAGGATCCAGATGCTGATGCGGCTGGCGGAAAAATACAGCCTGTGTTCCAGCAAGGCCGATGGCGGCAATCTGGGATGGATCGAAATGGGATCCAACGACCCCCGCCTGCGCGAGTACGACCCGGTTCTGGAAAACACGGAACTGGAGGAGATCATCCGTACCGCCGTGCGCAATCATAAAATCGAGAAAGGCCGCCTGTTCGGACCGGTTCAGACCCGGCAGGGACATCACCTTCTCGTGATCGCGAATGAATTCGGCGCGGACAACGCGACCGACTTTACCGGCTCTTCCCTTTAGAAGCTTCCGGCGTCTCGTTCCGGATCAGGGTTCGAAGACCTTCTTGCGCCGGAGAATCTGGCTTTCCCCCGCGTGCACCACCAGTTTGAGTTCGCAGGGATAGGTCCGGATGGCGTTGACGAATTTTTCGATGGCGTCGTTTTTCGCTTCGGCCTCGTCCGAAGCCTCGATGGCGATTTCCCAGGCGTCTTCGATGGTGGGGATGCGTTCGAAGCAGGCTTCTTCCAGCCGCTGGTTGCGTTCGTTGACCAGTTCCGGATTGAATCCGTGAAACTCGGCTGCCATCAGGACGTTGTACTGACCCACTGTGTTCCTCCGTTTCGGTGTGCGCGGTCTGTGTTGGCTTTGGTGTATAATAGTTGACGCCTTGGGGCAAAATCAAATGAAAGTCGGTTGATTGTCCCGATTCCTCCCACCCGGCGCGCCTGGCCCGCATCCGCCCGCAAACGCGGCGACCCCGAATCCTTGACACTCCTGCATCGATTCATCACCAACGCCTTCTGGAACATCGGCGGGAAGGTGTTCGTCCAGTGCATTTACTTCGCGCTGTCCATCCTGATCTCGCGTTACCTGGGGAAAGAGGGACTGGGACTGTACGCGACGATCCTGGTGGTGCCGGCGTTTATGCGCCTGCTCAATACGCTGGGGCTGGAGGGCATGCTCAACAAGAAACTGCCCGAGCTTGACGTGCACGACCCGACAGGGGCCGAAGGGCGGTTCCTGATCAAAAGGACGTTGCGGCTCCGGCTGGTTTCGTCGTTGACGTTCGGCGTCCTGTTGTACCTGCTGCTTCCCGTTTATGCCGATTGGGCGCGGGTGCCGGAGATCCTGCCGTACCGCCCGGCCATTCTGCTGTATTTTCTGGCGGTCACCCTCACCTCGATGTTCGGCACCCTGTTCATGACCTGGCTCCGGTTCCGGGTGGTCACGGTGGCGGAAAGCGTCAACGCGGTCTTCAACCTGTTTCTGCTGGCTGCGTTCATCCTTTTCGACTGGGGAATCGCCGGGGTCCTGTTCGCTTACATTCTGTCGACTCTGGCGCAGTTGTTTCTGTATCTGACGCTGGCGCAGCCCCGGCTGGCGGGTCCCGTCCGGCCCACCGGGATGGAGGAGGTGCGGCGGCTGGCCTGGACGGTCTACGGGATCAACTTGATGAGCATCGGCCTGTGGACGCAAAGCGACATCATCCTGATGAACTATTTCAACGTTCCCAAAGCGGGAGTCGGTTACTACCATCTGGCCACGTCGCTCGGCGGGATGCTGGTGTTCGCGCTCATGGGGATGGGGCAATTGGCGCAATCGCTTTACGCGGAAGCTCACGCCCGGGAAGGGGAGGCGGGGCTGGCCGTCACCTGGAAAATGACGGTCACCTTCTGCGCCTGGATCACCTTGCCGGCGGGCGTGTTCGTGTTCGCCTTCGCGCCGGAACTGGTGGCCTGGCTGTTCGGCCCGGAGTTCGCTCCGGTGTCGGATGTGTTCCGCATTTATGCGGTGTACCTCATCACCGCCGCCGTGCTGGGCTCGGACCTCAACAATTTCGCGCTCTTCGTTTTGCACAGGCGCAGGACCGCGCTGCTCATCAGTTTCGAGGGCAGTGTGTGGAACCTGATCCTGGATGTTTTGTGGATTCCCCAATACGGAGAGAAAGGCGCGGCGCTGGCCACGGGGTCGGTGATGGTGTATATGGTTCTGCGGCAGTTGTTTGCTTTGGGGAGGGTGGCGCCGTTGTTTCATGTGCTGAAAACCCTGCTGCTGCTTTTTGCCGGGGCCCTCGCCGCGCTGGCGCCGGGCCTGTTGATCCCAACCGCCGCCGGGAATGTCCTGATCCTGCAACTGGTGGCCTTTGTCCTGACGTTTACCCTGGTCACCCGCATTTTAAAACCCCTGCCGCCGGAGGTGCTGGACTGGGCGGCCAAAGGGGCTCCCGGGTTCGTGCGCTTCCTGCGCTGGTTTGTTAATCCCGCCGGGTTTTCCGGCCGATAAAAAAGTTTTGGAGTTTTTTCATGCCGGAGTTTAAGAAACAGTTCGGGTTCCTCGGCCACGACCTCGCGCCGGGGCGCAAGCCGCTGATCGTCGCCGAAGTCGGGTTCAACCACAACGGCGACGTGGAACTGGCGGAAGCGATGATCAGCGCCGCCCGGGACAACGGTGCCGATGCGGTCAAGTTGCAGACGTTCATCGGACGCGAGTTGTATGCGGAGACCTTTCGCGCGCAGGACCCGGACAACCCTGGTGTCGAAATTCCGTTTTATGAATTCTGGGAACGGTATCAACTCACGCGCGACGATTACAGGCGTCTGTTCGCGTTCGCGGAACGGCTGAACATCCCGCTGTTTTCGACGCCGTTCGACGAGGGATCGCTTGCGATGCTGCTGGACCTGGGGATGCAGGCGGTCAAGATCGCGTCGGGAGACCTCACGCACACGAGCCTGTTGAAGGCGGCGGGCGCGGCGGGCGTGCCGGTGGTGTTGTCTTCCGGCATGGCGACGGAAGCCGAAGCCGGGCGGGCGCTGGAGGTGCTGCACGGGACGGGCGCGCGGCAGGTGGCGCTGCTGCACTGTGTTTCGCATTACCCGGCGCGTCCGGACGAAATGAACCTGAACGTGATACCGCGGTTGCGTGAACGTTTCGGCGTGCCGGTGGGGTTGTCCGACCACACGCTGGACTCGGCGTCTTCGGTTGTGGCGACGGCCCTGGGGGCCGTGATGATCGAAAAACATTTCACCACCGACCGCAATCTGCCCGGCGCGGATCAGCGGGTGTCGCTGGACCCGCAGGGGTTGCGCGAACTCCGGCAGGCGGTCGACCAGACGCGGCAAACCCTGGGCACGGGCGACAAGGAGCCGCAGGAGTCGGAGTTGCCCACCCTCAAGGGGGCGCGGCGCAGCGTCGTCGCGCGGGAAACAATTGCGGCGGGCACGCCGCTGGAGCGCGACATGCTGGCTTTCAAACGGCCCTGCAACGGAGTTCCGGCGGAAGACGTGGCCGCCCTGCTCGGCCGATCCGCCCGCGTCGACATCCCCGCCGAAACGGCGATCACCTGGGAAATGGTGGAGTCGCGCAGCTGAGGTTTTACTGGTCCCGCCGCAGCGGAACCCAGCGGGAGATCCCCGCCACGAGACTTCCCAGAATGCAGTGCGTGAGCGCCGAGATCGCGCCCGGCACCGTTGCCAGCCCGAACGCCGGAAAATTGCTCCGCGCCAGTTCCGTCGCCAGTCCCGAGTTCTGCATTCCCACCTCCACCGAAATCGTGCGCGCGTCGCCGTCCGGTCTTCCGGCGAACCGGGACAGGCCGTATCCTAAAACAAACCCCAGTGCGTGCAGGATGACGATGGCGGCGATCAGCGGGCCGCCGCTGTTCAGGATCGCCTCCTTCTTCGCCGCGAGAATGAAATCGACGATGAACACGATGGAAAGCACCGCCAGAAGCGGTGTGTAGGCGGTCACCTTCCGCACCCAGTTGTGGAAATACTGGTTGAGCAGGACGCCGACTGTCACCGGTAGGACCACCACCTGGAACGTGTTGACCAGCAGGCCGAAGGTGTCGACTTCGATCGCCTGCCCCGTCAGGTTTTGGGACAGGTGTGTTACCAGCCAGGTGGTGAGGAGTGGCGTGGCGATCACGGCGGTGAGAGTGGACAGGGTGGTGAGCGTGACCGACAGAGCGACGTTCAGGCGAGCGATGAAGCAGACCACGTTCGACGCCGTGCCGCCGGGACAGGAGGCGACGAGCACCAGCCCGATCATGAAATCCGGCGGCAGGTCGAACGCCTGCGCCAGAAGGAAGCCCAGTGCGGGCATGACGCCGTATTGCAACCCGACGCCGATGAAGACCGAGCGGGGCAGTTCCAGCACGCGGGTGAAATCGCGCCACGTCAGCGTTAGCCCCATGCTGAGCATGATGATGCCGAGGAAGAAGGGGATCCATGTCGGCTGGAACCAGGTGGCGGTGCGCGGTTCAACCAGGGCGAGCAGGGCGCCCACCACCACCCACGCGGGAAAGGCGTTGGCCAGTGTTGTGAAGATGCGTTCGATTTTACCGGGCGCGGGTTGTGGGGAGCCGTTCATCCGCCGGATTATACAGGAACCCGGTTCCTTGCGGCAGGTCAGTTGCGCTGGGCGATGATGCTGGAATAGGCTTCGGTTCCGTCGTCATAGGCCTGGTAGCGGAGGATTTTGAAATCCCGGAACATCTCCAGGAGTTCGTTGTCCTTCAACACCCACTTGGGATTGAACTGGCGGTATTTGAGATAATCCGCGTTGTAGGTTTCGAAGACGACCACGCCGCCCGGCTTGACGGCTTTTTTCATCTGCGGCACCAGGTCGCGCTGCATGTAATAGGTGCAGAGCACCACGTCGTAGGTGCTCTCGGGGAGCTGCGTGTTTTCCAGGTCGACGACGCGGGTGGTGATCTTCGTCCCGTTTTGCTCCGCCAGTTTGTGGGCCTTGTTCAGGCCGACCTCGGAGATGTCGATGCCCTCCACCTCGAAACCGTTGGCGGCGAGGTACACCCCGTTCCGGCCTTCTCCCATGGCGATGTCCAGGACCTTCCCCTTCGGCAGGAGCGCGAGATTCTCGCGCAGGAAACGGACCGGTTCGGTGCCGAAGATGTAGACCTCATTTTCATATTTGGAGTCCCAGCGTTCCTTGTCGCGGGGACTGGCGAAAGGAGCGCCGCTGGTTGAAAACAGCACAACCGACGCTAGAAAAAGAACAACGGCCGCACGGGCCGGTTTGATTTTGAAATGGTTCATGGGGGCTCTCCCGTTGGGCTTCGATCCTGTATGAACTTGCATGAATGATGGCACTTCCGATTCTACTCGCCGGTCCGGGACCGTTCAAGACGAATAACCCGTTTACTTGCAGGCGCTGGAATTGGTACACTTGATTCGAATTCTGGTCAGTCGATATTTTTTAGGCGGACAACTCGCGGGTTTTACAGGTCCTTTTGAAAGTTTGAACGATTCAACCCAGGCAACCCGCAGGTCCTGAAAAACCAGACCTGTTCACGGCCACAGTTGATTTTGGAAGCGCCCTGATAAAACCGTCCGCGCCCGAGTTCCTTTTTTCGAAGGCCCCTGAGCAATCAAACATCCAGGACAAGTCCTGTTGAAACGGAGACCTCTCATGCGATGCAATCACCGGACACCCCTGTTGTTGATGGTCTGGGCTTTTTTGATCACCTTGAACCTGTTTTCTCCCGCGCAGGCGGAGGACGCCACGCAGCGGAAACCCGTCGGGCAGTCTTCCGACGGGCGTTTCCTGGACATGGGGAACGGCACGATTGTCGATTCCGAAACCCAACTGGTCTGGATGAAACAGGATTGCTGGCAGATGGAGAAACGCTGGGTCAGCTGGTATTCCGCCCAGGAATTCAAGCGCCGGATGAACAATAAAAAATTCGCCGGATACAACGACTGGCGTCTGCCCACGCCGGAAGAGGCGCACCAGCTTTACGACCGCCGCCGCCGCAACCTCGACAAGGACGGCGACAAGATTTTCATCGACCGCATTTTCCCCCAGGGCGCCGGGTGGGGAACCTGGACGTCCGAGGAAAAAGGCGACCAGGCCGTGGTGGTGTCCTACAAGGATGAAGGCGGCCAGACCTACCAGAACAAAATCACCGGACAGGACGCGTTTCTGCGTCTGGTCCGGGGGCCCTCAACCTGAGGCGCTGCCGGGAGACCCATGGCCCAGTCACTTGAGGAAACCCCGCCGTCCCGCATCAGCCTGAATGAAGAATACCGCCTGCTTCACGAAGTGGCGGACACCCTGCAGTCGCCGGGAGACACCCGGACGATGCTGCAGCAGGTGATGCGCATCCTCACCGGATTTTCCGAATTGAACGTGGAATCGAAAGCGGGGGTGTTCCTCGCGGACAATGAGAAGCGTGTTCTCAGGCTGTACGCCACCTTCGGTGATTTCACGGATGAGTTCCTGGAAAAAGAACGCGAGGTTCCGTTTGGAGACTGCCTGTGCGGCCGGTCGGCGGAATCCGGCCAACTCCTGATGAGCGACAGTTGTTTCAACGACGACCGTCACGAGCGCCGGTTTGAAGACATGACCCCGCACGGCCATTACATCATTCCGCTCAAGAGCCGGGCCCGCCTGGTCGGCGTTCTGTTTCTCTACACCCAGACCCACCCCACCTGGTACCGTTTCAGCCAGGAAGTGCTGTTGTCCATCGGCGGGCTGATCGCCGCGGCCATCGAGCGCCAGTTGAATGAAGAGGAACTGGACCGTTACCGCAAGGACCTCGAATCGATCGTCCGCGAACGCACCGCGGAACTCACCGCCATGCGCGAGCGGTTGCGCCGTTTGAACAGCCGGATGGAAGAGGTGCGGGAGGAGGAGAAGAAACGCATCGCGCGCGAGGTGCACGATCAACTGGGTCAGTCGCTCACCGCCCTCAGTCTGGATATTTCATGGCTGGGACGGCAGGACGCCACGCGGGACGCGCTGCTTGCCGGCAAACTGGCCGACATGCAAACGCTGGTCACCGACACCATCGAACTCACCCAGAAAATCGCTTCCGAACTGCGGCCGCAGGTGCTGGACCTGATGGGCCTGCCCACGGCCATCGAATGGCAGGCGCGGCAGTTCGCCCTCCGCACCGGTATCCAGTGCAGGTGCGAAGTCGGGGCCCCGTGCCGGGATGCCGACCCGGGGATGGCGACGGCGGTTTTCCGGGTTTTCCAGGAAGCGTTGACCAACATCACCCGCCACGCCCGCGCCAAGGAGGTCTGGGTGACGTTGGAATGCCGGACGCATGAACTGGAGTTGACCGTGTCCGACGATGGACGCGGGTTCGATCCGGAAATCCTCAACGCACCGGACTCGCTCGGGTTGATGGGCATGCGCGAGCGCGTGCGCATGTGGAACGGCGCTATTGAATTCGAATCCGAGCCGGGGTGTGGAACCACGGTGCGTGTCAAGTTACCGGTGAGGCAACATGGGGTCTGATTCCTCCGGCAAGATAAGAGTGGTGATTGCGGACGACCACGCGATTGTCCGCAAGGGACTGGTGCAGATCATCGCGGAAACCCGGGACCTCGACCTGGTGGGGCAGGCGGAGGACGGCCATCAACTGTTGAAACTGATCGAGGACCAACGCCCGGACGTAGCGGTGATGGACATCAACATGCCCGGCAAAACCGGTTGGGATGTCATGCTCCAGCTCAAAAGCGAAAAACGCAAGGTGCCCGTGATCGTGCTCAGTATTTCGGCGAAAGAGGATTACGCCATCAAGTTCATCCAGGTGGGCGCGGCGGGCTACCTGTCGAAGGCCAGCGCTCCGGAGCAACTGGTGGAAGCGATCCGCAAGGTGGCCGGGGGCGGCAAATACATCACCCCGGAACTGGCGGAACAACTGGCGTTTCAACTGGACCAGGATGCCGAGAAGGAACCTCACGAACGGTTGTCCCCGCGTGAATTCCAGATCCTGTGCCTGCTGGCCTCGGGCAAAACCGTTTCCGTGATCGCCGGAGAACTTGGCCTGAGCGTTCCCACCGTCAGCACCCACCGGGCGCGCATCCTGGAAAAGACGGGTTTGAAAAACAACGCCGAACTCACCCACTACGCGTTCCGTCATCAATTGATTGAGTGATTCTCCCCCCTCCTTTTGTTGTCCTATTTTCTTCGACACGAAACCTTTCGGAAAGTTGACCGAAGGTTTGTGTTTTCAGTGATTTGATTGCGAACGGTTGCCGTTTACATTGGAAGAGTCAACGGGCGGGAGGTCTCCGCCTGTTTTGAATTCTTCTAATTGATCCAAAATCAAAAGAACTTATACTTAATTTATCTGAGCCCCCGGACCGGAAAAATTACAGGGTTGTGCTGAACGGGCATTCAATGGATGGAAGAGCCCATCGGGGCCAAACAAAAACAATGGGAGGAAACACAATGCTGAGCACGAAACGGTTGGTTGTTTGTGCGATTTTGTCGATGGGTCTGTTGACTGTTTCTGTTGGAGCCCAGGCAGGCGATGCTCCGCCGAGCCCGCTGGACGGGTACACCATTCATGTCTCTGCCCCGCATATGATGGACGGGGAAGTGATCGGTCCCTTTCATCATTACTGCAAGCCGATCAACGCGGATATCATCCAATGTATCCTGTTTGAATCGACAGATGCCAACGCCCGCATGACGGAAGTCGAATACATGGTGTCGAAACGGCTGGCGCGGAAAGTGATCCCGGACTGGTCGCACCAGCAAAACTGGCACGATCATAAAGAGGAAATCGAAACCGGCCGCGTGGCGGTACATTATCCGACCGACAAGGAGACCGTCAAGAAACTGGTCGAATATGTCGCCGACACCGATGGCATTATTTTTCACCTGTGGCCGCATGGCGCGCCCATTCCGGACGGTTCGGTCACCATCGCCCAGTCCGTCGGCCATTGGGAAGCCCTGCACGGCGCAATGGGTGGGGGCGCTTCCGCCAGTTCTCATGAAGCACCAGCGTCTTCCGCTCCTTCTTCTTCCGCTTCCAGTTCCAGCAGTGGTGGCGGCGCCATCAAAATGCTGACGGATGACGATTACGCGCGCATTGGCGTGCAGGGCACGTATCGCGGGAGGTGATTCCTTGCGTCTATCAGGAAAGGCAGGGGGGATTTTTTCCCCCTTGCTCCCTGTTGGAGCGCTGTGAGAATCTGATAGCACTATGAATAAAAAAACGATTTCCACAAAGAAAACGGTTTTTGGGTTCCTGCCGGCCATTGCCGGAGCGCTGGCTCTGTCCTGGCAGGCGGCGCTGGCGTTTCACCCGAGCGTGTATGTGCCCCGCGTTCCGGAAGACCAACTGGAACGGGTTCGCGAGATTGAAAGTCCCTTTCTGCCTTCGCCGGAGCATGTGGAGGCAGGCAAGAAAATTTATTTTGGCAAGGGATTGTGCGTCACCTGCCACAGCAACAACGGCAAGGGAGTGAAGCTTCCCGGACATTCTCCGCGTGACTTCACCGATGCCAAATGGCAGGACCTGAGGACGGACGGGGAGTTGATGTGGGTTCTTAAAAACGGTTCTCCCGGCACCGGCATGCCGATCCGCGTCGGCAAGGTCATCACCGAGGAGGAAGGCTGGCAGGTGATCCAGTTTATCCGCACTTTTGGCGGCAACTAGGCGGAAGCGGGATTTAAAAGATATCAAATTCATGTGAGGTGGCTTATGGCTTCGAAACGGCGGGAACGGGGGCTTTGGGAATTTTTTCTTGAAGATCCGGAAAAGGCGGAAGCCGAAACCTGGGGCGGGCGTGGACCGGGAATCAACCGCCGTGGTTTTCTTAAAAATTCGGCCACCGCGCTGGGGGCCGTGCTGGGAACGGGCATTCCTTTTATCGACTCCTCGCCCACGGGATGGATTCCGGCCGCCCTGGCCGAAACCAATGAGCCTTTTGAAATTCCCGGCAAGAACGGTCTGGTCCTGCTGAACGACCGGCCCATTAACGCCGAAACCCCGCCGCACCTGCTGGACGACGCGGTCACTCCGTTCGACCGGCATTTCGTGCGCAACAACGGCCTGCCGCCGGTTCTCGACAAGTCCGACATTGAACAGTGGGTGCTCACCGTCGACGGCGAGGTGCACAAGCCGTTGTCGCTTTCTCTGGAACAGTTGAAGAAATTCAAAACCATCACCCAGCAGGTGGTGGTGGAATGCGGCGGCAACGGCCGCGCCGGGTTTTATCCCCCGGCCAAGGGCAACCAGTGGACCTTCGGCGCCGTCGCCTGTCCGAGCTACACCGGCGCGCGGTTGATGGATGTGCTCAAGGAGGCGGGCGTGAAGCCGTCCGCGGTTTACACCGGGTATTACGGCAAGGACACGCACCTCTCGGGCGACCCGTCGCGCATCCCGATCTCGCGCGGCACGCCCATCGCCAAGGCCATGGACCCGCACACCATGATCGCCTGGGAAATGAACGGCAAGCCGATCCCTGAACTGCACGGGTATCCCCTGCGGCTGGTGACGCCCGGCTGGCCGGGGTCGACTTCGATCAAGTGGCTGCACCGCATCTGGATACGCGACCGCGAGCACGACGGTCCCAAAATGACGGGGCACGCCTACCGCCTGCCGCGCTATCCGGTGGAACCGGGGCAGGAGGTTCCGGACAAGGACATGGAGATCATCGAGTCGATGCCCGTGAAATCCATGATCACGTTTCCCAAGACCCAGTTGGCGCATCAAAAGGGAAAGCCGCTGGAGGTGCGCGGTCACGCCTGGGCGGGGGACCTCACCGTGAAAGCGGTGGATGTTTCCATCGACTTTGGCCGGACATGGATTGCGGCGCAACTCAGCGATCCGGCCACGCCCTGCGCCTGGCAGCACTGGAAAGCGCAGGTCCATTTTCCCGTCGGAGGTTATTACGAGGTGTGGGCCCGGGCAACGGACTCCAAAGGGACCATGCAGCCGATGGTGGCGCCGGGATGGAATCCGAAGGGCTATCTCAACAACGCCATGCACCGCATCGCGGTGCGCGTGGCGTAGGAGGCGGCGATGCATGTTCGTAAATTTCTTGCCTGTTGGACATTGTCAATACTCCTTCTGACGCCGCCTGTCTGGGCGGGGCCGCAGGGTGAACTGCCGCAGGGGCCGGGACGCGACCTGGTGGAGGAAAACTGCACCGCCTGCCACACCCAGGCGATCATTCTGCAGAACCACATGACGCGCGACCGCTGGAATGAAACCATTACCTGGATGCAGGAGAAGCAGGGCTTGTGGGAACTGGAACCGAAAGTGCGCGACGGCATTCTCGATTACCTGGCCGAACATCAGGGGCCCGGCGGCGCGTCGCAGGACAAGACGCCTTGGCAAAACCCGATGTACCGGTACGATTACAAACCGAATCCGCTATGAAAACGCTGACCACGTTCTGCCTGATCTGTTGTCTTTTCCTGCAGGCGGGAGCGGTGCGGGCGCAGCCGGTTGAGGTCGCGGTGCTGGAACATTTTGGCACGCTGGACCGGGTCTACCGGGTGGACAACCTGTATTTCGCGGGCCAGCCGGACAAGGCGACGCTGCAGTATTTCAAGAACCGGGGCGGGGTGGCGGTGATCAACCTGCGGGACCCGTCGGAATACCGCATGGACGAGCGCGCGCTGACGCGGGAGATCGGCCTGCGCTATTACAATTTTCCCGTGCCCGGAAAACAGCCGGTGAATCCGTCGATCATGCTGGCGGCGAGCTGGGCGATCGAGCACGAGGGCGCGGTGCCCATCCTGGTACACTGCTCCAGCGGCAACCGCGCGGCGGTGGCGCTGGCGGCGCATGTGATCCGCGTTCTGGGGCTGAGCCGGGACGATGCGATCCGCACGGCCGAAAGCGCCGGGATGACGAAACCCAAAACCCGCGAAAAACTGGAACAGTTGCTCGACGGGGGATTGACCCCATGAAAGGTTTTAATAACGCCCGGAGTCTCATTGTCACAGGCCTCCTGCTGCTGGTCACAGGCGCATCCGCCGCGTTGGCGCAGGTTCCTCAACGGATGCCGTTTGTGGAACCGGACTTTGAAATCCCGGAAGGTCCCGTGGGCGCGGCGGTCGAACTGGGCGAACACCTGGTCAAGGACACCCAGCTTTACGCCAAAGGTTACGTCGGCAACGGTCTCAATTGCAGCAACTGCCATCTCGGCGGCGGCATCACCCCGAACGCCATGCCTTACGTCGGGCTTCCCGGCATGTTCCCGATCTACCGGCCGCGTTCGGGCCGGGTGATCTCCCTGCAGGAGCGGATCAACGGTTGCTTCCGCCGTTCGCTCAACGGCAGGCCCTTGCCGCTGGACAGCCCGGAGATGAACGCGATTCTGGCGTACATGGCCTGGTTGTCGCAGGGGGTTCCCGCGGGTGTGGAGGTGGAAGGCCGGGGCACGAGAAAAATGCCGCCTCCCCGGCACGCGCCGGACCCGGTTCGGGGGCGCGCCCTCTTTTTGGACCGGTGTTCGCATTGCCATGGTGAGGACGGGCAGGGGGCCCGCAACGCGGATGGATCGTATGTGTTTCCGCCGTTGTGGGGCGACCATTCATTCAATATCGGGGCGGGCATGGCGCGCCTCAACACCGCCGCCGCGTTTGTCAAACACAACATGCCGTTTGGCCAGGGAGAAAGCCTACCGGATCAGGACGCCTATGACATCGCGTCTTTCTTCACCACCCAGCCCCGCCCGGATCTGCCGGGAAAGGAAAAGGACTGGCCGCTGGGGGGCAAGCCGGTGGACGCGCGGTATTGAATTTATTATGAAAAGGGGTGGAGCATGATCTTCAAACAATACTACCTCGGGTGTCTGGCGCACGCCTCCTATCTCATTGCGGATGAGCAAACGAAAACCGCGGTGATTGTCGATCCGCAGCGGGACATCCAGCAGTACCTCGACGATGCGGAAAAACAGGGGCTGGAAATCCGCCATGTTTTCCTCACGCATTTTCATGCCGACTTCGTGGCGGGTCACCTGGAACTCCGCGACCGGGTGGGCGCGACGATTCACCTGGGCGCGCGGGCGGATGCGGAGTACCCGTTCTTTCCGGCAAAGGAAGGCGAGTTGCTTGAATTCGGCCAGGTGCGCCTGGGGTTCCTGGAAACGCCGGGGCACACGCCCGAGGGGGTGTCCATTCTCGTTTACGATCTGGCGGAGAGCGCCGTCCATCCCAAAATGGTGTTGACCGGCGACACGCTGTTCATCGGCGATGTGGGCCGGCCGGACCTGATGGCGTCTGTCGGCGTCACGGCGGACGAACTGGCGGGGCAACTCTACGATTCGCTGCACAACAAATTGATGAAACTTCCGGATGACACCCTGGTGTACCCGGCCCACGGCGCGGGTTCGCTTTGCGGCAAGAACCTGAGCGACGACACCGTGTCCACCATCGGCGACCAGCGTCAGATGAACTACGCGCTCCGGCCCATGCCGCGCGAGGCGTTCATCCAGGTGGTGACGGAGAACCAGCCCCCGGCGCCGGAATACTTCGCTTACGATGCGCAGCTCAACAAGAAGGAACGGTTGAAGCTTGACGAATCGCTTCAGTCCGGCATGAAAGCCCTGTCGCTGGACGCGGTGCTGGCGCATTTGAACCAGGGCAAACCGGTTCTGGACACGCGGCGCGACAGCGATTTCAGCGCGGCGCATCTGAAGGGCGCGGTGCATGTGGCGCTGGGGGGCAAGTTCGCCACCTGGGCGGGGATCGTGCTGAAACCGGACACGCCGATCGTTATTGTCGCGGAGCCCGGTACCGAGTATGAATCGGAAATGCGGCTGGGCCGGATCGGCTTCGATCAGGTGGCCGGGTTTCTGGAAGGCGGCATGGAAGCGTTGAAGGCCCGGCCCGATCGGGTCGAGTCCACCCCTTCGTGGACGGGGGACGAATTCCTCAAGCATTTGCAGGCCGGGGAACCGGTGACGATTCTCGATGTGAGGGCTCCGTCGGAATACGAGGCCGGGCATCTTAAGGACGCTCTCAATATCCGCCTGAACGACCTGTCGAAACGGATCGAAGAAGTGCCCTGGGATCGCACCGCGGTGGTGCATTGTGCCGGGGGATACCGCTCCACGATCGCTTGCAGTCTGTTGCAGCGCGCGGGGCACACGCGTGTGGTCAACCTGCTCGGCGGGATCGGGGCGCTGCCGGAACAAACCGGCAAGGAAGAAGGGTGGCTGGTTTCCGCCTGATCGCGGCCTGTTGAATCCTGTCTTCGCCCACGACTATACTGGAACGAAAAGAAACACTTTATTCAAGCCAAGGAGAGCTTTTATGAAAATCCTGATCACTGCCCTTATGGGGTTGGCCCTTATATCCGGAAGCGTTCCGGCTCAGGCGGCGGATGATTTTTATGAACCGATGCCGAAAATGACGCACCCGAAAGACAATCCCTGGTCGAAAGACAAGGAAGAGCTGGGCAAGATGCTGTATTTCGATCCCCGCCTATCCGGCAGCAACTGGATCAGTTGCGCCACCTGCCATCACCCGGGCCTGGGCTGGGGCGACGGCCTGCCGCGTGGTCTGGGGCACGGGATGAAGGAGTTGGGACGCCACTCGCCGACGGTGATCAACAGCGGGTATTTCGAGGCGCAGTTCTGGGACGGCCGCGCGAAGTCGCTGGAGGAACAGGCCATGGGGCCCATCGCCTCCAAGGGGGAAATGAACCAGGACTACGATGAACTGGTCAAGGAGTTGAAGGCGATCCCGGGATATGTGGAGCGGTTCGACAAGGTATTCGGCAAGGACAGCGTCACCATCGGCAACATCGTCAAGGCCATCGGCACATTTGAACGGTCGGTGGTTTCCAGCAACGCCCCCTATGATCGATA
>JAGQJZ010000051.1:0-15874 GCA_020430445.1 Nitrospina sp.
ATATTGAGAAGAACGGCGCGCTGGAGCGGCGTTTCCAGCCGATCATCGTCAATCCGCCTTCGGTTGAAGAGACCATCGACATCATCAACGGTCTCAAGGTGCCTTACGAAGTGCACCACAAGGTCAAGATCAGCGAGGATGCGATCGTCACCGCGGTGCGTTTCGCCGACCGCTACATCAGCGACCGTTTCCTGCCGGACAAGGCGATCGACGTGATCGACGAGGCGGGTTCGCGCGTGCGTCTTAAAAAGCACATTCAGTCTCCCGAGATGAAAGTGATCCAGCGGGAGATCGACGCGGTGGTGCGCGAGAAGAAGATTCGCATCGAAAATCAGGAATTCGAGAAAGCTGTGGAGCTGCGCGACAAGGAAGAGGAGTTGCGCGCCCGGCAGGATGCGGAAAAGGCTAAGTGGGAGCAGGAAAATCAGGTGCAGGAACCGAGCATCACCGAGGAGGATATCGCCGCGGTGGTTTCCAGCATGACCGGTATTCCGCTCAACCGCATCGAGGAAAAAGAGTCCACCCGCCTGCTCAACATGGCGGAGGAGCTCACCGGCAAGGTGGTGGGGCAGCCCGAAGCGGTCGAAGCCATCACCAAGGCGATCCGGCGTTCGCGCTCGGGTCTCAAGGACATGCGCCGCCCGATCGGCTGCTTCCTGTTCCTTGGGCCGACGGGTGTGGGCAAAACCGAACTGGCCGGGGCCCTGGCGGAATTCCTGTTCGGACAGCGCGATGCGCTCATCCGGCTGGACATGTCCGAGTACATGGAAAAATTCAACGTTTCCCGCCTCACCGGGGCGCCTCCCGGTTATGTGGGATATGAAGAGGGCGGGCAGCTCACGGAAAAAGTGCGCCGCAAGCCGTATTCGGTGGTCCTGTTCGACGAAATTGAAAAAGCCAATCCGGATATCTTCAATCTGCTTTTGCAGATCATGGACGATGGCCGGTTGACGGACAGCTATGGCCGCATCATCGACTTTAAGAACACGGTCATTATCCTGACCTCCAACATCAGTTCCAAGATGCTGGACAAGGGGTCGCTGGGCTTCCACTCCGGTGATCAGGACCACAGTTTTGAAAAAATGGAAAAAGACCTCAGGCAGGATTTGAGGAAAATGTTCAACCCGGAATTTCTGAATCGGTTGAGCGACACCATCGTGTTCAAACCGCTGAATCTGGAATCGGTCACGCGTATTCTCGACCTGCAGATCCAGTTGTTGAACGAGCAGTTGATTCAGCAGGGTCTCACTCTGGACATGACCGAAGAAGCCAAGAAGTGGCTGGCTGAAAAAGGTTATGACCGGAACTTTGGCGCACGTCCGTTGCGGCGCGCAATCCAGAAACACCTCGAAGATGTGCTCTCGGATGAAATGTTGAACGGCCGGTTCAAGAACGGCGGCGTGATCGAAGTCGGGCTCGCCAACGATGAACTGGTGTTCACAGAAAAATCCAGCGCTCTCGATCCGGTTCCCTGATTGCAGGGAACCTCCCCTCGGGGGGATCCCTTAAATAATTGAGAAGTAAGGTATTGAGTGGTTAGGACTTTCGGTTCCAACACTTGGTGCTTTTTTTTGTCCGATTTAGGATTTTGAAAAATTTGGCTCTAACTCAATTAAAATCAAATAGTTCCATAGAATCGGCCAAAATCGGGCGTTTTGTTTTTCTCCGCCTGTTTCTTCTCTTTTTGTGGAGTCTGGGCGCTGTCTCGCCCGCTCTCTCCCAGGGTTTTGGTTTTTCCTCCGTTGACGAGCCCGCCGTTCGTGCCGTGCAGGTCGTCGGCAATGAGCGGATCGACAAGGCCACCATCCTCTATTACATCAAGACCAAGACCGGCGAGCCCCTGTCCCAGGCCACCGTTCGCCGGGACATCGAACAGATTTTCAGCCTCGGCCAGTTCAAGGATATCCGGGTCGAGACCCAGCCGAAGGATGGCGGTGTCGAGGTTCTTTATATTGTCGAGGAGATTCCATCCATCGGCGACGTCCAGTTCTCCGGCAACACCCAGGTGGAAAACAAGGACCTGCGCAAGGCCATTTCGCTGAAACGCGGGGCCACCTTCAAGGAACACCTGGTGCAGGACACCGTTGAAAAGATCAAAGGCGTGTATCAGGAGAAGGGGTACTTTTTCGCCGAAGCCCGGGTGGAAACCTCGCCGGCGCGGGAAGGCATCGTGAACGTGACGGTTACCATCCAGGAAGGGGAAAAGGTCAGCATCGAGGAAATCCGTTTCTCCGGTAACAAGTCCATTGAATCCGACGATCTGGAAGATCAGATGGAAACCGAAGAAGAGACCTGGTTTTCGTTTCTGGATGAATCCGGCATTTACAAAAAGGATATTCTCAAGCTCGACCTGCTCCGGCTGGAAGCGTTTTACCAGGATCACGGTTTCGTCAAGGTCCGGGTTCTGGACCCGAAGATCGACATCAACCGCAAGGACAAGGCGATCTACATCACCATTCCCATTGAGGAAGGGCCGCAGTACCGGGTGGGGTCGGTCAAGGTGCAGGGAGACGACACCTACACCGAGGAAGAGTTGCTGTCGGTGGTCCAGCTGAAGAATAATGATATCTACGATATCTCGAAACTGCGCAAGGACATCATCACCATCACCGACCTGTATTCCGCCCGTGGTTACGCTTATGCCGACGTCCTGCCGGCGACCCAGCTCAACGACGAGAAGAAACTTGTGGAGTTGGAGATCAAAGTCAACCGGGGCCGCAAGGTCTACGTGGGCGAAATCCAGATCGCGGGCAATACCAAAACACGGGACAATGTCATCCGCCGCGAGTTCCGCATTCAGGAAGGCCAGTTGTTCGACAGCATCGCCCTCAAGCGGACCAAGCAGCGGTTGAACAACCTCCAGTTTTTCGAGGACGTCAAGATCGACACCCACCGCGGCAAGGATCCGGACCTCATCGACATCTCGACAACCGTGACCGAGCGCCCCACCGGATCGCTTTCCCTGGGCGCCGGATTCAGCTCGGTTGAAAACTTTATCTTCAACGCATCGATCACGCAGGACAACCTGTTCGGGCGTGGCCAGCGACTGAACTTCTCGACCGATCTTTCGTCCCGCCGGACCAACTTCAACCTCAATTTCACCGATCCGCGGATATTCGACACCACCGTCTCGCTGGGTATCGACCTGTTCAACCGTCGATCGCAGTTTTTCAGTTTCACCTCGCAAAGCACCGGCGGCGGGGTCCGCTTCGGCAAGGCGCTGGGAGAGTACAACTGGGCGGGATTGGCCTACCGTTTCGAGCAGGTCGAGGTCTCGGACGTTGTGGCGCAGAACGTCAACAACAACTTCCGCAATCAATTCGTGACCACGAGCCGGGTATCGCCCAGCTTCATTCGGGACACCCGCGACAATTTTTTAAACCCTACAAAAGGGCAGAGGCATGTGGTACGATTTGAAGTGGCCGGTGGCATTTTGGGGGGCGCCGATTTCACCAAAACGAGCTATGAGGTATCGTATTATCACCCGCTGATTGAGAAACTCGTGTTCGCCATTCACGGCGCTGTGAATTACGGAAACGGTTTCAACGGGCAGGAATTGCCGCTGTTTGAGCGTTATTTTATGGGCGGCGCCAGTTCCCTGCGCGGTTTTACCATCCAGCAGGTGGGCCCGAAGGATGCTTTCGGCAACGTGGTCGGTGGCGACCAGTCCCTTCTGCTCAATGTCGAACTCCAGTACCCGATCACAAACGAATTCCGGCTCTTCACCTTCTATGACCGCGGTAACGTTTATGGCAGCGGTTTTGATACCAGCACCACCGCGGAAGTGATGGACCTCACCGAGATGCGGCACAGTATCGGCGCCGGGGTCCGGTTCCTCAGTCCGTTCGGCCCCATCGGGGTTGCCTACGGTGTCAAGCTGGATCAGCGCACCGGAGAGTCGGCCGGCGAGTTCCACTTCTCTGCCGGAAGCGCATTCTAACGATCAGTTAATTCCAAAATAGAGGTTCCATGTTTGCACAAGGCAAAAATAATTTCTTTAAGCGTTTTATACCGAAAGCGGTTCTGGTATTTTTCCTGATCCTGTTGCTGGCACCGCCGCTGCACGCGGCAGGCGGGGTGCGCGTCGGTTTTGTGGACATTCAGGAAGCGGTGGCGGGCACCAAGGAATTCAAAAAAGAGTTCACGCGGTTTCGCACTCAGTTCCAAAGCGAAAAAAAGCTGATCACGGCCAAGGAGGACAAGGTCAAGGACATGCTTGATAGAATAAACAAGCAGGGGGCCATTCTCAGCGATTCCGAAAAACGCAAACTGGAGGAGAAGTTCCTTCAGGAAAAAAAGGATTTTGAACGGTATGTCCAGGATAAGAATGAAGAGTTTGCCCGCAAGGAAAAAGCGATCACGGACGCTATCCTGAGAAAGATGCTTGAGGTTCTGAAAAAAATCGGCAAAGACCGGAACTACACCATGATTCTGGAAAAGAAGGCGGTGTTTTACAGCGACACCGCTGCAGACCTGACCAATATCGCCACCCAGGCGTACGATCGCACTTACAAATAAAACCCCTGGAATAGTCCACCCATGAACAAGTTGAACCTTCTCTTGAAAATTGTTGTTCTGGTTTTTTGTCTCGCTTGGATTCCGGCCGGCGGCGCGTTCGCTGCAGAGGAGGACCCGAGGATCGGTTTTGTCGATATCAAGAAGGCCGTTGCAGACACCAATGAATTCAAACGCGTGAAAGGGGGCTTCGACCTCAGGTTTCAGAAGGAACAGAAGGCGATTGCCGATCGCGAGGCCCAGGTTAAAAAACTGTTCGACGAGCTCAACAAACAGGGATTCGTGCTGAGCCCCGAACTCAAGAAACAGAAGGAAGCCCGCTTTATCCAGGAGAAAAAGAGCCTGGAGCGTTATGTGCAGGACAAGAACGAGGAGTTTTCCCAGATGGAGCGGGAGATCACCGCCAAGATCACCCAGCGCATGCTCGACGTCCTCAAGCACCTGGGCAAGCAGAGAAAATACACCCTCATCATCGAAAAGAGCGCGACCTTTTATTTCGACAACGCCCAGGACATCACCGCTGCGGCCGTGAGCGCATACAACAAAAGTTACAAGTAACCCACCCCGGACAGTCACCGGGCACACCCCCTCCTTTAATATTCCAGGAGAAGGCCTCATGCTTGACATTGAACAGATCAAGGATCACCTGCCCCACCGGCCTCCGTTTTTACTGGTCGACCGGGTTATTGAATGTGACGACGAATCGCGGATCGTCGGTATCAAGAACGTGACCGTCAATGAACCGTTTTTCGTTGGGCATTTCCCGAAGTTTTACGTCATGCCCGGCGTGCTCATCGTCGAGGCGCTGGCTCAGGTCGGGTGCATTCTCGGACACCGGATTCTCAAACCGGAGGGAGACCCCATCGTCCTGTTCATGGGAATCGATGAAGTCAAATTCCGCAAGCCGGTTGTTCCGGGAGACACGCTCCGTCTCGAGATGGTCAAGGTCAAGCAGCGCAAGGAACTGTTCCGTTTCCAGGGACACGCCTTCGTCGGCGACACCCTGGTGACCCAGGGGATGTTTCAGGCCATGATGAAAGACCCGGATAAAATGTAGTCCCCTGTTTCTCCCAGCGGTCATGCCGCTGAAGCCGTGAATTTTCCCCTTCAGACAAAATCGTGAACCGACATCCGCAAGCCGTGGTGCACCCCGATGCTGAACTGGACGACAGTGTCAGCGTGGGGCCGTTTACTGTCATTGAGGAAGGCGTTAAAATCGGTGCGGGGACCCGCATCGGCCCCAACGTTCTGATCGGGAAAAATACCCGGATCGGGGAAAGCTGCCAGGTGTTTCACGGCGCTTCCATCGGCGGGGACCCGCAGATCGCCGGGTTCAAGGACGTGCTCTCATCGGTCGAGATCGGAGAGCACACGGTGATCCGTGAGTACGTGACCATCCACCGGTCCATGTATGAGAACAAAACGACGCGGATCGGCCATCACTGTCTTCTGATGGCCTACGCCCACATCGGGCACGATTGCCAGATCGGCAATCATGTGGTTGTCGTCAATCAAACCGGTTTGTCCGGCCATGTCGAGGTGGGGGACCATGCTTTTATTTCCGGGATGGTCGGGATTCACCAGTTCGTCCGCATCGGAGCGCACTGCATGGTCGGGGGGTTTGCGGGACTGCGGCAGGATGTGCTGCCCTATTGCATGGTCGAAGGGGTGCCGGCGCGGCTTATCAGTACCAATTCGGTAGGGCTGCGCAGGAGGAGTTTCAGTCCGGGGGCGCGCGCGGCCCTGAAGAAGGCGTTTAAAATCATCAAGGAGCCGGACCTCAACACCACCCAGGCGGTGGAGCGGATCCGGGCGGAAATTGAAAATACGGATGAAATCCGCTACCTTATTGAATTTATCGAAAACACTTCCCGTGGAATTATAAAATAACCATGAAATCGACACGAGTAGGCGTGGTGGGCGTCGGCAAAATGGGAGAGTACCATGTCGGTGTCCTGTCCGAACAGATGCGGGCGCAGTTGACCGTCGTCGCGGATTCCAGCGAAAGCCGCGCCCAGGAAATCAGCCAGCGCTACAATGTTCCCTGTGTGACCCGGGCCGAGGAGGTGATCGGGAAAGTGGACGCGGTGATCATCGCCGTTCCCACCGCCCTGCATTACAGCACGGCCAAAATGTTTCTGGACGCGGGCGTCCATGTTCTCCTGGAAAAACCCTGTGCCCACGATCTCACCCAGGCCCAGGAACTGTTCCGGATTGCGGAGGAAAAGAACCTGACCCTGCACATCGGCCACGTCGAGCGTTTCAACGGCGCGGTGCAGGAGTTGCACAAGATTGTCGAGGAACCGCTGTTTGTCGAATGCAAGCGGACCGGCCCGTTTCCCCAGCGCAACATTGAGGACGGAGTGGTGATGGACATCATGATCCACGACATCGACATCGTCCTCAACCTGGTCAATTCGCGCGTGATCCGCACCAATGTCATGGGCATCTCCGTTTTTTCGGACCGGGACGACCTGGTGAGCGTGCAGTTGCAGTTCGAATGCGGCACATTGGCCAGCATCGTCGCCAGCCGTGCGTCGCAGAACAAAGAACGCACCCTGTGCGTGACGCAGAAGGATTCTTATGTGATGCTGGATTATACGGAGCAGGAAATTTACGTGCACCGACAATCCTCGTCCGAGCACAGTTTGAGCAAGGGGGCGCTGCGCTACAAGCAGGAATCTCTTGTGGAGCGGATTTTTGTGCACAAGGACAACCCGCTCAAACACGAAATCCTGCATTTTCTCGATTGCGCCGCCAACGGTTCCCCGCGTCACGCCGCCGTCAGTCGGGAATTGTATTCCCTGGAGATCGCCCTTGCCATCGTCCAGCAGTTCAAGGAACAGCGGCAGGTCGCCTGACCTTCTCCGCGTCTTTCTTTTCCCCTTCGACCCCCGGTGCCGCTGATGGAAGCCACGGTCCAGCGCATCGGCCTGATCGCCGGTGCGGGTGAAGTCCCCGTCTATTTCGCGCGCAAGGCCAAGTCCCAGGGCCTGCATGTGTTCTCGGTCGGCCTGTCCGACGCCATCGCGCAGAGCCTCGAGCCCCATGTCGAAAAAGGGTTTTCCATCAACATTGGCCAGCCGGGAAAGATGAAAAAAGTCCTCGAGGCGGAAGGCATACAGGGGCTGGTCATCATGGGCAAGGTCGAGAAAAGCATGGTCTTCAAGCTGCAGATGCTCGACCTGCAGGCGCTCAAGATGGTGAAGTCCTTCAAAACGCATCAGGACAAGTCGATCATGCTCAGCATCATCCGCGAAATCGAAAAGGAAGGCGGGACCGTGCTCGACCAGAAGAAACTCCTGCCCGAACTGTTTCCCGAGAAAGGCGTTCTCACCCGCAAGAAGCCCTCCGACAAGGTCCTGCAGGACATCGAATTCGGTCTGCCCGTCGCCCGCAGGATGGCGGACGATGAAATCGGCCAGACCATTGTAGTGAAGAACCAGACCGTCATCGCCGTCGAGGCGGTGGAGGGAACGGACAAAACCGTTTCGCGCGGTTGCGAACTGGCCAACGGCGGTTGCACGGTGGTCAAGGTGAGCCGCACGCAACAGGACTACCGGTTCGACGCCCCCGGCGTGGGGCCGCACACAGTCGAGTTGATGATCGCGGGCAAGGCGTCGGCCCTGGCGGTCGAGGCGGACCGGGTGATGGTGATCGAACGCGAACGCACGGTGGACATGGCCAACCGGGCCGGGTTGTCCATCGTGGCGGTCTGAGCCGGAGGGGCGGCATGGAATCCCGCTCCACGCGCGTGCTCATCGTCGCCGGGGAGGCCTCGGGAGATTTGCACGGCGGCGGGCTGGTGCGGGCGTTCAGGCAGCAGGTCCCGGACCTGGAGTTTGAAGGCATCGGCGGACGCCACATGCAGGAAGCCGGGGTGAAGCTTTTGTCCGGCATCGAAGGCCTCGGCGCCATCGGGTTTTTTGAAATCTTCAACACGCTGTTCCGCCACATCACCCTGTATTTCGATCTGAGAAAACGCCTCGCCCGCGGCGACTACCGCGCCGCCATCCTCATCAACTACCCCGCGTTCAACCTGCTCCTGGCGGGTTTGTGCAAACGGTTCCGCTGCCCCGCCCTGTTTTATATCGGGCCGCAGATCTGGGCCTCGCGTCCGGGCAGAATCCACCGCATCCGCCGCAACGTGAGCAAGATGTACGTCGTTCTTCCCTTTGAAGAAGCGTTGTACCGCGAGGCCGGCGTGCCGGTGGCGTTTCTCGGCCATCCCTTTGTCGATCTGGTGAAACCCCGCCAGACGGTGGAGCAGACGAGGACGGAGTTCAAGCTCAAGCCGGGCGTGCCGGTGGTCGGCCTGTTTCCGGGCAGCCGCAAAAGCGAGATCGGTTTCCTGCTCGACGACATGTTCAAGGCGGCGGCGTTGATCGAAAAGGAACTCGGCGAATGCCGCTTCCTGCTTCCCGTGGCCGACACTCTGAAGCGGGAGGACATTGAAAAAAAGGCGGCGCGGTACCCGGTGAAGATCGACGTGCTGCCCGCCCGCAATTACGAGGTCATGCAGGTGAGCGACTTCCTGATCCTGTGTTCGGGCTCCGCCACGCTCGAGGCCGCCCTGTTCGAATGCCCGCAGGTGATCGTTTACCGGGTCAACGCCCTGTCCTACGCCCTGCTGGGGTGGCTGGTCAAGATCCGCTGGTTCGGCCTGGTCAATATCGTGGCTGAAGAAGAGGTCGCCACCGAGTTGCTCAACGATCAGGTGACTCCGGAACGCATCGCCGGGGAGGCGCTGGCGGTTCTGACGGACAGGGAAAAAAGCGCCGCAGTCCGGAGCCGCATGCACCGGGTTCACGAATCGCTGGGCCGACCGGGCGTGGTGAGCCGGGTGGCGGCGGACATGGCTCACGAAATGGGACTGGCACCTTCGAATGAAACAAGCGCTCGTTAAATACATTCTGCCCTGGCTGGCGTACCTTTTCCTGCATGTCTGGTGCCGGACGCTGCGCGTTTCCAACCTGAGTCCGGAAAACGAAGCGTATTTCAACAACCTGTCCGGGCGCTACATCATGACGCACTGGCACAGCCGCATTTTTTTCCTGCTGTTTTACTTTCGCGGCCGCAAGGACTGGAACATCCTGGTCAGTCCCAGCCGGGACGCGGAAGTGCTCGCCCGCCTGGGAAAGCTGCTCGGGTACACCGTGGTGCGCGGGTCCTCCTACAAAAACACGCTGGCGGCTTCGAAGGAACTGCTCAAGGCGCTCAACCGGGACGAACGGGTGGTGGTTGTGGCCGACGGCTCACGCGGTCCGCGGCACGTGGCGCAGGTGGGCAGTATCCAGATGGCGCGCATCACCGGCGCGCCGCTCATTCCCATGACCTTCGGCGCCCGGCCGCGCCACGAGTTCAATTCCTGGGACCGTTTTGTCCTGCCCCTTCCTTTTTCCAAGGTCACCCTCAATTTTGGCACCCCCATCACCCTTGAGAAAAAGGTGGGAGAAGCCTTGATCGAGGAGAAACGGCAGGAACTGGACCGTCAGTTGAATGCCATCACGCAGGAAGTGGATTGAGCAATATGCATAAAATTTAAACAGAGGTTTGAGTCTCTGATTAATTAAGCGGCATAAATTTTTCGTCCAGAAATCGCGTTGCCTGGCTCCATGTAGATTTCTTTTTAACTTATTGTTTTTATTAGGATTTTGATTTTTCGTGCCGGTGTGCGGAGCGGTGAGTTGGCATGATAATTGAATTCTAATCAGTACCCGTAGGGCAGACCACGCGTCTGGAGAGCAGAGATAAAAGATAGCCGCGAGGGGGTGAAATTTGATATGGTTCAGTTCCAAATGGATACCCCAGAAACGGCCCGGGCCCGGTGTGTGGACGATCCGGTCCGCTTAAGGACGGCGGATTGAATGGTTTTGGGTCCGGCTATCATCCTCCATGCCAAAAATGAGGTGCGATTTTATGAAGAAGGTTGAAGCGATCATCAAGCCTTTCAAACTGGACGAAGTCAAAGACAAACTGAACGAGATTGGAATCAAGGGAATCACGGTCAGCGAGGTCAAGGGATTCGGCCGGCAGAAAGGGCACACGGAGTTGTACCGGGGGGCCGAGTACGTGGTGGATTTCCTTCCCAAGATCAAGGTGGAGATCATCATCCCGGAATCGCAGGTCGATGATGTGATCAATACGATCATGAAGGGAGCCCAGACGGGAAGAATTGGAGACGGCAAGATATTCGTAACCAACCTTGAAGATGTCATCCGTATCCGGACTGGTGAACGCGGCGAAGACGCGATCTGATGTTCCTGTCTGTCAAGACCGGGTAACGGGTTTCAGATAGCCAGGCATGGCATAAGCAGGGGAAAAACTATTTATTAACCGAGGAGAGAGCAATGACGGCTAAAGAGGTTATTGATTACGCAAAAAAGAACAACGCGGAAATTGTGGACTTGAAGTTCATGGATTTTCCCGGGACCTGGCAGCATTTTTCCGTCCCGATGAGTGAGATGGAGGAGCACCTGTTCGAGGACGGACTGGGATTCGACGGTTCCAGTATCCGTGGCTGGCAGGCCATCAACGCCAGTGACATGCTCGTGGTTCCGGATGCCAGCACGGCGATGATGGACCCCTTCATGCAGGTGCCCACGATCAGCCTCATCTGCAATATCGAAGACCCCATGACGCGTGAGCGCTACTCCCGGGACCCGCGGAACATAGCCCTGAAAGCCGAAGCTTATCTCAAGTCCACCGGTATCGGTGACACCGCCTATTTCGGGCCGGAAGCGGAGTTTTTCATATTCGACGACGTGCGTTACGACATGGGCCCGAACCACGCGGCCTATTTCGTGGATTCACGCGAAGGCACTTGGAACACCGGCCGCGACGAAGGTCCGAACCTGGGACATAAGCCGCGCCACAAGGAAGGTTACTTTCCCGCGCCTCCGGCGGACACCCTGCAGGACATCCGGACCGAGATGATGCAGCTCATGGAGCAGGTCGGGATTGCCATGGAATGCCACCACCATGAAGTGGCCACCGCCGGGCAGTGCGAAATCGACATGCGCTACGAGTCGATGGTCAAGTGCGCCGACAACCTGATGTGGTTCAAGTACATCGTGAAAAACGTCGCCCGCCGGCACAACAAGACGGCGACTTTCATGCCGAAACCGATTTTTGAAGACAACGGCTCCGGCATGCACGTGCACCAGAGCATCTGGAAGGGCGGCAATCCCCTGTTCGCGGGCAACGGTTACGCCGGATTCAGCGAGATGGGCATGCATTACATCGGCGGCATCCTGAAACACGCGCGCGCACTGGCGGCGTTCACCTCGCCGACGACCAATTCCTTCAAGCGCCTGGTGCCCGGTTTCGAAGCTCCGGTCAACCTGGCCTACTCCAGCCGCAACCGGTCGGCGGCGGTGCGCATTCCCATGTACTCGCCGAGCCCGAAGGCCAAACGGCTGGAATGCCGGTTCCCGGATCCTTCCGCCAACGGTTATCTGGCGTTCAGCGCCATGCTGATGGCGGGCCTCGACGGTATCGAGAACAAGATCGATCCCGGCGAACCGATGGACAAGAACATCTACGCCCTGGGGCCGGAAGAGCTGGCCAACATCCCGGCGCTGCCCGCTTCGCTGGACGAAGCCATGGAGTGCCTGCAGGAAGATCACGACTTTCTGCTGAAAGGCGATGTGTTCACCCAGGACGTTGTCGAAACCTGGATCGAGTACAAGCGCGAGAACGAGATCAATCCCCTGCGCCTGCGCCCGCATCCGTTCGAGTTCTACAACTACTACGATGCATAAAAACTGAGGCGTCATTCCGCCCGCCGAGTGTTAAAACCCCCTGGAGGTATCCTCCAGGGGGTTTTTTCGTGGCGGCGCGCCGGGGCTTTAAAGAAGCTGTTTCCGGTGGGCATCAAAACCATCGGGACAGGTTCTCCGGAAACCTTTTTCTATGATAAAGTTGCCGCATGGTTTCCACTGAACACCTTGTATCTGCCCTGTGCCGGAACGCCCCCTGGGAAGACGGATTCTCCAGTTCTTTAACGTCCCTGGGGCTCGAAGACCCCCGGGATGCCTGGACGCGCCTTTCCTCCCTGGCGATTCTGACCGATTTCGAAAACCGCTATCCGGGGTTCCTTCCCGGATTCCTGGACCATTTGGGAAACTGTTACGACGCCGATCTGGCGCTCAATAATTTCCTGCGGCTGACGGAACTGCTGACGGACCGGGAGCATCTTTTTTCTCTGCTCACCACTTCTGAATTTCTTCTGGAAGCGCTGCTCACGCTGTTTTCCGGCAGCCAGGTGCTCACCGACACCCTGCTGGCCAACCCGACGTATGTCGACTGGCTGAGCCTGCCGGAAACGTTGATCCGGCCGAAGACCCGGGATTTGCTCTACCGGGATTTTTACGCCCTCGCCGGGCGCGACACCCTGCCCGCCAACACGCCGGAACTGTTGCGCCGTTTCAAAAAACGGGAATACATCCGCATCGGCCTGCGTGACCTGATGCACAAAGTCACACTGGAAGAGAACGTGGAGAACCTGAGCGATCTGGCGGATGTTTGCCTGCAGGTGGCGTACGAGTTCTGCAACCAGACCCTGCAGGCCAAACACGGGGTGCCCATATTCACCGACGAGGACGGCACGGAACGCGAGTCGGAGTTCGCCATCCTGTCCATGGGCAAGCTGGGGGGCAGGGAGCTCAACTACAGTTCGGACATCGACCTCATTTATATCTACACCTCCAGCTCGGGGCAGACCCGGCCTCTGGAGCCGGAACACAGCATCCGCCAGTTGAGCTGTCATGAGTTCCACACCCGTCTCGGCCAGATGATCACCAAAACCATTCATGACATCACCAACGAGGGCAGCGTGTTCCGCGTGGACCTCGACCTGCGCCCGGAAGGGCCGAGCGGCGAGATCGCCAACTCCCTGACCCGTTGCGAAACCTATTACCAGTCCTGGGGCCGCACCTGGGAACGGCAGGCGATGATCAAGGCGCGCGTTTCGGCCGGAAGCGAGGCGCTGGGCCGTGAATTTTTCGAAATGATCACGCCGTTCGTCTACCGGCGCAGTCTGGATTTTTCCGCCATCGAAGAGGTCAAGAAACTCAAGGGGAAGATCGATCTCGACCTGGCCAGCAAGAAGAAGGAAAAGGGACACATCAAACTGGGGGCCGGGGGGATACGGGAAATCGAGTTCCTCGTTCAGGCCTACCAGTTGCTGTTCGGCGGACGCGACCAGACCCTGCGCGACACGGCGACCCTCAAAACCCTGCGGCAACTGAAGAAGAGGAAGTTTCTCGATGAAGAGGCTTACCGGGGACTGAGGGAGGCCTATATTTTCCTGCGCAACCTGGAAAACCGGGTGCAGATTTCTTTCGGCCTGCAGACCTACCATTTGCCGACGGACGAGAAGGGGCTGGACGTGCTGGCACGCAAGATGGGGATGGAGGGTCCCACGCGCCAGGGCAGGATCGGGGGATTGATGGAGCGCTTCAGAGCGCACACGGGACTTGTCAACGAAATGTTTCAGAACCTGTTTACCGAAGAAGAGGATCAGGCGAAAGCCCAGCGCACGCATCATGAATGGGGAGTCAACCGGGATATGGAGTCGCGTTTCTCGGAGGAGTTGATGCGGGAATACGCGTTTGCGGAACCGGACCGCGTGTTCCGTTTTTTGAAGTCGCTGCGCGATGGGCCCAAAGGCGTGCCGCCCAGTGAAAAAAGCCTCAAGACGTTTTATGGAATCCTCCCCTCCATCCTGGAGTTGAGCGGGCGCGCGGCTTTCCCCAACAGCGCGGTGGAGAACTTGGTCAAATTTATCGAGGCCAGCCAGGCGCGGGAGATGTTCTTCAGCCTGTTTCTGGAGAATGAAAAAATACTCGAACTGTTTTTGATCCTTCTCGGAAGCGGCGAACTGCTTTCATCCATCCTCATCCGCCAGCCCAGCCTGATGGACGTGCTGATGAATCCCGACCTGCTGTACCGTTACAAGACCCAGGCGCAGATGAAGCAGGAACTGGAAGCCCGTCTTGCGGCATGCGCCGGCGAAGAAGAGCGCCTGGAGGCTCTCCGGCGATTCAAACAGGCGGAAGAATTGCGGATCGGCATCCGCTACCTCATCCGGGAGACCGATCTGGTCGCGACACTGGAGGATCTGTCGCGTCTGGCGGATTTGTTTCTGGAAACCGCCGTGGCTCTGGCGGCGGAAGAAGTGCGGGCCGAACTGGAACCGGGTTTCGAAGGCACGGGGAGTTTCGCCGTTCTCGGCATGGGAAAGCTGGGCGGACACGAACTCAACTTCAGTTCCGATCTCGACATTGTGTTCGCCTACGACGAAGAGGAGGCGCTGCCGGACGCGATGCGCCTGTACTCCGCCCTTTCGCAGAAGCTGTACAAGTATTGTTCGCAGACCACGCCGGCGGGCATCGCCTACAAGGTGGACACGGAACTGCGCCCTGAAGGCAATCAGGGAGCGCTCATCCTTTCGCTGAAAGGGTATCAGGATTATTTCCAGGCGCGCGGCCGTATCTGGGAGCGGCAGGCCATGACCCGCGCCCGCTTCGTCGCGGGAAACCCCCGTGTGGGAAAACGGTTTCTTGAAATCGCCCAGGCGTTTACCTACAGTCCGCGGCTGGACTACGGAAGCCTGATCGAAATCGCGCGGCTGCGCGAACGCATGGAGATGGAGCTGGCGCAGGAAGCTAAAAAAGGAAAGAACGTCAAACTGGGATACGGCGGCCTGGCCGATATTGAATTCACGGTGCAGATTCTGCAATTGATCCACGGGGAACGGGCTTCGGCCCTGCGGGCGACCAACACCCTGGAGGGGTTGAAAGGCATGGCGCAGCTCGGTTTTATGGACGAACGCGAGGCGGAGACGATGCGGCACGGCTACCTGTTCCTGCGCAGCCTGGAATGTGTCTTACGGCTGTATTCGGAGCGTTCCGCCAATACATTGCCGAAAGACCCGGCGTTGCTGGCCGGGTTGGCCCGCATGCTGGGATTCGTCGAGGAGACGGAAAGCGCACTGGTGGAGGCGTTGCAGAAATCCTATGAGGAACACACGGACAGGGTGAGGGCGTTGTACCGTAAAACGATGGACCGTTTGCTGCGGAACGCAAGGTAGAAGGCGGGTCTGTAAAAATCAGAAACGGAGCCGGACGGTTGGCCGGGGCGGCGTGAAACCCGCAGTCAACAGCGGGATGGGGTTCTGTCCTTATTATCAGGGGTTGAGTTTTTGGGTTGTCACCCTGAGCTTGTCGAAGGGGGGCAACCCGGTTTTCGTTGCTCTGTTTTTCTCCGGTTCATGCAAATCAAGCCCGGGCTTAATGTGGCATCGGACCTTGTGCAGGTAGGCGTAAAACTTTTCGATTCTGCAGGTAAACCTGTC
>JAGQJZ010000051.1:15972-23200 GCA_020430445.1 Nitrospina sp.
CTTGCGCACGGCGGCGTGGCAATTTTTGGATTCTGCTCAATCGGTCTTAGAGAAAACTGACGAGACCAAGAAGCTGCCCCCACGGCGAGTGGGTGCTTGCGCACGGCGGCGTGGCAATTTTTGGATTCTGCTCAATCGGTCTTAGAGGAAACTGACGAGACCAAGAAGCTGCCTCCACGGCGAGTGGGGTCAGGCCGGGACCGGTTGCCGCACGACTTTTTCCGTATCGAGAATCAGCAGCAGTTTGCCCTGGAGTTTATAAACCCCCTTGACCAGTTCCCGTAGCGGGCTTTGCAGGTTCTCCGGTGGTTTTTCATGCATTTCCTGCGGAACCTCAAGCACGTCCCCAATAGCGTCGACGAGAAGGCTCACCACCCCATCCGGAGTGCGGACCACCACGTTCATCGGCATGGCGTCTTCATCGCGGTCTTCAAGGCACATGATGCGCCGCAGGTCGATGGCGGTGATGATTTGTCCGCGCAGGTTGATGAGCCCCGTGATTGTGGGAGGCGAAAGGGGGACCGCCGTCATTTCCTGGTAGCGGAAAACCTCCTGGACTTCGAGGACGTTGACGCCGAAGCAATGGCCTTCGAGATAGAACGTGCAAAACTGTTTTTCGTCGCTCATATTCATTCACCTCCTTCGACGGCAGCTGCCAGAAGCTTGTTTTCACTGGTTTCGGCATAGAAACCGGGGTCCGCTTCCAAAATGATTCCTTCCACGTCTACCAGGTCCGTGACCTTGCCCTGGACCACGGAGGAGCCGAGGGTTCCTTTCCGGCCGGTTCCGGTTTTGATCTCGACGTGTTCTTCCACGATGTCAATGATACGGTCGACGACCACACCCACGTTGCGCCCGCGATCGCAGTAGACGATGGCTTGCAGCATTTCATTTTGCTCCTCCCTGTCGGGCCCACCGAAGAAGTGAGAAAGGTGGATGAGCGGCATGATGTCGCCGCGGTACTGAACCACCTCTTGCGTTCCCGAGGTTTCGATGGCGCTGGCCTCGAATTCTTCGAGCCGGGCCACCATGGACAGCGGAACCGCCATGCGGCTCTTGTTGCTGGACTCGAAGACCAGCAGGGTCTGTTTTTCGCCGGACGCGTCGAAACGGTCTTCCCGGGTCGCGGCTTCGCTGCGGGTTTCGTCGCTGACCACGTGGGCTTTCTGGGCCAGGCCCATGACATCGAGGATGAGAGCGACCTTGCCGTCGCCCATGATGGTGGCCCCTGAATAGGCGGTGATGCTTTTCAGTTGATTGCCCAGGGGCTTGACCACGATTTCCTCGGTGTCGAGGATTTTTTCAACCACCAGGCCGAACTGCCGGTTGTCCGCCTGCAGCACGACGATGTTGACCGATTCGCCTTCACGGATCGCCCCCCCTTCGAATCCCAGTTCCTTACTCAGGTAAACCAGGGGAAGGAGATTGCCCCGAAGCCGGTAGACCGGCGTGCCCTGGATCATTTCGACCTGGGACTCGGTATTTTCCTGATCCAGCCGCACCAGTTCGAGCAGGCTGACCTGCGGGATGCAGTAGCGGCCTCCCTTGCAGGTGACCGTGAGCGCCGGAATGATGGCGAGCGTCAGAGGAATCTTGATCTTGAGGGCGGTTCCCTTGCCCGCCTCGCTGTTGATCTCGATCTTGCCGCCGATTTTTTCGATATTCGTGCGGACCACGTCCATCCCGACACCGCGGCCGGAAATGTTGGAAACTTTCTCGGCCGTGGAGAAGCCGGGGGCGAAGATCAGGTTGATCAACTCGCGGTCGTTCATCCTCGCCGCGCGCTCCGGCGTGATGATGTTTTTCTCGATGGCTTTCTTTTTGATTTTTTCGGGATGGATTCCGCCGCCGTCGTCGTTGATTTCGATATTCACCTGGCCGCCTTCGTGGTAGGCCCGGAGCGACAGGACGCCTTCGCCGTTCTTGCCGTTGGCGATCCGCGTGTCCGGCATTTCAATGCCGTGATCGACAGAGTTGCGCACCATGTGGGTGAGCGGATCCTTGATCGCTTCAATGAGGGTCTTGTCCAGTTCGGTGTCCTTGCCTTCCATTTCCAGCCGGACCCTTTTGCCGATGGACTGGGAGAGGTCTCTGACGACACGCGGGTACTTGCTCCAGATGGTGCCGATCGGCTGCATGCGGGTTTTCATCACCCCTTCCTGCAACTCGGAAGTGAGCTGGTTGAGGTGCTGGGTGGTGGTGATGAAGCTGGAATCCTTCTCGCCGGTGGCGAACTGGACGATCTGGTTGCGGGACAGGACCAGCTCACCGACCAGGTTCATCAGCTTGTCCAGCAGGTCGACATCCACGCGGATGCTCGACTCGGTGGCGCCTTTTTTGTCGGATGCCCGCATGCCGTCTCCCCCTTCCAGAGGGTCGGCGGTTGCGGTTTCAACCGGTGCCTGGGGGTCGGCGGGCTGGAGGGCGGTCTCCTCCACCGGCGCTTCCGGTTCCGGCGTCCCGGCCACGGGTTCGGCTTCCACCGGAGCCTCCTCAACCGTTTCTGCCGGATGGGAATTGCCGTTGGACTGTTCCGGCGCCGGAGGCGTTGCGGGGACGGCTTCCGCCACCGGCGCTTCGGAGCCTTCGCCGGAGGCGCTGGGCGCGATGTCCACGCTCTCTCCCTTGTTCAGTTTTGTCAGCACTTCCACCAGGTTGGAATAGTCGACGTCGCCTTCCGAGCGGTCGGACTCGATGCACGCCAGAATCTGGCGAACCGCGTCCACCATGGCCAGCAAGGCATTGGCGATTTGCGGGTTCATTTTCATTTCCCCGTCGCGGAGCTGGCTCAACAGGTTTTCACCCACGTGGGCGATGGACTCGAGTTTGCTGAACCCGAGGAACCCACAGGTCCCCTTGATCGTATGGATGGTGCGGAATATGCTGGCCAGCAGGCTGATCTCTTCAGGGTTGGCTTCCAACTCCACCAGATCCTGGTCCAGCTGGTCCAGGTTTTCATAACTTTCTGTCAAAAATTCATTGATGATGGGACCCATCTCATCCATCGTCATATCCTCCAGGGGTTCAGGCTTCTTTCCTGTCCGAATTAAAAAAATGCGATCGTTTCAATCCGTACTTATTCATTTTGTCGTACAGCGTCTGCCGGGGGATGCCGAGCGCCGTGTAGGTTTTCTTGATATCGCCCCGGTGTTGCTTCAACTCCTGTTCAATGGTGGCTTTTTCAAAAACCCGGACCATCTCGCTCAGGTTTCGGGTTCCGTTCACCTTAGAATCAGGTGAAATGGATTTGGACAATTTGTCAATAGGATTTGCGGTCAGTCCCAAAACAAATCGCTCGGCCTCGTTCTTCAATTCGCGGATATTGCCTTCCCAACTGCGGTTGATGAGTTCTTGCATGAATTCGCGCGGGACGGCGGGAGGATCGTAATTGTAGCGCCGCGAGGCTTCGTCCACGAAATGCTGGAACAGCAGCGGGATGTCTTCCTTGCGTTCGCGCAGCGGGGGCAGGAGGAGGTTGACCACATGAAGCCGGTAGAACAGGTCTTTTCTGAACAAGCCCTGCGTTCCCGCTTCTTCCAGGTCCACCTTCGTGGCGGCGATGATGCGGACATCGACCTTGATCTGTTCGTTGCTGCCCAGACGCTCAATGACCCGCTCTTCCAGGACGCGCAGGAGCCGCACCTGCATGTCCATGGGCATGCTCTCGATCTCATCGAGGAACAGGGTGCCCCCATTGGCGTATTCGAATTTGCCGATGCGGCGGCTGCCGGCATTGGTGAAGGCTCCGGCTTCGTGACCGAACAGTTCGCTTTCAATGAGCGTCGGCGGTATGGCGCCGCAGTTGAGGGGAACGAACGGTCGCTCCCGCCGCCGGCTTTGCTGGTGCAGGGTGTTGGCGACCAGTTCCTTGCCGGTTCCCGTTTCGCCGAGCACCAGGACGTCGGCATCGGATTCCGCAATGTTCCGGATCGTGCGGTTGAGGCGCTCCACGGCGTCGCACCGGCCCAGTATTTTGGTTTCGCGGTCCCGGTTGGAGGCCAGTTCCTGTTTCAGCTTGCGGTTTTCCATCACCAACTGGCGCTTTTCCATGGCGCGGCGGACGATCTCCAGAAACTGTTCCGTCGGGCAGGGTTTTTCGATGAAATCGTACGCGCCCAGTTGCATCGCCTTGACGGCCATGGGAATGTCTCCATGACCCGTGACCAGAACGACGGGAATGTCCTTGTCCAGGTGGACCACCCGTTCGAGCAGTTCCAGGCCGTTCATGCCGGGCATCTTGATGTCGGTCACCAGAATTCCCGGCCAATGGGCGTCGAGCATGTGCAGTGCGTCTTCCCCGTTGCTGAGGGTGGTGACCTCGAACCGCGCCAGTTCCAGCGTCTGCCTTCTGGATTGCCGGACGTAATGCTCGTCGTCAACAAAAATGACTTTTCCGGAACTCAAAACTGCACTCCATGATTCAATTGCGCGGGATTCTCCTGCGAGACCTTGTCGAAGGTCAGGGTGAACTGGGCGCCGCCTTCCCGGTGGTTGGACGCCTCGATCCTCCCTCCCAGTTCCTGAACGATCCCCGATGAAATCGCCAGCCCGAGCCCGAGCCCTTTGTTCAGGGATTTCGTCGAGAAAAACGGATCGAATATCCGCGCCAGTACCGATTTGCTGATGCCCGGACCGGAGTCCCGGATCGTGATCCAGACCTGGTCGTCAATAGACGTCATGATCAGGGTCAGCCGCCGGATTTCCGAATCCTTCATCGCGTCCAGGGCGTTGCTCATCAGGTTGAGGAACACCTGCTCAAGCTGGACCCGTTCGCCCATGATCCACACCGGTTCGTCCTGATACAGGCGGATGATATCGATCCCCTCAAGACGGTTGCCGATTTTCAGGAACGACAACGCCGACTCCAGCGCGGCCCGGGGGGAGATGGGCTGGATTTCCTGCGGGTGGTGCTGGACCAGGTTCTTGATGTTGCTGATGATCTTACCGGCCCGCCGGGTGAGCTCGGAGATGGCCACCATATTGGTCCGGACCTCGTCGAAGCGGTTTTCGCGGAGCAGGTGGTCCACATTGTCGACGTAAGCCTGCAGGGCCTCGAGCGGCTGGTTGAGTTCGTGGCTGATCCCGGCGGACATCTGGCCGAGCACCGCCATTTTCGTGGCCTGCACCAGATCTTCCTGCGCCTTGCGCAGCCGGGCTTCCGCTTGTTTGCGGCCGGTAACGTCGCGCACCACGCAGATATTCATCAGGCGCCCGCCGGACGTGGTCTTGCTGAGGGTGAGCTCCAGTTGCAGCGGATCCTTGTTTTTGTGCAGGCCCTGGGTTTCCAGAACCCGGCTGCGATGGGGATTGCGCTTCTCGTTGCCTCCGGGAGGGTGGTTTTTCCTCAGCGGCAGTTGCAAGTCCGGGATCAGCAGCGAAATGTTCTGGTCGATGATCTCCGTGCTGGCATAACCGAAGGTGTCTTCGCCGGCGGGGTTGATGGAGAGAATGGTGCCGAATTCATCGAGGGAGAGGATGGTGTCGCCCGCGTTCTCGATGACGTTCCTCAAGCGTTCCTCGCTTTCGAGGAGGGCGATGGCGGCCCGCTTGCGTTCCACCGCAAAGCGCATTGCCCGGGACAACTGCTCCATCTGCAATTGTCCTTTGACGATGTAGTCCTGTGCGCCCTGGTTCAGGGCCGTGATGGCGAGGCGTTCGTCGTTGGCTCCGGTCAGTACGATCAGGGAAGCCCGGCTGTCGACGGTGGAAATTTCCTTGAGGGTTTCGATGCCTTTGGAGTCTGGAAGGAACAGGTCCAGCAGCACGAGGTCGGTTCCGCGTTGCTTCAGTGTCTGGATGGTTTCGGTCAGCGTCCTCGCCCGGGCCAGTTTGAAGGGGGGATTGGTGATCCGGCCGAGAATGATTTCCAGAAAATCCGCATCCTCGTCATCGTCTTCGACGAGCAGGACGCTGAGTGGCGCTTCAGGCGGGTCGAGTGCGAGACGCGGTCTTGTCAAGCCGTATACTGAATCCATGCATCAAAGGACCGGCCCGCGTGGGAACCTGTCCGCGCGGCCGGATCCTCCCGGTTACAAGGGTGTCTGGGTCGGTACCTTTTCCTTTTGCGAAAAGGCGTTCAGTTTGTACTGAATGCTGTCGATCAGAGCCTGCCAGCTGGCCTCGATGATATCTTCGGAAACCCCAACGGTTCCCCAAGTCGTGTGGTGGTCCCCCGATTCCACCAGGACACGGATGCGGGCGCGAGTTCCCTGATTATCGTCTAAAATCCGGACCTTGTAATCGAGGAGGCTCATTTCCGCGAGCTCTGGATAGAATTTAGTCAAAGCCTTTCGGATAGCTTTGTCAAGGGCATTTACAGGGCCGTGTCCCTCGGCAGCCGTCACCTCCTGGACTCCGTTGACCCGCACCTTGACCGTGGCCTCGGAAATGGGGGCTTCGTCCTCCTTGCGTTTTTCAACGATCACGCGAAACCCAACAAACTCATAGAGTTGTTCGATCTCTCCGCGGGCGTCGCGCATCAAAAGCTCGAACGAAGCCTCGGCTCCCTCGTACTGGAACCCGAGGCTTTCGGCCTCTTTCAACTGGGCCACCAGTTCCTGGATGCGCGGATCGTTTTCCTGCAGGTCCACGCCGTATTCCTTCGCCTTGGACAAAATGGTGCTTTTGCCGGACTGTTCGGAGACCAGGATGCGCGTGGTGTTGCCCACCACCTCGGGCACGATGTGCTCGTAGGTTTCGCGGTTTTTCTTGATGGCGCTGATGTGCACGCCGCCTTTGTGCGCGAAGGCGCTCTTGCCGACGAACGGTTGCCGGTTCCAGTGCGACTTGTTGGCCATTTCGTCGATGAAGTTGGAGAGGTCCTTCAGCCCGCGCAACTGCTCCTCCGTCAGGCACTGGCGTCCCATCTTCAACTGCAGGTTGGCCATGACCGAGATGAGGTTGCAGTTGCCGCAGCGTTCCCCGTAACCGTTGATCGTGCCCTGCACCTGCTCAACGCCAGCGCGCACAGCGGCCAGGGCGTTGGCCACGCCGAGTTCGGAATCGTTGTGCGTGTGCACGCCAATGCGCGTCCGGCAATGTGCCCGCACGCGCCGGGTGATCTCTTCAATGTCCCAGGGCATGGAACCGCCGTTGGTGTCGCACAAAACCAGCCAGTCGGCGCCGCCGTTTTCCGCCGCGGTCAGCACTTTCAGGGCGTACTCCGGATTGCGGTGGTACCCGTCAAAGAAATGCTCCGCGTCGAACATCACTTCGTCGCAGTGCCTTT
>JAGQJZ010000052.1:0-16347 GCA_020430445.1 Nitrospina sp.
GGATGCTATCAGGGAAGACAGGTGGATAATCTGTAGAGCCATCTCCAGGAGAAAGAGAAAAATCACAGACATCACCACGCCAATTCCCAGGCGGCGGCAGGTTTTTTTCATTTGGCTGGGGTTCATGATTTCCTCATGTGGGAAAAGAATCCGTTACCGCACAAGGTTGAAAAGAGTTCGTTTTGATTTGGCGGTGTGACATAATATTGGTTTGGAGAAACAGACTTGAAGGGCCTGCGCGTGGACAACGCTTCCCGGGAAAAAATTCTGAAGCTATTGGAGTTGACCGCCTCCGAACACGATGGCGAGGTGCTCAACGCCATCCGCAAGGCAAATGATATCCGCCGAAAAGGGGATTGGCAATGGATGGATCTGTTTGAAAAGCCGCCGGAGAGCGCCCTGCCCCCGGTGGTCCGCAACCGGCCACAGCCGCCCCCCAAGGTGGTGACAGTGGAGATGATGTTCAAAACGGTGTTGAACCGGCAACTGAGCGATGCGCTGCACGCCAAAATTGAGGAAATGCATTACATCTACACCCTGACGGGGCAGTTGTCCGGCGATGAATGCAGCATGTTGATCAACACCTACAACGGCAACTGCGCCTGAATAAAGGAGGACCGCTTTGCGCCGGGTCGAGTGTTCACCATTTTCCGCAAAATTCATTTCAAAAATTTCCGGCTTTTGCTTGCTTTTCCTGATGCTGATCGCGCCTTCGATTGGCAGCGCGGAAGACGATACCGGCTCCTGCGATGACGATGGAAGCGTGTTCAATATCATCGCGGAAAACGATTTGTGGGGCAACGGAGCCGACCGCCATTTCACCCACGGCACTCGTTTTTCCTATGTGTCGAAGGACCTCTCGGAGCAGTGCCGTAAGGGGCAGGAGCCGGGTCTTTGGGAAAAATTCCGCGGCGGGGTGCAATCCGTGGTGCCGAAGATACTGGAACTGAACACCAGCCGATTCAGCCTGGTGCTGGGACAGAGTATTTTCACGCCGGAAAATATCGCCCGCTCGGACCTGATCGTGGACGACCGTCCCTACGCCGGCTGGCTGTACCTGGGCTTTGGTTTCATGGCCCAGAGGGATGAGGAAGGGAAAGTGCTGGATATGTTCGAGGCGGACATCGGTGCGGTGGGTCCGGCTTCCCTTGCGGAGTATATCCAGGAAGGCTGGCACGATGTCATCAACACCACCGACCCGGAAGGCTGGGAGCATCAGCTTAAAAACGAACCGGGGATTCAGCTCAACTACGAGCGCAAGTGGCGGTTGTACAACACGGACCCGGGGTCGCCCGGCCTGGAATTTGACTTGATGCCGCACGCCGGGGTGGCGCTGGGAAATGTGTTTACCTATGGCGCGCTCGGCGCTACCCTGAGAGTGGGCAAGCACATCAAGGCGGATTACGGCCCGCCGCGCATCCGGCCCGGGGTGCAGGGATCGGATTTTTTCGTCCAGCCCGATGGCGCTTTTGGATGGTACGTGTTTGCCGGTGTCGAAGGCCGGGTGGTGGGGCGCAACGTGTTCCTGGACGGCAACACGTTTGAGGACAGTCACAGCGTCGACAAGAAAAACCTGGTGGGCGACCTGCAGGTCGGGCTGGTGATCACCTTCAAGAAAATGCGGTTCGCTTTCACTAATATTTTCCGAACCGAAGAATTTGAAGGACAGAAAGAGACGGACGAGTTCGGGGCGATCAGCGCTTCTTTCCGATTTTAACTCCCCGGTGAATTCCGGGATTTTCGGAGCAGACGGTCTTTATGGGAATCAGCATCTACGATATGGTCGGCAACTGGGCCTGCTCACCGCCGGTCATCTATCAGGAAATCCAGCGCATCATGGAAGACCCGGACGCTTCTTTCGATGATTTCAGCCGCGTCATCAACGCCGATCCCAATCTCAGTTCGCAACTGCTTAAACTGGCCAACAGCGCCTATTATGGCTTGCGCAGCAAAGTGGACACCATCACCCACGCGCTCAGGGTCGTGGGCCTGGACCAGTTGTGCGACCTGGTGTTTTCCATTGTGGTGATCAACCAGTTCCAGGGAATTCCCAGAAAACTGCTCGATATCGAAAATTTCTGGAAGCACAGTCTGGCCACGGCCATTGCCGCGCGGAACATCGCCCAGCAGGTCGAAAAAATTTCGACCGAACGTTATTACCTGGCCGGCATGCTGCACGACATCGGCACTCTGGTGTTGTGCAAGGCGGAGCCGGAACTGGCGGCGAAGGTTCTGGAAAATGTTCTGGACAACGGCCGGCCCCTCTGCGAGGAAGAAGCGGAGGTGATCGGGTTCGATCATACCGCCATGGCCAGCGTCATGCTCAAGGGCTGGAAATTGCCTGAAACGCTGGTGGAAGCGGTGGCCTATCACCATCAGCCGTCCCTGGCGCAGGAGTACCCGAAGATTGCTTCGGCGGTTCATGTCGCCGACATCATCGCGCACGAACTGGAACTTGGCAACAATGGCGAGCCCGGAGTGCCCCCTCTGTACGAACCCGCGCTTGAGATATTGCTGATCGATCGCGATTTCATCGAAAGCATCAAGCCGGTGGTAGTGGAACAGACCGAAGAGTTGTTCGAAATTTTTCACCGCTGAACGAGGCCGGGAATTTTTGGTGAGCCGCTTCAGGGACATGGGCTGCCGGAGTGTATAACATGATGGAAATCACCTGCCACCCGGCCCATTATTCCGAAGACGCCCGGTTCTCGATCGTCATTCCCACCTGGAACAACCTGCCCTACCTGCGGCACTGCATCGAAAGTCTGGAAAAGAACTCTACATTCCCGCATCAGGTGATCCTGCACGTCAATGAAGGCTCGGACGGTACTCTGGAGTGGGCGCAATCGCGAGGCCTGGCCTGTACCCGCAGCGGTGAAAACGTCGGCATCTGTTTTGGCATGAACGCCGCGGCTTCACTGGCGCGTACGCCGTATCTCGTGTTCCTGAACGACGACATGTACGTCTGCCCCGGCTGGGACGCCGCCCTGCTCGATGAAATCGCCACCATCGAAGACCCGGCGTGGTTCGTGTCCTCGACCCTGATCGAGGCGGCGGGCACGGGCAACCCCTGCGTCATCGACGCCGATTACGGCAAGACGCTGGAGGAATTCCGCGAAGAAGACTTGCTGAAGGGATACGCCGCCCACCCCATGCACGACCAGCAGAATCCCGGCGGGTGCGCCAATGTGGTGCCGCTGCATTTGTGGAAACTGGTGGGCGGATACAGTATCGAATTCACGCCGGGATGGAATTCCGACCCGGATTTCGCCATGAAGCTGTGGCACGCGGGCGTGCGTTATTTCAAGACCGTGTCGAAAAGCCGGGTGTACCATTTCCACAACCAGACCGGGCGGCGCGTCGGCCCACGCAAATCCGGACGCCGCCTGTTCGCCGCCAAATGGGGTCTCACCTCGGCCAAGTTCATGAAACATTTCCTTCACCTTGGCGAGAAGTTTGAAGGACGGTTGAACGATCCCCCGCCTTCGCTCGAACTCAGCTTCGCCCGCCTGCGCGGCCGCATCTCGCGGCTGTTTAACTGAAACTATTATTGCTCATCTTTTTGCCGTCACATTGGGCCCGGAGCTTGTCCTGAACTTGCCGGAGGAAGATACGGCAGTGAAGAGTAGGTTATCCCCCTTCGACAGGCTCAGGATAAACTCCGCGAAGAATCTTGCTTTTGTTAAAAACCAGCCGTGCGCAAGCACCTCCCCCTTCCCCGAAGGGGGCTGGGGAGATTTTTCCTTTAGGTTTTCTTAATGATTCTTTTGGTGTGTTTGAGGTTTACCGGCTGGTGTCAAAACAGGAAATCACCCTGCTTCGCACCCCTCTTTACAAGAGGGAATATGTGTACTCCCTGATCAAAAGCAAAAGGTGAGATCCATCGTCCTTCGCTGTGCGAACTACTCGGAATGATACGAATAGTATTGCGCGTGCTATTCAAATTCCGCAGAAAAGCCCGAAGGAAAAACTTTGTGCGCCGAGCCGTTGGCCGACCGCAAGGTCCGCAAAGAATCAATCCTCGTAAGTCAGAATCCATTTGTTGTGGGACCAAAGGGAGTATTGCCGCTCGGCCAGGTTGGCGTTGGGGTCGATCAGCGGCCGGCGCGGTTTGAAGTTGAGCGATATGTTGGTCTTGGCATAAATCTCCGGGTTGGCGATACCCCGCTTTTTCAACCGGTCGCGCGCGTAATGCGCGTACTGGAGGATCATGTCCGGCCGACCCGTCATTTTCTGAATCTGCCGGTCGGTGAGGTCCGCCGAGATGTGCAGCATCTTTTCGGAACCGGTGGCCGGATCGCGTGCGATGAAATAGAGGCTCCCGCGCTTGCTTCTCAGTTTCATGTGCCAGGCGAAGCGGTGGCCCTCTTCCGTCCAGCTCACGTTGCCCGTCCACAACCAGTGCCGGAAAGGCAACAGGATCTGCAGTCCGCAGTAAATGCCCAGAAAGACATAGACCGGCAGGGGCCGGGCGGGAGCCGGTATGGGATTTTCCTTTTTGAGATTGCGGATGAAGCGGTGCCGCCGCAGCCACAGCCGCGGCGTTTCCGGTTGGAGAAACAGCACCGTGGTGGCGATCATCAGCCACGGAAAAATACCGATGGAGAACAGATGCGAATTGCCTAAATTGAAAATGAGCACCGCGATGATGGAGATCATCCGCGTCTTCCGCCACAGCAGGGTGAAGCCGATCAACAGGTCGAACAGCATCCCCGCGTACGACAAAAAATAGACCCACATCTCATGCGTGAGCACGCCCTCGATGATGAGGACCTGATCCGGATAAAGCCAGTGCCGGAGCGGTTCGCCTTGCAGCCAGTCGGGATTGATCTTCGCCACACCGCCGTAAAAATAAACCACGACGATCTGGAACCGTAGAATGAACAGTTGCCAGAAAGGCACCGTGTTGCTGCGGATCGCCGGTTTCCGTTTCGCGTCGATCGAATACCGCACGTGCGGGCTGATGAAACAAAGCAGGAAACCGACCAGCGAGATGAAATAGTAGTGGTTGTTGTACTGGGTCGAATCGATCAGGAAGATGTAGGTGTAACTCAGGAAAAAAACGATCGCCGAAAGACGGTAAAACAAACCCAGTCCGACGAGCAGGGCGGATGCCCCCATCACCAGAAAAGGCAGGAACATCCACTCCCCCGGCAGCGCCTTGACGAAGCTGAACAGGGGATAGGTGAAATGGAAGGTCACCTCCTTGTAGTACTGGTCGATGCGGAACAGGGCGAAATAACGGAACGCTTCCCAGCATAAAATGAACCCGAACCCGATACGGAACAGGGCCAGGGTGGAGACGTCCACCGGGCGGAACCAGCGGGAGGCGGCGGGGTTTTCGTTTTCGGCAGGACGGTCCATCAGCGCTCCGGCAAAATTTCGGAGCGACCATTTTAACCCGATTGCGGCGGCGGAGGGGAAACGCGGATGAAAGATTCTTTTTGCGTTATACAGCTAAACGGCTTTTGATCGTCATTGCGGGGGGCAACAGGCTGGGCCTGTTCTGAGTTTGTCGAAGAAAAGAATCTAGGACCTTGTGGTCGGCAGCCTGAAAACCGCCCGAAAAAAATAATCCCTCAGTGAGGTCATTCTGAGGGTAGCGCAGCGGAGCGAAGAATCCTGCCTTTGCCCTTTCACATATAATCAAACAAAGCTCCGGCCGCTTTATCACCCTTAACGCTCTATGCTTACGGAATCGCCCAAGCGAACCTCGCCGCCTCTTAAGACCGTGGCATAGACTCCAACGTGACCCTGATTGTATTTGACCGCGGTGTATAAAATGCCGTTGTCCCTGGGGAGGTCGCCCTGGGGCAGGGTGGTCATGACACAACGAGGACACGGCTTGAAAATTTTCAGACGCACCTGTTCTCCAATCGCCACCGTGCGCCCCACCCATTCGTTTTCCGCAAAAGAAGGTTCCTGATCCAGCGTGTCGATGATCATATTGGGGCGAAATCGTGGGATCTCGAAACGTCCTTGCGGATATTGTTGCTTGAGTTTCGCCAGCGTGGACGTGGTTAAGAGGTGCACGTTTGCACAGTCAAAAAACGTTCCGGTTGGCAGGTTGAAGTCGGTCACAACGTCTTTCATGCTCCTTCCCTCAATATCCGGCCAAAACTCTTCAGAGCTTCCTGTGTGCGCGATGGCCGAACCCGACTGGACGCCCCTCACTTTCAGGTTTTCCGTGACCGCAAGCGTTACATCACGCTTTAAAGCTTTCGACAGGATTGCATCTATATCGGGTCGATCGCTTGTGACGGAAGTGCCGTCGTCCAGTTTGATTTGGACGGAGGGTACTGCGTCAACTTCGCTTAAGGTTTCAGTCAACGCGGCCTGGAAGGAGAAAAGGGTGGGCCATTTTTTTGGATTTTTTGCCGTGACCACCTTCCCATCCGCCCGATCGATGAGGGCGTAGCTGCGGTCCCCCCACAGCCCCTGCTCCTTGATTTGGGTGAAGTCCAGGGATTCTCCCATCATGGACTTTACCGGATATCGCCAGATGGAATGGATCGAACCGACCTTGTTTTCAGTGGACACGCGATTTTCCTTTTTCAAAAATGTTTCGAGTCGCTATAAGTTTTGATGATAACCCATTGGGAACCCCAGGGTCAAGAAAGTTTTGGATCGATACAATACAGTGCAATGCGATGGGGGTTTTATCTTAAAATAAGGTGATCGAAAGAAAAGAGGGCGAGTTTTTTTGATTTATGGCTTTTGCAAAGATTTTGAAGATTCCATCACTCCAGGAACCGCGTTTTAATATCTTCCGTGGGAACGCGGCAGGTTTCCTGTTTTCCGAACCAGCGGTAGCGGTTGCGTGCGATCAACCTGTAGGCCCCGTCGCGCAGGGGTTGCGGGACGAGCAAAAACATGCCCAGCCAGTTCCACGGCGCGCCGAGTCCCTGCAGTATTTTGAGCATGGAAGTGGACTGCGTGTGGGTCTGTCCTCCCTCCACCAGCACGATGCTGTCGAGATAACCCTCCGGCAATCCGTACCGGGTCAGCAACGCCTGCCCGGCCTGCGATTGCAGGGCGGCGAAGCGGAAATGCGCCTCCGGGTCCCGGTCGATGATGAAATTGACGGTGCCGTTGCACAGGTTGCACACGCCATCGAACAGGATGACGGGCGCGGCCGTTTCCGGTTCCGGGGACGCCCCTTGCGGTGTTTTGGCTGAGTGATGTTGTGCCGTCATGGTTGATGATTCCGTCGGACAGCCTGTTAAAGAGATCTTTTGCTTTTTCAGAGGAGGAAGAATCCCCCGGCTTCGCTTCCTCCTTTACAAGGGGAAATTTCTATATAGCATTCATGACCTCCCCTGTATCCCTTCCTAATTTAGGAGGGGAATAAAGCAAAGCTCTAAGTCAAAGCAAAGGCGAGATTCTTCGTCGCCGGAAACACCGGCTCCTCTGAATGACGTTCCAGGTTTTTTTTAATCAAACACATTTTAAGCTGCCGACCGCAAGGTCCGGGATTCTTTGCTCCGCTGCGCTACTCTCAGAATGACATATCCGAGGGGTTATTTTTTCAGACGGTTTTCAGGCTGCCGACCGCAAGGTCCGCCCCGAAAAGTTTCCCCCGGATCACGAAAAAGCCTTGTTTCTAAAGCCCATTTTCCCATTGCGGCCGCGCCGGAACAAGGCCGGGATTGTCCGGTGGACGCTACGGACCGGTTTTTGCCCGATTTTGCTGTCAAAAAGCTCAATAATCCTTGTCGGTCAATTCCGCGATGTGTTAGTATACGAGTTTAGCCACACCTTGGCAAAACCTTTAAAATCGAAGAGTTATTCCATCTCACACGTCTTCGGACCGGGCGGAAGGTGCCCCGTGCGGGTTTTCGCGCCGGAATGATGAAGGCGGAGGTTCAACCTGAACGTTCATTAGAGGAAACAATATGTCTGACGTGAGCTTGAAGAAAATGCTGGAGGCCGGTGTCCATTTCGGTCACCAGACCACGCGCTGGAATCCCAAGATGAAGGAGTATATTTACGCCGCGCGCAACGGGATTCACATCATCGATTTGCAGAAGAGCATCAAGAAATTCCGCGAGGCGGAAGGCAAAATCCGCGAACTGGTAGCGCAGGGCAAGAAGATCCTCTTTGTCGCCACCAAAAAACAGGCACAGGAGTTGATCGCCGAGGAAGCGGAACGTTGCGAGATGTTTTACGTCAACCAGCGCTGGCTGGGCGGCACCCTCACCAATTTCCAGACCATCCGCAAGAGCATCGACCGGTTGGTGGACCTGGAGCGGATGGAAGAGGAAACCGGATTCGCCAATCTGCACAAGAAAGAAGCGCAGATGATGCGCAAGGAAATCTCCAAGCTCAACAAGTTTCTCCAGGGCATCAAACGGATGAAGAACCTTCCGGACGCGGTGTTCATCGTGGACACCCGGAAAGAGAAAATAGCGCTGGCCGAGGCCCGCAAGCTGAATATCCCGGTTTTTGCCATCGTCGACACCAACTGCGATCCCGACGGCATCGATTACATCATTCCCGGGAACGACGACGCGATCCGCTCCATCAGCTTGTTCACGGGACGGCTGGCGGATCTGGCGATTGAAGGAGCGGAAATTTTCCGCGCCGCGAAGCACGACAAGCAGGAGTCCGCAGGAGACGCCAAACCCGGGGCTCCGGCCGACGGAGGAGCCCCCGCCGAAGCCGGCAAACAGGAAGCCGCGGCAAAGGATTCCGTCTCCGCCTGATTCGGGGACGCATTCGCGGATCCGGTCCTCACGGCAATTCAACATATTTGTGGGAACCTCAGGTCATTCTAAAATTTGCGCGCCGGCAACTCCCGGTTTCTGAAAACCGGGAACGGCTCGAGGCGCGCTACGGTTTGGGAGGCTCCCTTATTCAATCAACATGATGGGCCCGTTCGGCCACGGGGTTTCTCCGTCCGGCGGGTCCGCAATCAAAAAATACGACTGCATAGAAAAGGGAATGGCAATGGAAATCACTGCGGCAATGGTAAAGGAACTGCGCGAGCAAAGCGGCGCGGGGATCATGGAATGCAAAAACGCGCTCAAGGAAACCGAGGGCAATATTGAAGAAGCGATCGTGGCCCTGCGCAAGAAGGGCATGGCCAAGGCGGATAAAAAAGGCGACCGCGAGGCGGGCGACGGCACCATCGGTTCCTATATCCACGCCGGCGGGAAAATCGGCGTTCTGCTCAAGCTGCACTGCGAAACCGACTTCGTTGCCAATACACCGGATTTCCAGGAGCTCAACAAGGATATTGCCATGCACATCGCCGCCGCCAAGCCGCGTTTCGTTTCGCGCGACGAGGTGACGGAAGCAATCCTGGGCCAGGAGCGCGAAATCTTCGCCCATCAGGCGCGTGAATCCGGCAAGCCGGAGAACATCATCGACAAGATCGTCACCGGCAAGATGGAAAAGTTCTACGAGGAAAACTGCCTCCTCGAACAGCCCTTCATCAAGGACACGGACAAGACCATCCAGGAACTGATCAAGGAAAAAATCGCCAAACTGGGCGAAAACATCACCGTTGGGCAGTTTGCCCGCATGGAAATTTCCAGGTAACCTTTTATGGCTTCGATCACGTACAAAAGGGTGCTGCTCAAACTGGGCGGCGAAAGCCTGGCCGAGCATGAAGGCGGGTTCGGTATCGACAAGAACGCGGTGAGCCATCTCTCCCAGGAGATCCGTGAGGCCTATGACCTGGGGACGCAAATCGCCATCGTCATCGGCGGCGGCAATATCTTTCGCGGAGCCACGGCGTCCGCACTCGGTATGGAACGGGTGCAGGCGGATTACATGGGCATGCTGGGCACGGTGATCAATGCGCTGGCTCTCCAGGCGGCGCTCGAAAAGGCGGGCATGCCGACCCGGGTGCAGACGGCCATCGAGATCCACCAGGTGGCGGAAACCTACATCCGCCGCCGCGCCATCCGGCATCTTGAAAAAGGACGCGTGGTGATCTTCGCCGCCGGAACCGGCAATCCATATTTCACCACGGACACCGCCGCCTCGCTCCGGGCCATCGAGATCGAAGCGGATGTGATTTTCAAGGCGACCAAGGTCGATGGCGTCTATTCAGCCGATCCGAAAGAGGACACCGCCGCGGTCAAGTTCGATTCCCTGACCTATCTCGACGTCCTCACCAAACGGTTGAACGTGATGGACTCCACTTCTGTTTCGCTGTGCATGGACAACGAACTGCCGATGATGGTGTTCGACGTCCGCCAGCCACATAACATCAAACGCGCCGTGATGGGCGAACCGATCGGCACCACCGTGGGAGCCAACTGACATGGATGATATTCTGAAGGAAGCGGAACGCAAGATGAAGGTGTCGCTCGACCACCTGCATCATGAATTCGCCAAGGTGCGTACGGGGCGGGCCTCGGTCCAGATCGTCGAAGACCTCAAGGTCGATTACTACGGTCAGCCCACCCCGCTCAACCAGGCCGCCAGCCTGGCCACGCCCGATCCCAGAACCATCACGATCCAGCCGTGGGACCAGTCCTTGCTCAACGTTATCGAAAAGGCGATCCAGTCATCGGACCTTGGCTTCAACCCAGCCAACGACGGCAAGATCATCCGCCTGACGGTGCCGCCCCTCACGGAGGAGCGCCGCAAGGAACTGGGCAAGGTGGTGCGCAAGTACGCCGAGGAATGCAAGATCGCCATTCGCAATGTGCGGCGGGAGATCAACGAGCAATTCAAGCAGCAGGAAAAGAACCACGAATTGTCCGAGGATGACAGCCGCAAGGGGCAGGAGCAGTTACAGAAAGTCACCGACCGGCTGGTGAAGGAAGTGGATGAGGTCACCCAGATCAAGGAAAAAGATCTGATGGAAGTTTAAACAGGCCCTTGTTATATTGATACGGAAGGCCCTCCGGTCCCCGTTTGGATGTTCGCCCCGGCCTTCCAGGAGACCCCGCTTGAAACCGTCACCCTTAATGGATCAAATCGATCTCAACCGGTTGCCCCGGCACATCGCCATTATCATGGACGGAAACGGCCGCTGGGCCAAAAAGCACTTCCTGCCCCGGGTGGAAGGCCACCGCCAGGGGGTCAAAACCGTCGACCGCATCGTCACCCTCTGTGCTGAAATGAACATCGAGGCGCTGACCCTGTATTCCTTCTCCGAGGAAAACTGGAACCGGCCCCAGCCGGAAGTCAACGCCCTCATGAAGATCCTCGACCAGTACCTGCACCGGGAACTGGAACGCATGCAGCGCGAGAACATCCGCTTCAACACCATCGGTCATATTCACGAACTGCCGAAGGCGATCCAGGACCTGATCCGCCACGCCGAGACGGTCACGGGAGACAACACCGGGCTGGTGCTCACGCTGGCGCTTTCCTACGGCGGCCGGCAGGAGATCCTCGACGCGGTGCGCGAGGTGGCGCGCAAGGTGCGCGACGGCGAGATCAGCCTCGATGAAATCGATTTCCCCGAACTGGAAAAAAACCTGTACACGCACGACCTGCCGGACCCGGACCTTTTGATCCGCACCAGCGGTGAGTTGCGCATCAGCAATTTCCTGCTGTACCAGATCGCCTACACCGAATTGCACTACACCAACGTGCTGTGGCCGGATTTCAAGGAGGAAGACCTGCTCTCCGCCATTATCGACTATCAACGCCGGGAACGCCGCTTCGGTCTCACCCAGGAACAGATCGTCAAGGCCTGAGGTGCCGGCGCAGACACACCGCCCACCACATCCCCCCGGGCGGCTGAATAACCCCAACAGGAAAACATGAGTCCACTCGCCAAACGCGTGCTGAGTGCAGCGGTGCTGATCCCGCTGGTGATCGGCATCGTGCATTACGGATCGCCTCTTCTGGTGGGCCTGCTGGTCGCAGCCGCGGCGGCGATCAGCTGGCAGGAATACGCCGGTTTGATCGAACAGATCGGTGTCCGCCTGTACCGGACGCTGGGCCTGGTCCTTTCCCTGATAACGGTGGCGGCGTTTTACAGCGGTGAGGCCGCGCTGGCCTGGCCGCCGTTGGCTTTCGCCCTGTTGTTTGTGGCCGCGGCGGTGGAAAAAGAAAGCCTGCCCATCGGCCTCGAATCGATCACCTACACCTTTCTCGGCATCTTCTACACCGGCGGCCTGCTGGGATTTTTCCTCCTGTTGCGCGAACTGCCCGAAGGCGCGTTCCTGATCTATTTCATCCTGTTCGTCGTCTGGGCGGGGGATTCGGCGGGATTTTTCGTCGGGCGCGCCATCGGCAAAAAGCCGCTCGCACTCGCCATCAGCCCCGGCAAGACGGTGGAAGGGGCCATCGCCAACGCGCTGGGCGGTGTTGCCGGAGGGGCGGTCGCCAAACTGCTGTTCCTCGATTCGCTGTCGTGGGCACACTGTTTGCCCGCCGCCCTGATTTGCGGTATCATCGGTCAGCTCGGCGACCTGTTTGAATCGATGATCAAACGCAGCGCCGGGGCGAAGGATTCCGGCACCCTCATTCCGGGGCACGGCGGCGTACTCGACCGGGTCGACAGCCTGCTGTTCGCCGGACCCGCTTTCTACTGTTACTACGGGTTCCTGGTTCTGTGAACCGGTTGGACACTTTATGAAAAAAATTTCCATTCTGGGATCAACCGGTTCGATCGGCGTCAGCACGCTGGACGTGATCGAGCGCAACCCCGACCGTTTCGAACTGGTGGGCCTCGCCGCCGGCAGCAACGTCGAGGTGTTCGCCGAGCAGATCAAAAAATACCGTCCTAAAATCGCTTCCCTTTTCGACACCACCAAAATTGAAGAACTGAAAGCACGCGTCAACGGCGTCGACGTCAAAATCGTTCCCGGTCAGGAAGGCTCGGTGGCCGTCGCCAGCCATGCGGAAGTCGACCTCGTCGTGTCCGGCATGGTCGGGTGCGCCGGACTGGTGCCGTCCTACGCGGCGGTGTCCGCGGGCAAGACGCTGGCGCTGGCCAACAAGGAAACGCTGGTGGTGGCGGGCGAGGTCATCCTGCGCGAGGCGAAGAAGAACGGGGTGAGCATCATCCCGGTGGACAGCGAACACAGCGCGATTTTCCAGGCGCTCAACGGTGAGGACCCGGAGCGCATCCGGCGCATCATCCTGACCGCCAGCGGCGGTCCCTTCCGCACCTTCAGCCGCGAGCAGATGGAAACGGTGACGGTGGAGGATGCGCTGAAGCACCCCAACTGGGACATGGGCGCGAAGATCACCATCGACTCCGCCACCATGATGAACAAGGGGCTCGAATTCATCGAGGCGAAGTGGCTGTTCGGACTCGACACGCAAATCGACATCATCGTGCACGCGCAGAGCATCGTCCATTCGATGATCGAATTCGTCGACACGTCGATCATGGCGCAACTCGGCATCCCGGACATGCGCGTGCCCATCGCCTACGCCATGACGTGGCCCGACCGCGCGGAATGCGACCTGCCGTCGCTGGACCTCGCCGCCATGGGCAACCTGACGTTTGAAGCGCCGGATTTCGACCGCTTCCCCTGTCTGCGCCTGGCGCACGAGGTGATGGACGCGGGCAAAACGCTTCCCGCCGTGCTCAACGCCGCCAACGAGATCGCCGTGCAGGCGTTCCTCGACCGGCAGATCGGTTACCGGGAAATTCCTGAGCTCATCGAATCCACCCTCGAACGCCACACGCCGCACGCCGCCGATTCCATCGAAGACGTTTTGAATGCAGACGGCTGGGCGCGCAACGAGGCGCGGCAACTTCTCACCGCCAAGGCTTGAATTATGTTCCGTATCGGTAACGGCTACGACGTGCACCGGCTGGTGGAAGGACGCAAGCTGATCCTCGGTGGTGTTGAAATCGAACACACACTGGGGCTCGACGGCCATTCCGATGCGGATGTGTTGCTGCACGCGATCTGCGACGCCCTGCTCGGCGCCTGCGGCGCGGGCGACCTCGGTCATCACTTTCCCGACACCAGCGCCGCTTACAAGGACATCTCAAGCCTGGTGCTTCTGGAAAAAGTCGCCGCCACGTTGAAGGAACGCGGTTTCAAACTCGGCAACCTCGACGCGACCGTCGTCGCGCAGAAACCGAAGATCGCGCCTTACATCACGCAGATGCGGCAGAATATTGCCTCCACCCTGGGGGCGACGATCAATCAGGTCAACGTCAAGGCCACCACCACCGAAAAACTCGGCTTCGCCGGACGCGAGGAAGGCATCGCCGCCTACGCCGTGGCCCTCCTCGAGTGCTAGGCGCACGACCGACGTTCTGGTATCAAAAATTCCCTCTCTACTCTTTCTACCGAATCGCGCCGCTTTTTCGCAGGTAACGCACCAGCGCGTCGGCGGCGATGCGGTTGCCCGCCTCGCCCCAGTGCGTGTCGTTGGGCATATAGACATCCTCCGTTCCGTTTTCTATTGCGCGTTTTATTGCCGGCAGTAGCGGCGCCACCGGCGCATCGGGAGTGTCTTCGATGAACTTCGCGTGGTTGTGACTTCGCAATTCACCGAAGCGGATGTTCGTGTCGTAAGCGGTGGCCTTGTCCGGTGCAACGAGGGTGACGAAGCGCGTGATGTCGTTGCTCTGTATCCGGTTCTGCAGGCTGTACAGGCCGCACAGGGCGCGGCGCTCGATCTCCGGAGTGAGTTGTGTTTTCCAGAAGTCCTGCCGGTACAGGAGGATGGCGTCCTGCACGCGGCTGGAGAACAGGCCGGTGCGCATCAAGGGCAGGCGTACCGTTTGTGGCAGGCGGCCCAGGCGCATCTTGATGTTGAGATCGTACCAGCGCTTGATCGTGCCTTTGATCATATGCGCGCTTTCGCTGAAGTTCGGAGCGAGCGGACTCACCGCGCGGTTGCGCTCAACAGGCGTCAGGGGCACATAAATTTCCCGCTGGTCGAAGGGTGGGATCACGGGATCGTTCGCCGGTGCGCACGCGGACTCCGCCCGGTAGACGTCGCTCAGGCGTGAGACTACCGCACGCTCGACGCTCTCGAAGATGACCAGCCGCGGAGGGGAGTTGCGGTAAACCGGGCTCGCGATCAACTGATCGATGTCCACCTTGTCGACCGGCAGCGTCAGCAGGGTCAGGCTGGTGGACGCCACCAGAAAACTCTGCCACTGGTAGGGAAAGTTTTTGATCGAAAACGAATCGCCGATGACCACGGCGTCGTAATAATGTTCGTACCGCCCTTCCGCGTTGAAATCGAACAGCGGTTCAGTAAAACCTTCCTGTACCGCATTCCACCCGTAATCGTTTTCCCAGTATGCGCCGAGCCGGGTGAGGTCGCCGTCGATCGGTTCCAGTACGCAGGCCAGGCCGTAGAGCAGGAAGAAGAGCCCTGCAAGCGGCCCGAGAACGATGCGGTTGAATGTGGAAAACGGATTCATGATTTTTAAAATTGAAAGTAAAGGAACTCGCTGACCGAAGTCATCTCCAGCAGCGACCAGATCGAAAGAACCAGCACCGCCAGCGCCCACGCCGGGGTGGGTTTCCATTTCATCAGCGGAAAAACGGACGAGGATTCGACGCCCGTCAGGCCGGGCCGGTAGTCGCCCAGCCATTGCACCGTGTTGGGCAGGGCCCAGCAGACGGTCCCGGCGACGGCGATCCAGCCAACGCCGTTGCCGAATTCGATGGGCGTGAGCGCTCCACCGAGGCCCGCCATGCCCCGGTAAACGTTCAGCGCCGCGTCAAAGGATTCGGCGCGGAACACCACCCAGGCCAGCACCAGCAGGACAAACGTCAGGCCCTGTGCAGCAGTTCGATAAATGAATCCCTCTCTGTGAAAATTCCAGTTGGCCGTCAATGTTTGCCACACATGGTTGACGGCGAGGAACACGCCGTGCATCGCGCCCCAGGCGACGAAGGTCCATTGCGCGCCGTGCCACAGGCCGCCGAGCAGCATGGTGACGAGCAGGTTCAGGTTGCGGCGCATCGCCCCATGCCGGTTGCCGCCGAGCGGGATGTACAGGTAGTCGAGCATGAAGCGCGACAGCGTCATGTGCCAGCGGCGCCAGAACTCGATGATCGAATCTGCCTTGTAAGGCGAATTGAAATTGACCGGCAGGCGGAAGCCGAACAACTGCGCCAACCCGAGCGCCATGTCCGAGTAACCCGAGAAATCGAAATAGAGCTGGAAGGTGTAGGCCAGTCCGCCCATCCAGGCGTGGGACAGGGCCGGAACGCCGCCCGCCTGCGCGAAGTCGAACACCGGCGTGGCGAACTGCGCCAGGTGATCGGCCAGCACCACCTTCTTGAACAGCCCGGCGAAAAAAAGCGACAGGCCGAGGGCGATGTTCTCCGGCAGGGGTGTCTTTGAACCGCGCGCGGTGTATTGCTGGAGGATTTCGTCCGGGCGCACAATGGGCCCGGCGATCAACTGTGGAAAGAAAACGACATACAGCGCGTAGTGGATGAA
>JAGQJZ010000052.1:16447-23117 GCA_020430445.1 Nitrospina sp.
TTGTGCGGCGGCACGTGGTTGCGGTAGCGGTCGACCAGGTAGGCGATCTGCTGGAAGGTGAAAAACGAAATTGCCAGCGGTAAAAGGATGCCGGGAAACACCGCGTCTGTCCCCCAAAGCTGGTTGGCCGTGTCGGCGAAAAAGTTGGCGTACTTGAAATAACCGAGCAGCACCAGGTTGAACGCGACGCCAAAGGTGAGGACCGCGTGGCGGGTGACTTTTCTGGTTTGCGGGTAAAGCGCGAGAATGGAGCCGAGGCCGAAGTTGAAGGCCACGGAACCGGCGAGCAGGAACACATAGATCGGATTCCACCAGCCGTAGAAAAAAAAGGAGGCGAGCACCAGCCACAGGATGGCCCAGTTGCCCCGGCCGGCCGCCGTCAGTCCCCTGAAAACGGCCCAGGTGACGGGCAGGAAGACCAACAGAAATGCGTACGAATTGAACAGCATGGCGGCCAGGATGAATAGACGTTTCCCGTTTCAAGCCGGGGCTCTAAATAACCAACCCCATCTCATCCCATAATAGCCGGTGCCCGGTGAACGGCCAATTAAAAACAAAAGTCGAAAGCAAAGGCGAGATTCTTCACTGCACTTCGTTCCGTTCAGAATGACACGTCTGGGGATTCCTTGCCGAAAAAGAGGTTGCAATGCTGCCGACCGTAATGTCCAGGATTCTCTGAATTTAATCCAGAACAACCCTGAAAAATCTTCGAGGCAGGATTCCTTCCTTCGGCAAGTTCAGGACAGGCCCAGGCGGAGGTCTCAGAATGGCACGTCCAAGGCGGTTGCTTATCCAATACTGAAAGTCATCGACGGAGTCTTGCGCATCAAGACGCCCGCCTCCGCAGGGACCGCGAGGAGTTGGCTAGTAGCGGTCGGGGTGGGCGTTGTAGCAGGCGAGGGCTTCTTCGTAGTCTTCCTGCGTGTCGATTTCGAAACAGCCTTCGTCGTCGATGGGATAGACGGTGAGCGGGGTGAGGCTGGCGATGTCCGAGAACAGGATTTCCCACAGCGTCTTGCTGTAGTGTTCTTCCTTTTCGTCGTAAGCGCGGACGATGGTGTCGATGGCGTGCGGGGTGAGGGTGAAGAAGCCGATCGCCTCCCCGGCGAATTTGAAGTTCGTTCTTTCCTCGTGAGTGAGCGCGCGTTTGGTGATGATGGCGGCGACGGAGTCGTCCGCGTTCAGCACCACTTTGGCGCATTCCACATCGTCGATGTCCACCGGCGTGAGGGCGAAGCAGGAGCCTTGCGCTTGCTTGATAAAATCGTCGAGGATCTCGCGCGGGTACAGCAGGTCGCCGTCCATGACCAGGACGCCGCTTGTCATGCCGCGCAGGCCCATGACCATCGACAGCGTGTTGCCGGTGGTGAGGTACAGGTCGTTGTCGACGAACTCGACCGGCATGGTGAGGCTCATGCCCGCCACCGCCTGCTTGATCGCGTCCGCGTTGTAGCCGACGACGAGGACGGTTTTTTCGATACCCGCCGCCTGCAGGGCGTTGAGGTGTTTGAAGAGCAGGGACTCGCCGCCGAAATCGAGGAAAACCTTGTGTGGCAGGTCGTCGCGCGACAGGCGCGAGCCGTAACCGGCAAGAAGAATGAGAGCGTTCACGGAAAAAACTGTGTGGAGGGTTCAAAAAAAGAACCCGCCCCGTGGCGCGGGGCGGGTCGTTCAGTCGGTGCTTATTCCTTGGTGAAAGCCCAGAAATCCGACATGCGTTTTCCGGCCAGGTAGCGCTTGTACTTGAGCAGGGTGTCGAGCCCGTCCGCCGTGCGTTCGATGTTGCTCGGTTCGTCCGGGAAGTCGCCCCACCCTTTTTCGTTTTTCACGTCGATGAGCCAGGCCACGCCGCGGTCGATCGCCGATTTGTATTTGTCGGTCTGTTTGAAGGAGTCCGAGACCAGCATGAGGTTGCGGCAGGCGTCCATCGTGTGGTCGGTGTTCTCGTTGTCCCACGATCCGTTGGCGGCCTGTTCGCCGAGGAGGCCGTCCGCCGCGTCGATGCAGGATTTCTCGGCGAAGTCGATCTTGTCCATGAAGTAGGCCGGGATGAGCGTGTACTGCATCAGGTGCGCCGTGGTTTCGATTCCGGAGGGATGGAACTGGTTGTCCTTCCACAGGCCGGAGTCGCGGTGTTGCGACATGATGTATTCAAAGCCGCGCACGCGCGCCTGGTTGATGCGCTCGTCATTCAGCTTGTCGCCCATGACCTGGTAGATCGTCAGCCAGTAGGTGACCGAGCAGGTCGTGTCGAGGTTCGACCATTCATCGTCGAACCAGTGGCCGTCTTCCTTCTGCCACTTGAGAGTCGATTCGAGGCAATGCTCGATGGCGCCTGTGATCGCCGCGTCGTTGAGGATGGCGTTGCCGCGCGCCAGTTTGAGCGCCACGAACGCCGTGACCCAGATCGAGGTCTTGTCCGAATCCGATTCCTTGGACCAGCCCCCGTCGGGGTTCTGCCACTTCACGCATTCGCGGAACTCCTGCCCCATTTTCTCCGTGTAACCGAGATGCAGGATGCAGCGCAGGATGTGTTCGAGGACTTCCAGGTCGACCGCCTTGTTGTCGAGCAGGCTCCACTCGTTGCGGTTGTCCTGAAGGTAATTCCATTCGTTTTCGATTAGGGAATCCAGGTTTTCTTCAACAGTTGTGGTCATGCGTTCTCTTGGTTGTCAGGGTTAGAAAAAAGGAACGGGACCGGAGGGTCCCACTTGATATCGGGTATCAGCCGTTCCGTTTTTTTATCGGTTCGGCGTACGCTTGAGGCTGGGTCTTGCGGGTCCCGGCCTCGAGTTTCCTGGAAAATTTCTTGCTGATCCATCCCGCCTGGCCCGGTGCGTATTCGATTTTGAACCAGCTCTTGTTTTCCTCGATCAGGGGACGGATTTCGCCATGCTTGATCCCCGTCAGCACCTTGCTGCCCGTATTCGGCTCGGCGCGGACCCTGAGGGAAGAGTCGGGATTGCCCAACGTGATGATCACCTTGACCGGCTCCCTTTTTGCGGCGGGCGCCGGTTCCACTTCCGTCTGTTCCGTCGGTTCCACCGGCGGCAATTCAACAGCGCCCGGTTCCTGTCCCGTCATGTCCCCGGCCGGAGCCCCTGGAGGAATTTCGGAAACCGGTTCCTCTGGCATCGGTTCGCCGCCTGGCGTCTCTTCCATCACGGGCGATTCCGCCACCGGTTCCTCGATGATGGGCACGCCCACATTTTCTTCGCTGATGGCGGGAAATTCCTCCGTCAGTGCAGGTTCCGCCGCCAGAACGCCGCTGGAGTCCAGTTCCTGCCGGTCTTCAAACGATTGGATCAGAGAGGACTGCCGGTCCTGCAGTTCGGCCAGTTTGCGGCGGGCTTTTTCGGCGTTGATCCCCGTCGGATAATGATCGAGGTACCATTTGTACCGTTCCGCCGTGTTGGCGTTCTGCACCTGTTCGTAAATCCGGTCTTCGACCTCTTCGATCATGAACTGGATTTTCTGGTTTTCCTCCGGCTTTGAGATATCCCTCAACCTTTTAAGATGCCGGATGGCCCGCTCATATTCCCGGTTTTCTTTCAACAGGGCGACCTGGAACTGGAGGGAACGCGACAGGTTCCGGACAACGATCTCGTTACCCGGTTCCAGTTTGTAGGCCGTTTCCAGTTCGGAGATGGACTCCGTCAGGCGGTCTTCAGCGTAAAACACCATGCCCAGGTTATTATGGCCTTGAACCGAATTCGGTTCGTTTTGCAGAAATTCCTTCCACAGGCCGATGGCCTTGCGGTGCTGCCCTTTTTCCTGGGCGTCGAAGGCATCGTGGAACAACGCTTTGTTGCCCTTCAAAACACTCGGGGCAGGCGCGTCGAAGACCCGGGGCGGGGCCGAGGCGCACCCTGCAAGTACCGACAGAATAAGGGCAAATAAAGTTAATGACCGGATGAGAATAAAATTTCGCATATGATGAAGGATACTCATTTTTCAGGAAAGGTCAATATGCCTTGACAGTGTTATTTTTTGAAGTAAGCTAGCTTTTCAAGCCAACTGGGGGTGTTCTTTTCGAACTGAGAGTCCTCGTGGACGACCCTTTGAACCTGATCTGGGTAATACCAGCGAAGGAAAGTGGCGCAAGTCAATGCGTATACCCTCATTTGGCCGCACCCCGCAAGGGGAAAGCGGCCATTTTTGTTTCGGGGTGGTCCCATCATGCAGGTAACCGTCAATGGAGAAACCCGGGACATCCGTTCCGGCACCGTCACCGAGCTTCTCAGTGAGCTTGAGATCAGCGGCAGCCACATCGCCGTGGCTATCAACCTGCAGGTGATTCCCCGCGCCCGCCACGAGGCGACCCGGTTGAATGAAGGAGACAAGGTGGAAATCGTCCACGCCGTTGGCGGGGGTTGATGTTTCCGCTTTATTTTGGGCACCTCTTGCAATTGCCGCCGGTGTGAGCAGGATCGGGTTTTTCAGGCCCGCGAATTGCCGGAACGATGAAGATCGATGTTAGAGGTTCCTTTTAAATAGTCACACAAAAGGTTTGTCATTTATGGAATCCACAATAAAACCGGTCCGGGAGATCAAGCCGCTCAAGGTCGGGCCGAAGGAATTCAAGTCAAGGCTCATCGTCGGCACCGGCAAATACGCCTCGTTCGAAGAAAACCGGCAGGCGCTTGAAATCTCCGGCGCGGAGATGATCACCGTCGCCGTGCGCCGGATCGAACTCGACAAGACCAAGGAGTCGATCCTCAATTACATCGACCCGGAAAAATACACCCTGCTGCCCAATACGGCCGGATGCTACAACGTCAAGGAAGCGGTGATGACGGCGCAACTGGCGCGCGAGGCGGGCCTCGGCGATTTCATCAAGATCGAGGTCATCGGCGACGAAAAGACGCTGTTCCCGGACAACGAAGGCACGCTGGAAGCGGCGAAAATCCTGGTGGGCGACGGTTTTCACGTCATGCCCTACTGCGGCGACGATGTGGTGCTGGCGAAAAAACTCGAAGACCTCGGCTGCTGCGCGGTGATGCCGCTGGCGGCGCCGATCGGCTCCGGGCTCGGCATCCGCAACCCCTACAACATCCGCCTGATCCTGGAAGCGGTGCAGGTGCCGGTCATTGTCGACGCCGGCGTGGGCACCGCGTCGGACGCGGCGCGGGCCATGGAACTGGGGGTCGACGGGCTGCTGATGAACACGGCCATCGCCTGCGCGAAAGAGCCGCTGAAAATGGCCGAGGCCATGCGGCTGGCGACGGAGGCCGGACGGCTGGCTTACGAAGCCGGGCGCATCCCGAAAAAACTGTACGCCTCGGCCAGCAGCCCGCTCGACGGTCTGATCGACGTTTGACGACCACCCAAAGCAGGGAGCCGCGGGCCATGCAGACCCGGTTGATCAAAGGGGTGGCCCAGGTGCAGCCGGATCAATTGAAGCTGTGCCTGATCACCGATCTCCAGATGTTCCCGCGCGACCGGCACCTTGAGGTGCTGGAGGCGGCTTTGGACGGTGGCGTGCGCGATATCCAGTTGCGCGAGAAACAGCTTTCGGTGCGCGACTTCCATTCGCTCGCCATCGTGTTCCGGCGTATGACGGAACGCTACCGGGCGCGGCTCATCATCAACGACCGTCTCGACGTGGCGCTGATGGTTGGAGCCGACGGCGTGCACCTTCCGGAAAACGGACTGCTGCCGGGAGAGGTGAAGGCCTGTTATCCGCATCTCATCGTCGGGACGTCGACCCATTCGCTCAAGGCGGCCCGCGAGGCGGAGGCCGGGGGTGCCGATTACATCACGTTCAGCCCGGTTTTCGACACGCCGTCGAAACGGGAATACGGTCCGCCGCAGGGGCTTGACCGGCTGGCCGAGGTGACCGGCGCGGTGAAAATTCCCGTGCTGGCGCTGGGAGGCATCAACCTGGAAAACCTGCCGGATGTTTTGCGGCGCGGGGCGCACGGCGTGGCCCTGATCCGCGGCATCTGGAATAGCGACACTATAAAAGAGACCTCATCCCAATACATTCAAGCGTTCAGAGGAGAACCCTTATGAATATGCCCAACCGGCCTTCCAGCACATTCGGCCAGAAAAATGTGACCATTACCACCGATCCGATTTCGCCCAATTCGAAGAAAATTTATGAGACGGGTGTGCTGCATCCGGATCTGCGCGTGCCGTTCCGCGAGGTCTCGCTTGCCCCGACGCGGGTGACCAACTCGAAGACCGGTGAAAGCCACATGGAAGAAAACGAACCGGTGCGGCTGTACGACACCTCCGGTCCTTACACCGACCCGGAAGTGAGCATCGACGTGCGGCAGGGACTGGAGCCCATCCGCCTGCCGTGGATTCTGGGACGCGAAGATGTGGAAGCGTATGAGGGCCGCGCCGTGAGGCCGGAGGACAACGGCTACCGCACGGCGGAACAGATGGGCGGGCTGGAGCATTTCGACCGCAGCGGACGTAAAATCTACCGCGCCAAACCGGGCGGCAACGTGTCGCAGATGCATTACGCCAAAAAGGGCATCATCACGCCGGAGATGGAATACATCGCCATCCGCGAGACGCAGAAGCGCCGGGCATTGTTTGAAGACGCCGAACGCGAGGCGCGCCTCAAGGGCAACAGCTTCGGCGCCAGCCTGCCGGAGGTCATCACGCCCGAATTTGTGCGCGATGAAGTGTCGCGCGGCCGCGCCATCATTCCCGCCAA
>JAGQJZ010000053.1 GCA_020430445.1 Nitrospina sp.
TTTCGACCTGATAGTGCTAGCAGACGACCTGGAGGACTTTTCCCCGGAAGAGGTTTTGGACCGCCTCTCAAGAGAAAACAGGAGTTTGACCCTGGTGGTGCTTTCGAAACCGATGGATGAAAATGACATCCGGACAAAGTTTTCTGAAGCGCTGGATGTTTTCGAAAGTCCCCAAGTCCCCATGAAAATGGTGGCGACGATCTGTGAGCATTTGATTAAAAATTTTGAATGTCAAAATGAAATGATCCCCCAATTGATTATCAATTGACCGCAATATCGATAATGAGAATCTAATTACTTCGATTTGAGAATCAGTTTTTTATTGACTTTGAGTTCGATTTTCAATATATATTGTTGGATTTTAGTTTGAGTTTCATTTTCAAAGAGTTCTTTTGAGACCGGTTGAGCGGGTTCTGCCAAGCCCGCCTATTTTTTTGCAGGCTCAAGCTAAACGCCAGGTTCATCGGTATTGGATAAATATTTTTGACAACTTATTGGAGGGTTTAACGTGTACTTAAGGGGGAAGGCAATGAACAATCATTCGAGCAAAAGACCGGCGGGACGCCGGATTGCCCGGCAGGCGGTGACCGCCACGGTCCTGGGGGCGGCGATGGTCTTGTCCGGTGTAACCGCTCATGCGGAAGACAAGGCCGCAGGCAACCAGCAGATGTATCTGAAGGAAGTGGCGGTTATCGGTTCAAAGGAAGCGGTGAAAGACATCGCCGGTTCCGCCTACTTTGTGGATACGAAGGAAATTCAGGAGCGCAATCTCGCGGATATCAACCGTATCCTGCGCAAGGTGCCGGGTGTCAGTGTTCGTCAGGAAGACGGGTTCGGCCTGTTCCCCAATATCAGTTTGCGCGGCGTGGATCCGGGACGTTCGCAAAAGGTGACGATCATGGAAGACGGGATCATCACCGCGCCCGCTCCTTATTCCGCGCCGGGCGCTTATTATTCTCCGAATCCGGCCCGCATGCAGTCGATCGAAATCCTGAAAGGGTCCACCACCGTCCGTTACGGACCGCACATCACCGGCGGTGTCATCAACTACAACTCGACCGCCATTCCGGACGCTGAGATGTATTTCTCAAAAACCTCGTTCGGCAGTTTCAACGAAATCCGCAACCACACCTATTTCGGAAACACGGTGGGAACGTCGATCGGTAACGTGGGTTTCGTCGTCGAAAATTTCCACCGGGAAAACGACGGGTTCCGCCGGACGCACGTCACTCAGAACAACCTGCAGGAGCAGGATACGGGTCTCCGTATGTCCGAGCAGATGTTCAAGGTCATGTGGGAGCCCAAGTCCAGCATGTACCAGCGGTTTGAAATCAAACTGGGCCACACCAACATGCAGTTCAATGACGGCTACCTTGGCCAGACCCAGGCCCAGTTCCGTGCCGATCCGTATGCCCGGTTCGATGCAGGCCGGTTCGATCAGATGGGAACGGAGCACTTCCGTACCTACATCCGGCATATGATCGAGTTCAATTCGGACACCAAACTGGTCACCACCGGTTACGGCAATCACTTCAGCCGGGATTGGAACAAACTTCACAACTGCAACAACATCAACGGAGTGGCTACCGATGATCCGGACCTGCCCGAGTGCATGTCCCGGGCCGATGGGGTTCAGCTCCTCAGCGGGTTGGCTGGGACCTCGGGCCGCCTGGACGTCCGGCACAACAACCGCAATTACTACCTGTACGGCGTGCAGTCCCAGTTGGACCATCATCTGACCCTGGGACCGACGACGCATGATATCACCGCGGGTGTCCGCTACCATGTTGACCAGATTCGCCGTTTCCAGCACGAGGAAGAATTGACCGTTGATGCTGGTGGCAATGTCACCGACCTGTTGATCCAGGCGGGCGGCGCCGCGGGCAACCGGTTGCAGAACACCAAGGCGATTGCCGTTAACCTGGAAGACGCCATCAAGTTTGGCCGTTTCACCTTCAAGCCGGGTGTCCGCTTTGAGCAGGTGTTCGCCGAATTTGTGAACGCGCCGAACATGATGCCGGCTCCCAACAGGGGCTACGACGATTACAGCATTTGGGCTGGCGGCGGTAGCCTGAACTACAACATCGTCGAAGACAGCCGCCACCGCGCGGACGTATTCGCCGGTGTCATCCGGGGTTTCAGCCCGCCCAGTCCCGGGTCCCGCATCAATGACAATCTGGTTCCGGAAACCAGCCTGGGAACGGAAGTCGGTGCGCGTTATCACAACAATGAGCTGGCGTTCCAGACGGAATTGATTTTCTTCCACACCGACTTTGACAATCTGATCGTACCGGACAGCATTGCGGCCGGTGGCGCGACCAGTTCGGAGAGCGCGGGTGAAGTGCGATCCCAGGGTATTGAATTCCAGGTCCGTTACGATCCGGGCCAGCACCAGCGCTGGAGCTTCAATGTCCCGACGTACTTTTCCTTGACCTACACCGATGCGGAGATCGTGTCTGCCACCACCACGGCAACGCTGGACGATGACTTCGCCATCTTTGCCGGTGCGGTTCCCGGAAACCAGGTCGCCTATATTCCGGAAGTGCAGTTCGCCTTCGGTACCGGTATCGAATACGGTCCTTTCGCGTTCTACATTGACGGTCAGTATCAGGACGCCACGTTTGCTTCGGGCAACAATTCGCCCCTGGAAATCGATCCGATCAATGGACGGGCGGACTCGCGGTTCGGAATGACCGACAGCTTCCTGCTGCTGGACGCGACCGCGAATTACCAGGTCCACAAAAACGTGAAACTGTTCACCACGTTCCAGAATATTCTGGACGATCAGTACATCGTCACCCGCGTTCCCAACGGTGTACGCGGCGGACGGCCGTTTTCCATGCTGGGAGGCGTCGAGATCTCGATCTTCTAGCAGAAACGAACCTCCTCCATCCAAAAAACTGGCGTAAAACCCAGACCCGGTGGCTCCATCCCCCTCTTCCTCCTCCAGGGGACTCGGAGCCACCGGTTTTTTTTCTCTACTTTTCCGTTAAATCAATGAGGGCTTTTGTGATTCTCTTGAGGCCGCCGCCGTCGATGAGGGACCGGCCCCGGCGGCTCATCGCCATGAGGGTACGTGAGGGGGTTTCCAGGGCTTCCAGGAGGAAGTTTGCGTTCACCACGCCCGGCGTTCCCACCAGCCAGGCGGCGTCCCGGTCTTCCAGCTTGCGCGCCAAGTCTTCCTGATGCTCCACCTGGGGGACAACGAAGGCCGGAGTTCCGGCGGCCAGGGCTTCGTGCAGTGTGACGCCTCCGGCACAGATCACCGCATCGTGAATCAGGAGCAGTTCTCCCAGGCTTTTGGGACTGTAGATCACATCGACCTGATCCAGGTCCACCCAGCTTTTCAGCAGGTTCTCCTGCCTGAAACCCGGGCCTAGGACGACTGTCAATTGCAGACTGGGATTGTGCTCGATAATGGAAGGCAGAATTTGAGAGGTGAGCTGGTTGGGGTCGCTTCCCCCCATGGTGATCAGGACCCGGCGGACGCCGTTTTTGAAATCCCGTGGCTGGCGCGCGACCGACTCGTATTCCTCCGCCAGGAGGGAGTAGGAGTAGCCGAACAGCGCTTCAACCCCGTTCGGCAATTCTCCGGCCTGCTCCGGGTCCAGGTTGCAGTCGACCAGCAAATCCAGGTGGCTCCGGCCCGAGCCCAGGTCCTCGAATCCGGCCACACGAGGTGTTTTCCGGCGAAGTTGTGCGATCCACTCCGGACTGGTGTCGTGAATGTCCAGGATGACGAGCCCGGTATCGGCCGGGAGCCGTTGCAGAAAATGGTCATTGCCGGTGACGGGAATGATCTGCGCTCCCTTGACCGCGATGGCTTCAATCGTGGCCCCGGTATCGGGATACAGGTCCACCCGGCAACCGTTCTGGATCAGGGACCGCGCCAGATGGCACTGGCGCACCCAGTGACCGTATCCGGATTGATGGGAAACCTTGACACGGGCGGCGACGTTGAGCATGGGGATCTGGAACGCTAATTAAATGTGGGCAGGGACGCTTCGGCCAATGCCGTTGCGGGTGCCGGGTGCGGTTTTCTTTCACGCCGCCCGCTGTTGACACGGGACAACACTTCGACATCCGTCCGGTCCGTTTCCATTTGTTCGCGTTTCCGCGCTTTCAGGGCCTGCGGCAGCCGGGGCAGGGCCATGAAAAACGCCACCCAGAAGCGCAGGCGCAGGGAAAGCAGGTCGCGCAACAGATACAGTGGAATGGCCCAGAGAAATTCCCGCGTCAGGGCCGGGTCGGTCACGCTCTTGAACACGAACAGGTAATTGTTGCGTGCCGAGATACGGCGGATCTGGTTCAGTTTTTTCTGCCGGGTGATGGTGCCGCGCACCTTGTGGTAAGCGATTGATTCCGGATCGTAGGCCACCTTCCACCCCCGTTTCATGGCCCGGTAGGACAGGTCGATCTCCTCATAATAAAGCGGATGGTAAAGCGAGTCGAACCCACCCAGTTCGAGATAGCGTTTGCGGTCGACCATCATCGCGCCGCCGCAGGCGAACAGGGTCTGGCTGTTGTCGAACGGGTCTTTTTCATACAGGTGGAAGTGACCGTGCCGGAAGTAGCCGCCACGGTTGCCGTACAAAAAGGTGGTTTCGTCAAAATCGTAAATACGGCCGCTGACGGCAAAAACACCGTCTTCCCTGTCGTCGAAATGCCGCGCCAGGTGGCGCAGGGCATCGGGGTGAAGTTTGATGTCGTTGTTGAGCAGCATGATCACCCGCGACTCGGCCAGGCCGGCGGCGTAATTGTTATTGCCCTGAAACCCAAGGTTGCACGGCGTGCGTTCGCGCCGCACCCAGGGAAACTCTTCCGCCAGCATCTCCAGGCTGCCGTCCGTGCCGCAGTCGTCGGACACCATGACTTCATAGGTGTGATCGGGATCGTTTTCCACCGCGCGGCGCAGGGTGGGCAGGCATTCCCGGAGCAGGTGTTTCCCGTTCCAGTTGGTGACGATCAGCGTGATATCCGGTGTCATGGCGGTTTCCGTGGACGTTTGGGGTTATTGGAACAGGCGGTCGATCAGGTCATGGATCTCCCGCTCTCCGTTCAACCTTACTTTGTCTTTTACGGTTAAATTCAGGGCTTTCTTGATCGAATCCGCCCATTTTGCCCCATAGAAGGGCCGCACATCCAGAATAATACCGATTTCATTTCCCAGAAGATAGGCCCGGACGGCTTCAAACTCTTTAAAATCCGTCCTTTCACAGGTGAGAACGGGCACGCCATGCACAAAGGCCGTGGCCAGGGTGGAATAGCCTCCCTTGGTGACGACCAGGTCGGAGGAAGCGATCAGATCGGGGAAACGGAACGTCTCGTCCAGCACCATCAGGTTGGGACTGCCGGCCCAGGAAGGAACCGGATCGCGCGTCAGAAACAGGTACTCCTCCATTTCCGCCAGCCCGGCCCAGTGGAGCGAAGTGCTGTCGTATTGGCCGAGGTAGATCAGGATGCAGGGACGGCGCGCGTATTCCCGGGGCGCGTGGCGGGCGATCCTGTCCCGGATGTTTTCGCCGGGCAGGGAGAGCAGGCCGACTTCCTCCCGCCGGGGGATGACGGTATTGTCGACGTGCATCTGCGGCGCTACCTGCAGCGTGGCGCACGCGTAATGCTCCCGGAGCGTGGAGACCAGGCCGGAATGCCGCGCCGCGTCTTCAAAACCGGAGTAGATGTCGTGCCAGGTGAAATTGGACATCACGATCGAAGGGAGGCGCGCCTCGGCTGCGGCCTTGAGTGGAATCGAAGGCGCGTCGGAGATCACGAGGTCGATGGCGTTGTCTCTCAGCCAGATTGTTTCCCGTCGAGAGATTTCTTCGGCCCGGCTCAAAAGGTCCGCCAGGTTTTTAAAGGATTTGCTCTGATCGACAGTGACGAAGTCCGCCTGAACGCAACCGGTGTCGACCGGCGCGCTGCGGAAATGAAACTCGGGGACCACCGTCCGGTAATAGGCTTCGGGGATTTCGCTGGTGATGAACAGTTCGTAGTCCCGCGCCAGCTCTCCCAGGACGATAGCGGACCGGGCGGCGTGGCCGAAACCGTGCGAACTGATGTAGTAGGCGATCCGTTTCCGGGTCATCCAAAGGCGGGAAGGTGCGGCCCGGACGGGGTGTCTCCGGGCCGACGGGTCATTTCTTGGGCGTGTATTTGAACTGGCAGAAGCTGCCCAGTTTGGCGAACGTATTCGACAGTTTCAGGTCGACGTAGTCTTCGCGCGCCTTCCAGGGAATGCGGTCGAAGTCGCAGGCGGATTCGATGAAATCCACCCGCCCGTACCGGATGAAAAATTTGTGGAACCAGCATTGTTTCATTTTGTAATCCCACTGGTTCTCATCCGCCTTTTTGGTGTCGCGCAGAAAGCCTCTCCAGAAATACGTCGCATCGACCCGCGGCTCGCCGTTTTCGACAAATGCCTTGAAGGGATTGTCCGTGGCTTTTTCCGCTTCGACCTGTTGGTCGACCTCGGGCTTGCACCAGTCGATCAGGGCCTGGGTGACGAATTTGCGGGCCTTGACGGTGTGGATGTTGAATTCGTCCAGCGCGATGTGCGCAAAATAGATAAACAGGGCGACGGTCAACAGGTACTGTTCGGCTTCGTCCATATTGTCGCCGTCTTCATACTGCCAAAGGCGGTTGAACTTTTCCCGCAACTCCTCCTGGTTGATCTCGACCTTGTCTACCTTGAGGTGTTCAAAGATGGGCTGGATGCGTTCAAAACGGTCCGGAGGCGGAGTGTTGTCTTCTTCCTCGGGAATAATCCTCTCGAGAACCACTTCCTCGTCGTCATCCGCTTCCTGGGTGGTGTTGACCTCTTCGTTCATTTTGATTCCAAATAGAAGGTTGCAAGGACGGTGGCGGATATTTCACGCGCAGCCAACCGGATTTACAAAACGCACCGGCAATGCTCCGCCCTGTTTTTCCAGGAACAATACGGAAAAAAATCTGAATTCGCCGGTGGAAAAAAAATTCATTCGTCAGCCAGAACCTCATAAAAATACCATAGCGCCGGGAAAAAGATCAAGCTGTTGGTAAAAAAGGCCCCGCCGGACACCGAAGACTGGCGGGAGAGGGTGGAATTTGGGTACAATGGCCCCCTCATCACCAGTGGACGGGGAAAAATGCAATCGAATCGGTTCGATATCATCATCATTGGCGCCGGGGTCATCGGCCACAGCATCGCCTTCCGCCTGTTGCGGGCGGAGCCGGGATTGAAGCTGGCGGTCCTGGGGGATCCGGTCAATTCCCTCATGGCGTCGCGCGCGGCGGCGGGCATGCTGGCGCCGTATTGCGAGTGTGACCGGGCGGACCGATTTTTCGACTTTTGCCGGACTTCGCTGAGCCTGTACCCGGCCTTCGTGCAGGAATTGCAGAAGATCAGCCGGGTCAAGGTGACCCTGTCGATGGCGGGTTCGATCATGCCTTACAAGTCGGTGGAGGACCAGTGGGAAAACCGCCTGGCGTTTTTTCGCGACCAAAACATCCCGCACGAGGTCTGGCCGGAAAATGATGTGCGCCAGCGTCTCCCTTATCTGGCGGCAGACTGCGGCCCGGTGCTCTGGGTGGAGGAAGGGCAGGTGAACAACCGCTGCCTGCACGATGCCCTCGTCGCCGCTTCCCGCGAACTGGGGGCCTGCCTGATCGATGCTGATGTCACGGGCTTTGTTCACGACACCACGCAGGTTGGCGGCGTGGTCACCGCTTCCGGCGAATATTTTGCGGACCGGTTTGTGCTGGCGACGGGGAGCTGGTCGTCCCAGCTTGCCGAGGCGCTGGGGGTGTCGTTGCCCCTCAAGCCGGTCAAGGGACAGATGTGCCGCCTGCAGGTGGAAGACAACCGGCTGCCCTACACCGTCCACGGATTCCTCACTTACATCGCGCCCTGGCGGGAGGGCAATGGGTTCGTGGTCGGCTCGACCATGGAAGACGATGGGTTCAATCCCGTGGTGCAGGAAGAGGTGATCCAGGGGCTCATCGCCGACGCGGCGGAGATCCTGCCCTGCCTTGCGGAGGCTCCGGTTATTGAATCCTGGTCTGGCCTGCGCCCGGCGGCGGCGGACCGGATGCCCGTCATGGGAAAAAGCGCGCGTTACGCCAACCTGTTTTATTCTACCGGCCATTACCGCAACGGAATTTTACAAACGCCCCATCAGGCGGATTACATGTCCGCCACCCTCCTGGGAACCCTGAAAGAGCCGGTGCCGGAATTTTCTCCCGCCCGGTACGGCCTGTGACCGGGCCCGGGCCGCCTCCAGCGTCTGCGATAAATGACCCCGACCTGCTGCGGGACTTCCAGCACGTCTGGCATCCGTGCACGCCGCTGTCCGATCTGGAAAACTATCCTCTGCTCAACATCGAGCGCGCCGATGGCGTTTACCTCTATGACAAAAACGGCGGGCGGTATCTGGATGTGATCGCTTCCTGGTGGGTCAACCTGCTGGGGCACAATCACCCTCGCCTCAAGGCGGCACTGACGGCGCAGCTTGAAAAGATGGCGCATGTCATGTTCGCCGGCATCACGCATGAACCGGCGATCGAACTGGCCGAACGGCTCACGGCGCTCACGCCGGACAACCTCACCCGTGTTTTCTTTTCGGACAACGGCTCGACCTCGGTTGAGATCGCCCTGAAAATCAGCCTGCAGTATTGGCAACAAACCGGCAGGCCGGAGAAGAAACGGTTTGTGTACCTCAAGGACGGTTATCACGGTGAAACCCTGGGGGCCCTGTCGGTGTGCGGCCTTCCGCTGTTCCGCGAGAAATTTGATCCGGTGCTGATGGACAACCTCGAGGTGGCCGGACCCGACTGCCTGCGTTGTCCCTTCGGTTTGAAACGCGACTCCTGCAATGCGGAATGTTTTCAGCCGATGCAGGAAACGCTTGCGCAACATACGGAAGCAATCGCCGCCGTGATCGTCGAGCCGCTGGTGCAGGGCGCGGGAGGCATGAAGATGTATCCCCCCGTCTACCTGAAAAAGCTCGAGGCCGCGTGCCGGGAATTGAAGATTCACACGATTTACGACGAAGTGGCGGTGGGGTTTTACCGCACCGGTTCGCGGTTTGTGTGCGCAGGACACGGCCTGAGCCCGACGTTTCTCTGCCTGTCCAAAGGCATCACCTCCGGTACGCTGCCCCTGGCGGCGACGTTGACGGAAGAGGCGGTTTACGATGCGTTCAAAGGAGAGTTTCAGCAGTTCAACTGGTTTGTCCACAGTCACAGTTACAGCGCCAATCCGCTGGCCTGCGCCGTGGCCAACGAAACGCTGACGCTTCTGGAGGAACCGGGATTCAGCGAGGTGTTGGCGCAAAAAGCGGAGACGATGCGGCGCGCCGGCGCGGTGCTCGAAGAGTTGCCGTGGTGCGCGGAGTACCGGCAGACGGGGATGATCGGGGCGCTGGAACTGGTGCGGGACCGCGAGAACCTGACGCCGTTCCCGTTGGAGCGGCGCGTCGGATTCCGGATTTATCAGGCAGCGTTGAAGCGGGAACTGTTTTTGCGTCCCCTGGGCAATGTGATGTATTTCATGCCACCCTACGCTGTTACGGACGAAGAAATCAAATGGATCATCGAACAGGCCGCCGCAGCGGTCGAGGACGTTTTGGGAAAGGAATAGACCATGTATGATGTGATCGCCACCGCGCATTTTTGCGCGGCGCACCGCTTAAAATATCTCGACGGAAAATATGAAAACCTGCACGGCCACAACTGGAAGGCCACGGTAACCGTGAGCGCGAAGGAAGTCGACGGCATGGGCGTTGGCATCGATTTCGTTGTGCTGAAGAAAGAGACGGAGGCGTTGATCGCCAAACTGGATTATCAGACGCTGAACGAGGTGCCGCCGTTTGACAAGGAAAACCCTTCGGCGGAAAACGTGGCCCGCTGGATTTATGAAGGCCTGGCGTCCCGGTTGAATTCCGACCGGGTCCGAGTCAAGCAGGTGGAAGTGCGGGAGCTTCCCGATTGCGGCGCGGTGTACTACGAATAGAGACGCCGTTCAGGTTTCACCGCGTGTTTTCAGTTTGTCGCGTGAGCGGACAAACTGCAGGCGGTGTTTTTTCCAGGCGAACAGGGCCGGGAGCATGAACAGGGCGCACAGGGTGCAGGTGATGATGCCGACTTCCACCACCGAGGCGATGGAGCGGATGCCCGCATGGTGGGCCACGTTCAGGCTGGCGTAACCGGCGAGGCTGGTGAGCGCGGACAAGAGGATCGAGCTTCCGGTTTCCTTGACCGATTTCATGTTGTCCGACGATGGGTAATCGAGCATGTGGTGGCCGAGGTAGATGCAGTGGTCGATCATGATGCCGACGATGGAGGGCAGCATGACGATGTTGATGAAGTTGAGTTTGATATGAAACACGGCCATCAGGGCGCCGGTCAGGGCCAGCCCGGTGAACAGGGGCAAAAATGTTTTGAGCGCCAGCGGCAGGCTCTGCAGGTCGAGAATTAAAATGATGAACACGAGCCCGAGGGCCATGCCCATGGCCATCGGCCCCTTGTCGATCACCCAGTCCATGATCGCGGCGGCGATGAGGTTCTCGTTCAGCACCTGAACCTCGATGTTTTTTCCCTTCAATATTTTCTTGAGTTCCTGGACTTCCTTGTCCAGTTGGTAAATGTTGCGCACGTCGAAAAAGTTCTTGTTTGCCGGAGAAAAGATCAGCAGCAAATATTCCCCGCCCATGTGAAAACGCTGTTGCAGGATTTCAGGAATGTGTTTTTCATCGAACGGTTTGGCGTTGATCAGTTTTTCCAGTTTTTCGAACCGGGACGTTCCCAGCGAAATTTCGATGATGTTTTTCTCTTTTGCAAACAGCCGCTGGATCCGTTCAAAAATCTCTTTCTTCTGTTCGTACTCCCTCAGGCTGAACAGGTTCAAAGAGGTGTGCAGGCCAATGGTGGATTGCGCGCCGTATTTGCGTTTGATCTGTTCCAGCGCCCGGTGGATTTCGAACAGGTCGCCTCTGTTGTGGGTGACGACCACGGTGGGGGAAAAGGCGAAGCCGAAATCGTTGGTCGTCTCCGTCTCGTATTCGGACGCCGGGGACTCCCCCTTGAGTTTTTCGAAATCGTATTCGAATTCGATGTTCGGGATTAAAAAGAGGCTCGACACCATCAACAGGAGGAACAGCGCCGAGAGGAAATAGGGCGTGGTCGAGTACAGTTGCGATATGCGCAGGGAAAACAGCCGCGGTTGCGGTTTCTTCAGCCAGTGGACCTTGTCGTAAAACAGGACCTGGGCGGGAAAGAAAAAGAAATAGGAAAGAAACGCGCAGACGATGCCGATGGCGGCGATGACGCCGAATTCGGAAAATCCCTTGAAGTCGGAGACGATCAGCAGTGAGAAAACGCCAATGGTGGTCATCATGGCGATGGACCCCGACCGGCCGACCTGTGTGGCCACCAGTTCCACCGCCTGGGTGACAGGCGATCCTTTCAGCAACTCCTGCTTGAACCGGATGTAAAAATGGATGCCGTAGTTCATCCCCAGTCCCATTAAAATGGCGACGAGGAATCCCGAGATGATATTGACGTGGCCGATGACCAGCCGGGTCAGGGCGAACGTGTAGGTCAGGGACACCAGCAGGGGGAAAATCGTGAACGGAATGGAAAACCAGGAACGGGTGTAGATGAAGATCAGTGCGGTGACCAGGAAAGCGGCGAGGGACGCGGCTTTGGCCAGGTCCTTCAGGATGATGTCGCTCTCTTCCAGGCGCGGGATCATGGAACCCGTCAGGTTGATTTTGAGCCCCGGGTTGTCCCGCTCCAGGCCGGTTTTGTCGATCGCGGTCTGGACGTTTTCGACAAACTTCTTGATGAAGTCGGTGTTGGTGACGGCGCCTTCCGGCTGGACGAAGATGTAATACCGCGTCTGGCTTTTGCCCTTGTAAAAAGGATTGAGCTCTTCAAAAATACCGTAATCGTCGGCCAGCGATTGCAGGTCGCCCGGATTGTACAACTCGCGTCCGCCAAAGAAGTTACCGAACTGGGTGCGCGCGAAATTGACCGCGCCCTGCATCAGGCGTTCCAGTTTTTTAAGGTCCTCTTTCGAAGCCAGCAGCAGTTGCCGGTTTTCCAGGAATTTCTTGGGCAGTTTCCAGTCGACAAAACGCACCCCTTCAACAGGAGACAGGCTTTCCGCCAGGCTTTTCAGGACGGGCGGCGCCTTGGCCTGCGGCAGCCCTTCGAGCACCACCACCAGGGGACCGGAGCCGCCGGTCTTTTCCACCACGGAATGAAATTCCTTGACCAGTTCCAGTTCCTGCGGCAGCAGGTTGTCCATCCGCGAGTTGTAGCGCAGGTCCGAAGCGATCCAGAGCGATATCGCGCTCAGGAACAACCCGACCAGGAGGACGGTGCCGGGCGCGCGGCGGGTGATGTTCTGGAAGGCCCAGTTAAGAAGACGTTTCATAGCGTATCCGGGTTTTGTGAATCCACAGGATGGAAACCAGTTGCAACCCGACAAGGGCCGTGAGCGGCAAGAGGAGCGCCGGCAGGGTTCCCGTCAGCCCTCCCAGGGCGAGGGCGAAAAACACGAGATCGGGTCCGTTCCACTTCCACAAGGACAGCACATTCCGGTTGGTCCGGTAAAATTGTTTGCAGCGGTCCGTGGTCCATGGATCGTCCGCCATTGGGCCGGAGGTTCCCCGTTGCTTGAAAAGCGACTGCTGGAATCCCAGGTATTTTTTGTAGAGGGCGAGTAAAACGCCCGGGCTCTGTTCGAACATCTGCTCCGTTTTCAATCGTTCTTCCTCCGCCCAGTCACGCCCGTCCTGGATCAGCGTGGTCATGGCCTGCTTGCAGAAATCGAAGGCAATCGCCCGCAAGATGGTGAGGACCGTGAGGGCGATCAGCAAACCGGTGGTTTGCGGGTAGCCCAGCGCAATACCCGCGACCACGGCGAGATTGGCGATGTAGCCGCCGACGCCGTCGATGATGCGGCCGAGCTCGCTCGACATGTTTTTGGCGCGCGCCAGTTGTCCGTCGACGCAATCGAGAATGAGACTGATCTCCAGCATCAGGCCGCCGCCCATCAGTCCCGCCGGTGTTCCCAGGCTGAAGCTCCACGCCGCGCCGAGGCCGAACAGCACCGAAATGCCCGTGACCTGGTTCGGCGTGACCGGTGTGTGGACCAGCGGGGCGACCAGCCGCGCCGCCAGAGGAATGTGCAGATGCCGGTTGACCGGTTCGACCAGTTCCTCCAATACGTGACTGTTTTTTTCGATATTGTCTGGGGTTGTCACAACCATCCGTGTCTGCGATACCAGTCCAGGGTGACTTCGAGCCCCCGTTGCAGTTTGTATTCCGGTTGAAAATCGAACGTCCGGAAAAATTTTCCGGAAGACGCCGTCCAGGCCGTCTGCCGGATGTCGATGAAGCGTTGCCGGTCGAGCAGCGCCGGCTTTCCCGTCCAGGCGGCGTTCATCTCCGACAGCGTCGCGGCAAAACGGACCAGGCTTTCCGGAAGCGTCAGGGTACGGGGACGGGTGTTGAGAATTTCAGAGGCGATCCGCGACACTTCTTCCCAGTGGTACAGTTCGCCGTCGGTCACGAGGTACACCCGGTCTTCCCCACTGGCGGAACCCGCCGCAATCCGCATGGCGCGTACGAGGTCCTGCACGTGGACGATCGACAGGTGCCGCGTTTCCTTGCCCACCCGGATGAACCAGCCCTGCTTCAGTTTTTCCAGATAAGTGAAGAAATTCACTTCGCGTGCCCCGTAAACCACGGGGGGCCGGATCACCATTATAGGTAACCTGTCGGCATATTCGAGAGCGATTTTTTCCCCGGCGAGTTTTGAGTGCCCGTAGTGCGTGACCGGGGCGCAGGGGCTGGTTTCGTCCACCGGGTTGTGCGGATCGGCGGATGGCCCCACCGCCGCCAGGCTGCTCAGGTGAACGACCGATTTCAGTTGCGCTGCCGCGGGCAGCAGCCTTTCAAACAGGCTCCGGCAGGCGGTGGCGTTGACGTCGAAATATCCCTTGCGTGTCCGGCTGACGGTGACCCCGGCGCAGTGGAACACATGCTCCAGTCCTTCCAGGCAGGACGGCGGAATTTCCGGATCGAGCAGGTCGGCGACGTGGCAGGTGATGCGTTCCTTCGGCAGCCATTTTAAGTCCGATGAGGCGCGGACGAGGCAGTGCACGTTGCATTCCCGTTCGAGAAGGGAATCGACCAGATGGCTGCCGATGAAGCCCGTGGCTCCGGTGACAAGCACTTTGGCGTTATTGATTTCCGAGTTGCCGCTCATAGATCCGGTGCCGTTTGTAAGGGTACCCGCCCAGCCTCAAAATGGGTTCGACCATGGCTTTGTTGTCTTCGAGCACCCAGGACTGGTCGCACAGGTTGATGCCCTGGTCGACGCCCCACTGATACGTCCGCGTGTAAAACACCAGGTCGATGCCGAGCCGCCTGAATTTCTTTTTGACGCCCAGGGTCAGGGTCCGGATCGCGTCGGCTTTTCTCCGCCCAAATGCCAGGTGGAACCATCCGAAGGGGAACAGTTTCCCGTTTACCTTTCGCAGGGTCTGGTTGAAGTCCGGAAGCGACAGGGAAAAGCCCACCGGTTCTCCCTGCACTTCGGCGATCAGGCACAGTTCGGGGATGAGGATGGCCTTCATGTCCATCGCGGCGAACCAGAATTCCTTCTTGGTCATGGGGATGAACCCCCAGTTGGCGCTCCAGGCGTCATTATAAACGTCCCAGATGATTTCCAATTCTTGCTCGAACTTTTGGGGCCGCAGGGTGCGGATTTTGAACCGGCCGCGTTTCAGCAGTTTTGCCTGGGCTTCCACCATGTAGTCGGGAACCTTGAGCGGGACCAGCCCCATATTGATCAGGTCCTTGGCTTTCTGAAAGCCGCAATTTTCTATGAACTCCGCGTAATAGGGCGGATTGTATGTGATGCCGAAAACCGGCGGCGTGTGAAAGCCTTCCACCAGCAGGCCGCATTCGTGGTTGGTCGACAGGTTCATCGGGCCACGCAGGGTGTCGAGTTTTCTGGTCCTGCACCAGTTCTGCGCCACTTCCAGCAGGGTGCGGGCGACCTCGGCGTTCTGGATGCATTCGAACATGCCGAAGAAGCCGGTGCGTTCGTTGTGGTATTCGTTGAAGGAACGGTCGAGGACGGTGGAGATGCGCCCCGCCTCCTGTCCCTGGGCATTGGTCACGATGAAGTGGTCCACCTCGGCGTGTTCAAAAAACGGATTGCGCCGGGCGTCGAGAAACTTCAGCCGCTCGAACTCGAGAGGGGGTATATAGCAGGGGTCGTTGCGGTAGATCCGGTGCGGCAGGCGGACGAATCGCTTCAACTCTTCGGGAGTGGAAACCTTGAGAACCTCCCAGGACATGGTCTACTGGGTGATGATTCCGAGGTCGGTTCCGAGCTTTTTGAACGTCGAGAGGATGTGGTCCAGTTCTTTTTCCGTGTGGCAACTGGTGTAGCTGCTGCGGATCATGGCGTGATAGGGCGGCACCACGGGCGACACCGCGACGCCGGCGAAGATTCCGTTTTCAAACAGAAGTTTGTTGAAGTAAAGCGTCAGGGTTTCGTCGCCGATTTTGATGGGCACGATGGGAACCTGGTTGTTGTTGATCTGGAATCCCATGTCGAAAAAGCCTTTTTTGATGTAGGCCGTGTTGTCCTGCAGTTTCTTCAGGCGCTCGGGTTCCTGGATGAGGATGTCGAGCGCGGCGGTGACGCCGGCGACGGAGGCCGGGGGCAGGGCGGCGGTGAAAATAAACGCCGACGCCTTGTGGCGGATGTATTCGGTGATGCGGGAATGGCCGCCGACGAACCCGCCGATGGAGCCCAGGCTTTTGGAGAACGTGCCCACATACAAATCAATTTCTTTTTCCAAGTTGTAGTAATGCGTCAGGCCCTGGCCGCGATCGCCCATGACGCCCAGTCCGTGCGCTTCGTCCACCAGCACGCTGGCCTTGTAGTCCCGCGCCAGTTTGACGATGCCGGGCAGATTGGCGATATCCCCGCTCATGCTGAACACGCTGTCGGTGATGATCAGTTTGCCGTCGACATCGGAATGCTTTTTCAGCAGGTGTTCCAGGTGATCCATGTCGTTGTGGTGGTAGCGCACTGTTTTGCCCTGCGCTACGGCACAGCCTTCGTAGATACTGGCGTGGTTTTCCCGGTCTGAGAAGGCGATGTCCTGACGGCCCAGCAGGCAGGCGATCGTCCCCTGGTTGGCCTGATAGCCGGTGGACATCACGATACAGTCTTCCTGACCGATGAAATCGGCCAGTTCCCGTTCCAGGGTCTTGTGCAGGCTCAGTGTTCCGTTGAGGAAGCGGCTGCCGGTACAGCCGGAGCCGAAATCGTCCAGCGCCTTTTGACTGGCGGCGATGACGCGCGGGTCGTGGGTCAGTCCCAGGTAATTGTTGGTGGACACCGTCACGAGGTCCCGGCCGTCGATGGTGACGTGGGCGCCGTTCATTCCTTCGATCACCTTGAAGAAAGGATAGATGCCGAGTTCCTTGACCTGGTTGGGCGCATCGTAATTGAAACACTTCGACAGAATCCCGTCACCCTTGTTGTTGACGGTTTTGAGATGGGCGTTCTGGAAATCGAACTTGTCCTTCAGGGCGGAAATAATTTTTTCCTTGCGTTGGCGGGGGGGGATGTCCATGAAGGACGTGTCTTCAAGGGGAAGTTGATTGGTTTCCACGATGATCCAGAATCTCCCAGATGAAAATCAAATATTCAGCCTGAAGAGCGCCGTAACGGCATTTTCCGGCTGGTCGGTGTTGGAATTATTTTGGATTGCCTTTCCCCCTCCACCAGGGCAGGCTCTCATGGGCGGAATACCGCCTGAAGAGTGCTTGCAGACTACCAAACCTGTTTTACTTTGGCAAGCCAAAAAAAACGCAAAACCCCTGAATTTATAATGACATGCACGAAACTGCCTTCACATTTCGGATGATGCGAGGTAATTCAGGGATCAGGTCCGTCCGGCTTTTTCCTGACAGGAATCGGGCGGAAACGGTTGCTGCCGGGGGCTCTGGTGGACCGGGAGCACCGGTTTAACCTTCGGGTGACAGGAAGAGGAGTAGTGCACGGTCTTCAAAAATTTTCTGCAGGGTCATGGAAAGGCCGTCGTTGATGAACTGCTCGTTTTTCACTTCCCCGGTGAGCAGGTTTTGCGATTTGTCCAGGTGGGTTTTGTACAGTTTTTTGAACTTCCGCTCGCCCTTCTGGGCGACGACCCCCAGAGCCGCGTGCAGTCGCACCTTTTTTTCGGGTATCTTGATTTTGGGGTCTTCGTAACTGTACAGCATCCGCAATTGAAGGATTTGCACCTCCATCGTCCTGTCGGCTTTTTGTTTTTCATCGACCGGAACATATCCCAGCGTGGTCAGGGCTTCCTTGATCTGTTCCTCAATGGGGTCGTCGACCGTGCCTTTGGGGTAGATATTGACCTTGTTCAAGGCCCCGACCACGGCGGTTTTGGGCCCCATTTCTTCGTTGTAGATGGCGTTTTGCTTGCGGCGGTCCGTTACTTTGAGGCCGATCCGCTGGCCCTGACCGAAATTCTGCGAACGGACGTAAAGTTCCGGGTCGATCCGTACCCGGTGCTCCTGGGTGCAGGCTGCCAGCACGGCGAAGGAAGCCAGTATCAGGGCGATTCGTAGAATGGAATGTGAAGGCGTTTTCATAAGCGGGGTCTAATTTAGCACGGCCGGGTCATTTTTTCAGCCTGTTCGTCCCCCAAAAAACGGCGGCGCCCGAAACCACAAGGACCAGCACCGCCCACATCACCAGGGTGGACTGTCCATTTGAAGACGGAGATTGCCGTGCCGGGATTTCGGGCATCGGCTCCGGCGGGGCCAGATAAGCCGTCAGGTCCACCCGGCATTGGGTGAGCAGTTTCATAAGCTGCGTACCGGAGTTTTCTTCACGGTCGAACCCCTGGACCATGCCGCCGCAAAACAGAAGGGCTGGCACGGCCCGCGACTTTTCTCCGATTGATTCAACCATCTCCGCAAACCGCCGGGCGTTTTCCGGGTTTTCAGTGACCTCCAGTTCATTGAGCAACACCCAGGGGTGTTCCCGTTGCAGTTTTTCCAGAAAGGGCTTGGCCCGCTTGCAGTGGGGGCATTTGTTCGACCAGAAAAAATACAGATGCAGCCGGATCTCCCCGGCCTCATCGCGCTCGAACCAGGGCCCCCGTCCCTTGAACGGATTCTGCGTGTTTTCGTTTCCGCCCGAGGCGGACGGCAGAGAGAGGAACCCGAGAAGGACGGCCGCCAGAATGAAGGGCAAGCTTTTTTTGCCGTGCAATAGGGGCATCATGGCTCCAGCAGGTCCAGATTGAGCACGCCTCCGGCGGCACGCAGGGCCTCCGGCGTCCAGCTTTCCGTGCCGGGGTTTTCCAGAAACGGGAGTTCCGCAAGAACCGGCAGGCCGGTCCACTGGCTCAACAGGGACGGTTGTTTTTGTTCGACTTCAGACAGCGGGCCGGGTTCCGTCTGGTTGAACACCAGGCCGGCCAGTGCCAGCCCCCGGTTTCGGGCCTGTTCCACGGTCAGTAGGGTGTGGTTTTGCGTCCCCAGCGTGTAGCGGGTGACCAGAATGAGCGGGAGTTTCAACAGCCCGGCGAGATCGGCCACTGTCCGGTCCGGAGTCAGGGGAACCATCAACCCGCCGATGCCCTCGACCAGCATCCGGTCGTGGCGTTCAGACAGGCGATCGAACGTCGAGACGATGCGGTCCAGGTCCACCGCGTCCCGGCCTTCTTCCATTGCCGCCTGCCAGGGCGCGGCCGGGGTCTTGAAGCGGAACAGGCAGACCTCGTCCGGGGCGTCCCGGAGTTCCCCGGCTTCCATCAGAAAGCACGCATCGGAATTGGCCGCCGAATGGCATTCGGGGTCGACTCCCGTTTCCACGGGCTTCATCGCGCCCGCATCGAGGCCCCGGTGCCGGTACCACAGGAGCAGGGAGGCGGTGACCGCCGTTTTGCCCACGCCCGTGTCCGTTCCGGTTATAAAATATCCTTCAACCATGGGGTCTTCCGTTAAAATAAAGAACCGGTATTGTAAGCAGGTCGCTGGCAAAAAGCCACGCCCGTGTGGGGTTTGTCTGGGCCTGCCGGAGTCTGGTATAATTCAAATGATTGTATTCATTGAGGGTCCATGATGAGCAAGAACAAACTGGAAGTGGTGTGTCCCTGTTGTGAAACCCGGCTTCAGGTGGATAAAAAGACCGGCGAGGTCCTGTGGAAGGAAGAGAAAGCCAAAGAGGTCCAGTCTTTATCGGATATCCTGAAGGGTTACGAGCATCACAAGAAAGAAAGCGAAGGCGAGTTTCTCAAGCAAAGCTCCCTGCAGAAAGACCGCGCCCGCCTGTTGAATGAAAAATTCAAGGAAGCCCAGAAAAACGTGGACAAGACCTCAACCGACAAACCGCTGCGCGATTTCGATCTCGATTAATTTTCTACCGTTATTTCGAGTCCGTCGTAAGCCAGTTCAACATTTTCCGGCAGATCTGCGTTCACCGTTTCATGGTCGAACTGGTGATTGATGTGGGTGAGGTACGCCTTCTTCGGCTTGAGTTCTTCGATGGCTTTCAGGGAGTCGCTCAGGCAGAAATGAGTGGGGTGGGGCTTGAAGCCCAGGGCGTTTAAGATCAGCACGTCCAGGTTCTGCAACGCTTCTTTCGACGCCTCCGGGATACCGCTGCAATCGGTGAGGTAGGCCGCGTTGCCGATGCGAAAACTTTTGATCGTCAGGCTGCCGTGTTCCACATCCAGCGGCAGGATGTTGAGCCCCGCCAGGTCCAGGGCCGCGCCGTCGATTTCATGCGGGTCGATTTGGGAAACGCCACCGCCTTCCGGTTTGCCGTTGGAAAAGATATAGCTGAAATTGGCTTTGAGCTGGGCCAGCGTTGAGGCGGACGCATAAATGGGAGTGCGCGTTTTGTTGAAATAATTGAAGCAGCGCAATTCGTCGATGCCGTTGACGTGGTCGGCGTGATGATGGGTGTACAGCACCGCGTCCAGGTGCGTGATGTTGTAGCGCAGGCATTGCTGGCGCAGGTCGCTCGAAGTGTCGACCAGAATGTGCCGCTCCTGATTGCGGATCAGGATGGAGGAACGCAGGCGCTTGTTGCGCGGGTTGTCCGACCCGCACACCGGGCAAGGGCAGCACAGGGAAGGAACGCCGGTTGACGTTCCTGTCCCAAGGAACAGAATATTCATTCAGCCGGTCCCCTCTGAAAGTGGCCCCGTGCGGGGGGAAGAGGCACATCGGTACCGTGAATCATGCGTGTGGTCCCTATTGGAATGCAAATTCATTTTTTGAATCTTTGGGCTTGAGATGCCATCCAAATGAATCTATGATTATTAATTTCAAACTCATGTCACCCCAATATTCTACGAAGGCCCGAAAAGCCTGTCAAGAAAGGGCCATGAGGAACCGGTCAGTTATCGTCTATAACACCCGTACGGGTGTGCCCGGTATTGTGCGAATCACCGGGCCGTTCAACCAGCCTTTAATGTTTTCAACCTTCTGAAGGAGGAGCAATGCCAACCTTAGTTGCCAAACCTGCACCCGATTTTACCGCTCAGGCTGTCATGCCCGATGGCAGTTTCAAAGAGCTTAAACTGTCCGATTATAAGGGCAAATACGTCGTCCTGTTTTTCTACCCGCTCGATTTCACTTTCGTCTGCCCGACCGAGATCATTTCTTTCTCGGATCAGGTCAAGGATTTCGAATCGCGCAACTGCCAGGTGATCGGCGTTTCCATCGACAGCCACTTCACGCACCTGGCCTGGCGCAACACCGACCGCAAGAAAGGCGGCCTGGGCCAGATCGACTACCCGTTGGTGGCCGACCTGGACAAGAACATCGCCCGCGCCTACGACGTGCTCAACGATATCGGCATCGCCTTCCGCGGCCTGTTCCTGATCGACAAGGACGGCATCGTGCAGCACCAGTTGATCAATAATCTGCCCCTGGGCCGCAACATCGACGAAGCGGTCCGCATGCTCGACAGCCTGCAGCATTTCGAAGCCAACGGCGAAGTCTGCCCCGCCAACTGGTCGAAGGGCAAGGACGCGATGAAGCCCGATCCTTCCGGGTCTCTCGAGTATTTCGAAAAGAACAATTAGTCCGGTGTTCACCGGACAGCATCCGGAAAAAGGGAGGCGGAGTCTTCTGGCTCCGCCTTTTTTTGTGTCATGATTCTGCTCACCAACGACGACGGTTTTACCGCCCCCGGCCTGCGCGCCGTGTGGGACGCGCTGTCTCTGGAAACCGAGGCGATCATCGTCGCGCCGGAAACGGAACAGAGCGCCGTCGGCCACGCCATCACCCTGGCCAATCCGCTCAAGATCAAGGAAATGAAGGAAGACGGTCGCCTGCTCGGGTACGCCGTCACCGGCACCCCGGCCGATTGCGTGAAAATCGCCGTCACCGAACTGCTGCCGGAGCCGCCGAAACTGGTCATCTCCGGTGTCAACCAGGGAAGCAACATGGGGTCCTGCGTGATCTATTCGGGAACGGTTTCGGCGGCGACAGAGGCGGCCATCATGGGCGTGCCCTCCATCGCGGTGTCACTCGACTCCTGGGACGACCGGGACTTTTCCGTGGCGGCCGAGTTCGTCCGCACGTTCTATCCGAGCGTTCTTAAAAACGGTCTGCCGGAAGGGGTGGCGCTCAACGTCAACGTCCCGGCATTGCCCCGGGATGCGATCAAAGGGGTGATGGTGACGCGGCAGGGGATCTCACGCGTGATCGAAAAATTCGACAAGCGGGTCGACCCGCGCAATCACACCTACTACTGGCTGGCGGGGGAACTGACGTTTTCCGACACGCATGGCGGCACGGACTGCGAAGCGGTGGAGGAGGGATACATTTCCATCACGCCGATTCACTGCGACCTGACGCGCAAGGATTTCCTCGACCCGCTCCGTTCCTGGGACATCTCTTTCTGAAAACAAAAAAAGCGCGGAGCCTTTCGGCCCCGCGCTCTGTTTTGCTTGTTGTGCTCAGCCCATCTGTGCCGCGGCGGCTTCGTCGCGCATGGCTTCCTTGCGGCTGAGTTTGACCTTGCCGTTGCGGTCCACGTCGATCACCTTGACGACGATCTCGTCGCCTTCGGAAATCTCGTCGTTGACCTTCTTGATGCGGCGGTCGCAGATCTGCGAGATGTGGACCAGACCGTCGGTACCGGGCAGGATTTCAACGAATGCGCCGAAGTCCATGATCTTCTTCACCTTGCCCAGGTAAATCTTGCCGACTTCCACTTCCTGCACCAGGTCGTTGATGTACTTCTGGGCCTTGTCGGAAGCGGCTTCGTCCGCCGAGGCGATCGTCACCTTGCCGCTGTCATCGATGTCGATCTGAACGCCGGTCTTGTCGATGATGTCACGGATGACCTTGCCGCCCGGTCCAATGACGTCGCGGATCTTATCGGTCGGAATCTTCATGGTAATGATCCGCGGTGCGTAGGGGGACATCTGCTCGCGCGGTCCTTCCAGCGCCTTGGCCATTTCACCCAGAATGTGCAGGCGTCCTTCCTTTGCCTGCTGCAGGGCGGAGGCCATCAACTCCTTGGTCAGCCCGTCGATCTTGATGTCCATCTGCAGGGCGGTGATGCCGTTCTCCGTGCCGGTGACCTTGAAGTCCATGTCGCCGAGGTGGTCTTCGCTGCCCAGAATGTCCGACAGCACGGCCACCCGGTCGCCTTCCTTGATCAGGCCCATGGCGATCCCCGCCACCGGAGCCTTGATCGGCACGCCAGCGTCCATCATCGAGAGGGAGCCGCCGCACACGGAAGCCATGGAGGAGGAACCGTTGGATTCCAGAATTTCCGACACGGTGCGGATCGTGTAGGGGAACTCTTCCTTGGTCGGCACGACGGCCTGCAGGGCGCGCTCGGCCAGCATGCCGTGGCCGATCGCACGACGACCGGGGCCGCGCATCATCTTCGTCTCACCCACGCTGTAGGGAGGGAAGTTGTAGTGGAGCAGGAAGTTCTTCCAGGTGTCCTCGATGAGCCCGTCGA
>JAGQJZ010000054.1 GCA_020430445.1 Nitrospina sp.
CTTCCTGCATGAACGTGGGGAGGCGGAAGGTGCGCTGGTTGTAGAGGTAGTCGAGCTTGAGCAGGTCGCGGCTGTGGGATTGCTGTTCGATCGCGAAGGTGTTGCTGAATATCCGGTACTGGTTGTCCAGGGACACCCCGTCGGACAGGTGTCCTCTGCTTTGCAGCGCCTGCAACAGTTTTTTGAAAACGCTGACCGGGTCCATGGAGAGCAGCAGGTTGTCCAGCGAATAGCGGAAACGCTTGGAGTTGTAAAACAGGTCGAATGTTTCATCGAGCGATTTGAGGAACAGAATCTCCTCCGCCGTCATGTCGCGGCTGGCGATGACTTCATACGGTGGCGTCGACAGGTAACGGTAGTCGTAGTCCTTGATCAGGCGGTTGATCGGCGCGCCGGACAGGAATTTCAGGAAGCCCAGTTGCAGTTCGTGCGGCCGGAGTTTGAGCACTTGCTCGAACGAATTCAGGGCATCGTCCAGGGTTTCGCCGGGCAGGCCGAAAATCAGGTCGCAGTGGATGTGGATACGGTCCTCGGCGATCAGGCGGCTGATGGCGGCGAACAGGCGGGCGTTGTCCTGCCGCCGGTCCATGCGCTGGTTGATGTCCTCGTTGAGCGTCTGGATGCCGATCTCGAACTGGAACACGCCGTGGGGAACCGCCGACAGAAAGTCGAGCATGTCGTCGCTCAGGATGTCGCCCACCACTTCAAAGTGAAATTCCCGGTCGGTGAATTGCGACAGCCATCCTATCAGCCGTTTCATGCGTTTCGGGTTCAGGTTGAAGGTGCGGTCGACGAATTTGAATTTTTTGATTCCCGCGTCGATGAGCATCGTGATCTGGCCGCGGACCACGTCTTCGTCAAAATAGCGGACCTTCTCGTCAAGGGCCGACAGGCAGAACGAACACAGGTAGGGGCATCCGCGCGAGGTTTCGAGGTAGGCGTAACGGTTCTGCAGATCGGGCAGGTCTTCCTCGAGGTAAGGCGCGATGAGCTTGGGCAGGTCCGTGCCGAAGGTTTTCCAGCGGTCCAGGGTCTCCTGCGAGGGCAGCGCTCCCTGTGCTGCGATATTCAGGTATTCGACCCATTTGGCTTCCCCTTCTCCGGCGATGAGTGTGCAGCCCGTGGGCGGGGTTTCATCGAAAGACACCTCGGGACCGCCGACGACCACCTGTAAATCCGGTTTCTGTTTCTGCAGCAGTTCGATCAGCTCCAGGCTCTTCTGCCGGTTCCAGATGTAAATGCTGACGCCCAGTATGTCCGGATTGGCGCGCAGCACCTCCGCCGCGATTTTCCACAGTGGTTGGTTGATGATGAATTCACGAATCCAGGTGTTTGCATAACCCGCATTGCGCGCCGCGTTGCGCAGGTAGCGCAGGCTCAGCGAGGAATGAATGAACCGCGCGTTGAGTGTGATCAGTCCGATGGAGGAATGCATGCTGTCATTTTAGGGAAGCAGGCGGGATAGTGGAACTGTTTTTTTTCGGGGCAGTTCCCGCTAAATAACGTAGCGCGTCCGGCAGATGGGAAGGCCACCCCTCGCTCGCTTTACTGCATGACGGGCTGGTAGGGGAAGCCACAGTAGAGAAGGCAACGGCTGCCGTGCGGGGCTCCGGCAAAGCTGATGCGGCCACAGGAAGGATTGCTGCATTTGAGCAGATAAAACATTTTGCTGGGAGTGCTGCGGCAATTGCAATAGGGGGGCGTCATCCCGGATTTTTGCTTGTCGCAATGCATGCAGACAAAGACATAAAAATGGCCCGTGGGCGCACTGACCGTGGGTGTGCTGGTGCTTGCCAGGGAGCCGAAGGATACGGACGGTGTCGTTGTTGTGGTCGTTGTTGTGGAAGCACTGATGCCCGATGAACTGGCAAGAGAAAGTGAGACGGTGCTCGTGCCGCTGCACAGGGACAAGCCGGATTTATAGCCTGTGAGAGCGGACAGGATGTTTTCTATGGGCATGATGACGGAATAACAGGGAGCGCCTCCTCCCGTTCCGGCGATATTGATGCCGATGAGATTGTTCGACTGGTCCCAGACGGGCATTCCGGAGTCCGAGGGTTTGGACCAGGGACCGGTGTCGCACCTCAATATGATCAGGTCATTGTCCGGCTTGATCCCGCTTCCCAGAGAAGAGGAGGAACCGAACAGGGTCTTTTGATAGTCCCTGGGACTGCCCCGGTGGGCCTGAATTGCCGTGAGTCCGGAATTCGAGGTGCCGCGGCAGCCTGAGGACGGGGACAGGACGGCGACGCCGGAGAACGCGACCGGCTGGACGGGGTCGATGCCGATGCCCGGGGTAATTTTGACAAGGGCCCAGTCGTTTGAGATGTCTTCCAGGTAAACGATCACCCGCCCGATTTTTTTCAGCGTGGAGGTGAGTGAGACTTCAACGCCTATCCCTCCAACGACATGTCCGGCTGTCAGAAAATAGAAGTGGGTCCCATCGGTGAGAAACGGTCCAATCGCGCCTACATTGTTCCCGATCCCTGATGAGTCGGCTGAAATTTGCCGCCCCATTTTCAGCTGGGTCGACGGTACGGAAGACGGTGAGCTGAAAGTGGAGGCGGAACTGTGAGGAGAGGGCTTGAAGGTGGCGGATGGTGGAGGTCCAAACAGGCTGAAATGAGATGAAGGGGTGGGCTTGGGGGGACCTGAATAGGTCGAGGCAGGAGTGGAACCGCTCGTCATGTCCTGCACCACGATGCCGCCGCAAGAACAGCTTGAAGTGTAGGAGGGGTAGAGGGTTTTGCATTTCAGGCATCGATAAGGCATGGGCACTCCTGAACAAAAGGCGCGGCAACGGAATGGGGTTTCGGTTTAAGGGCGCGGCGATTTTGAAATAGAAGGTTGCGGTTGGAACGGGCCGGCCCGGTGGGGCAACCGGCACATGGGGGTGTTCACAGAGGGCTATCCTCAATGTTTTTATATTATACATTAAGTGGAAATGTATATTGAAGCAGAAGGGGGGTGGGATTTTGATGGGGCGGCTTTATTTCTGGCAGGTTTTACAGAAGAAGGTGGACCGTCCGGACTGGACGATGCGGGCGACAGGCGTTTTACAGGCAGGGCAGGGAGCGTTCTCCCGGCCGTAGACGGCGAGGTCGATCGCGAAGTATCCCGGCGTTCCATCGGCGCTGTAAAAATCGCGCAGCGTGGTGCCGCCGGCGGCGATGCTCTTTTCCAGTGTTTTCCTCAGGCAGGCGAGCAGGCGGTCCCAGGTTTTGAGCGACAGCCGATGCGCGCCGCGCCGCGGGCTGATCCCGGCTTCGAACAGCGTTTCGCAGGCGTAGATGTTGCCGACTCCGGCAAGCCGCCGCGCGTTCATGAGGAAGTTTTTCACCGGTCCCCGGCAGTGCCGGGCCTGGTCGTAAAGTGTCTGGCCGGTGGTGGAGGGAGCCAGCGGGTCGGGACCCAGCGAGTCCAGCAGGGTGTGGCCTTCTCCCTTCGGCACCCACAGGATGGCGCCGAACCGCCGCGGGTCGACAAAATGCAGGTAAAGCTCCGGACGAAAACAGAACACCGCATGCGTGTGCTTTTCCTGCGGGGCCGGGGTGTCCCGGCCGGTGACCCGGCCGCTCATTCCCAGGTGCCACAGCATGGCCCCGGAATCGACTTCCAGCAGCAGGTATTTCCCTTTTCGTGAGATTCCCCTGAGGCGCTTTCCGGAGAGCTCGCGCTCCAGCGTTTCGGTGGGGATGGGAAAGCGCAGGTCCGGCCGCGTGAACACGGCCCGGTCGAATGTTTTGCCGACGATGAGGGGAGTGAGGGCCCGCTTGAGGGTCTCGACTTCGGGAAGCTCGGGCATTCCGGTTCAGGTTCCAGCCGCCCTGGAGGGCAGGGGGACTACGAGTCCCCGGCGTCTTACGGTTTTTTGGAGGTGACGACTTTGGACGGGATCAGGACCCGGTCGTGAATCCAGTATCCCTTGCCGAATTCATCGACGATGGTGTCTTCTTCATGGTCGCCGGACTCGATCTGGCTCAATACCTCGTGCAGGTTCGGGTCGAACGTTTTGCCGATGGCGTCTATGGGCCGGACGTTGTGTTTTTCCATAAAGGAAAGGAACTGCTTGCCGATCAGGTCGACCCCTTCCTTGAGGCTTTTCACGTTGATGTCCGGGGCTTCCAGGGCGCGCAGGAGGTTGTCGTAAATCGGCACCAGGTCCTTGAACAGCCGTTCGTTGGCGTAGCGGACGGAGTCCTCTTTCTCCTTGCCCAGGCGTTTGCGGAAGTTCTCCGTTTCCGCGCGCATGCGGAGCATTTCGTTTTGGATCTCTTCGAGTTCCTTTTCCTTTTGCTCGAGAGGGTCGAGAACCTCTTCCGGTTCGCTTGCGCCGTTCTCTTCGTCAGCCGTTGCTTCGTCCAGTTCGTCGGACGCTTCTTCCACGTCGTTTGCGGGTTTTTCCTTGCTCATGTCTCTCCAGGATTTCTATTGGGGTTTGCGGGACAGGAAATTCGAAATGTTGACGGCGGAGGTGTTCACAATGTCGATCATGCGCGCGTAATCCATGCGCTTCGGGCCGACAATGGCCACCGTGCCCATCGTTTCGGTGTCTCGCTGGTAGTTGTGGGCGATCAGGCTGCACCCCTGCATTTCCTGCAGCGCGTGCTCCTCGCCGATGATGATGCTGGGGCCTTCCTGCTGCATGCACAGGTCGAGCAGTTCTATGAGTTTTTTCTTTTCCTCCACGGTCCGGAGCAGGGCCTTGATGGACTGGATGTCGCTTTGGAATTCGGGCTGGTCGAGCAGGTGATTGATGCCTTCGATCAGCAGTTCCGCCTGATCCTCGGTGGTGAACACCTGGGCCCACAGGTCGAAGGCGCGCCGCATCAACTGGTCGTAGCGTTTTTGTTCGCTTTCGACCCGGCGTTTCAGTTCCTGCCGGATCGTGGTCAGCGGCCTTCCGCCGAACTCCGTGTTGAGGTAGTTGGCGATGGAGGTGAGCCGGTCCTGGTTCAGGTCCTCTTTCAGTTTCAGCGTGCGGTTCTGGGCCGCCCCCAGGCTGGAGACGAAAACCGCCAGCACCTGCCGGTCTCCCAGGCGGATGAATTCGATGCGTTTCAGGCTCAGGTGCCCGATCGTCGGCGCCATGACCAGGCTGGTCTGGTGCGTGTCGGCGGAAAGAACGTGGCACACCGAACCCAGCAGGTCCTGCAGGTTCTCTTCCGTGGAAGAGGAAACCTGCCGCACAGCCGAAAACGAATCGGCGTTTTCCCCTTCCCGTTTCCTGAGGATTTCGTTCACGAAGTAGCGGTATCCCTGGTCGGTCGGCACCCGTCCGGCGGAGGTGTGCGGCTGGGTCAGGAATCCGAGTTCCTCCAGGTCCGCCATCACGTTGCGCACGGTGGCCGGGCTGAGTTTCTCTTCCAGCTTCCGGGAAATGGTGCGTGAACTGACCGGTTCCGCCGTCAGGACAAATTCGTTGAGCGTTTCCAGCAGGATGGAGCGGGAACGCCGGTCGAGTTCGGGTTGTGGGATTTTATGGATCACGGCCTTCTGTCCTTAATGACGACAAAAGAATTTCAGGGACACATTCAAAGGGTAACCTAGCAGTACAGGCGGGGCAATGTCAATCTTTCGGAGCGGTGCCGGGCGGGGTCAGGCGCGGGTGATTTCGGTGCCGATGCCTTCCTTGGTCATGATCTCGAGGAGCAGGGCGTGTTTGACCCGGCCGTCGATGATATGGGTTTTGCCCACCCCCGCCTTGAGCGCGTCGAGGCAGCAGTTTACCTTGGGCAGCATGCCGTCGCGGATGGTTTTGTTTTTGATCATCTGCCGGACTTTTTTCTCGGTGAGCGCGGTCTGCAGGTCACCTTTTTTGTTTTTGACGCCCTCGACATCGGTCATGAGGATCAGCTTTTCGGCTTTCAGGGCCGAAGCCACGGCGGAGGCCACAAAATCCGCATTGATATTCAGCGTTTCCCCTTCCTCGCCGCGCCCGATGGGAGCGATGACCGGAATGAATTCCGCCTGGTCGAGAATCTCCAGCACCCGCACATTGACGTTCTGGATTTCCCCGACCAGCCCCAGGTCGATGATCTCCGGCCGGTCGGTCTCCGCCGTTTGCCGGACCTTGCGGTACCGTTTCGCGTGGATGAGGTCGCCGTCCTTGCCGGTGATGCCCACTGCGTTGCCGCCGTGCCGGTTGATGAGGGAGACGATGTCCTGGTTGACTTTCCCTCCCAGTACCATTTCGACGACGTCGATCATCTCCTGGCTGGTCACCCGTTGCCCGTCGATGAATTCCGACTGGATGCCGAACAACTCCAGCGTCCGTCCGATCTGCGGTCCGCCGCCGTGCACGATCACCGGATTGATGCCGATGTACTTCATCATCACCACGTCGAGAGCGAACGATTCCTTCAGCGTCTCGTTGACCATGGCGTTGCCGCCGTACTTGATGACGATGGTCTTGTCGTAAAATGTCTTGATGAAGGGGAGCGCCTCGATGAGGGTTTCCGCCTTGGTGATCCGTTCTTGCATGGTCTTTATAGGATGTAGCGGCTCAGGTCTTCATTTTCGATGATGTTCTTGAGCCGGTCCTGCACGTAGGCCCGGTCGATGGTGACGCTTTTTTCCTCGAGATCGGGCGCGTTGAAGGAGATGTCTTCCAGCAGTTTTTCCAGCACCGTCTGCAGGCGGCGCGCCCCGATGTTTTCCGTCCGCTCGTTCACCTGGGCGGACATGCGGGCGATTTCGCGGATGGCGTCTTCCTGAAACTTCAGTTCCACGGTTTCCGTTTTCAGGAGCTCCTCGTATTGCCGGATGAGGGCGTTGTCCGGTTCCGTGAGAATGCGGAAGAAATCGTTTTCGTCCAGCGACTCCAGTTCCACGCGGATCGGAAACCGGCCCTGGAATTCCGGGATCAGGTCCGACGGCTTGGAAGAATGAAACGCCCCGGCGGAAATGAACAGGATGTGGTCCGTTTTCACGATGCCGTGCTTGGTGTTGACCGAAGAGCCCTCGACGATGGGCAGAAGATCGCGCTGCACCCCCTCGCGGGAGACATCGGGACCCTGCAACCCCTCGCGGCCGGTGATCTTGTCGATTTCATCGATGAAGATGATCCCGTTCTGCTGCGCGCGTTCGAGCGCTTCCTCGTTGACCTTCTCCGGGTCGACCAGTTTTTCCGCTTCCTCCCGGCAGAGGATACGGAAGGCGTCCGGCACCTTCAACTTTTTCTTTTTACTGCGGCGCGGCATGAAGTTGCTCAGCATGTCCTTGAGGTTGTTGTCCATGTCTTCCATGCCGGGCGGGGTGACCACCTCGAGCGAAGGGCCGACCCGTTCGGAAACCTCGATTTCCACGTCGCGGTCGTCGAACTTGCCTTCATGCAGCAGCGTGCGAAACTTGTCGCGCGTTTTCTGGTATTGCTGCCGTCCCAGGCTGTCGGCGCCGAAATCTTTCTGTTCCCCCGTGGCCTGGCCCGGGTGGGGAGGGAGCAACAGGTCCAGCAGCCGTTCCTCGGCGGAAGCCCGGGCCTGATCGCGCATCTCCAGTTCCTTTTCCTCCTTGACCATGTTGCGCGTCAATTCGAGCAGATCGCGGATCATTGACTCGACATCGCGTCCGACATAACCCACTTCGGTGTATTTGGAGGCTTCGACCTTGAGGAACGGGGATTTGGCCAGCCGCGCCAGCCGGCGGGCGATTTCCGTCTTGCCCACGCCGGTGGGGCCGATCATCAGGATATTTTTTGGCGCGACCTCGTCGCGCAGGTTTTCAGGCAGTTGCTGCCGCCGCCAGCGGTTGCGCAGGGCGACGGCGACCGCGCGTTTGGCTTTGTCCTGACCGACAATGAAACTGTCCAGTTGCTGGACGATCAGTTTCGGTGTCAGGTCCGCCATGAAATCCGGTTTGTGCGTGGATTCCTCGTTCAAAGTCAGCGGTTCCACGGTTACAGCTCCTCAATCGTGAAATGACCGTTTGTGTAAATGCAGATAGATTCCGCGATTTTAAGACCTTCCTCGACGATCTGCCGGGCTTCGAGGCCGGAGTGGCCGACCAGGGCCTTGGCCGCGGCCTGCGCGAAGGCGCCGCCCGATCCGATGCCGACGATGCCATCGTCCGGTTCCACCACATCCCCGTTGCCGGAGATCAGGAACGTGTTGTCGGCGTCCGCCACCAGCAGCATCGCTTCCAGCCGCCGGAGCAGCTTGTCGGTGCGCCAGTCCTTGGCCAGTTCCACGGCGGAACGGGACAGGTTGCCGTTGTATTTTTCGAGTTTATCCTCAAAGCGCGCGAACAGGGAGAAGGCATCGGCGGTACCGCCGGCGAATCCGGTCAGGACCCGGTCGTGGTACATGCGCCTGACCTTTTGCGCCGAGTGTTTGATCACCGTACTGCCGAGCGTGACCTGTCCGTCCCCTCCCAGCGCCACTTTGCCTTTGTGGCGGACGGAGAGGATGGTGGTGCCGTGCATGTTGTGTTCCTTCATGAATCGTCCTCGTGTCCGGATTGATCTTTTCGTGCCCGGGGATGTGCAAGATCGTAGGTTTCCATCAATTTGTCAACCGTGAGGTGCGTGTATTTTTGAGTTGTCGACAGGCTGGAGTGTCCCAGCATCTCCTGAATGGTCCGCAGGTCCGCCCCCGCTTCCAGCATGTGGGTGGCGAAACTGTGGCGGATCGAGTGGGGGGAGATGCTGCCGAGAAACGGGGTTCCCTTGAGGTATTTTTCGAGAATTTTGCGGACGCCCCGGGTGGTGAGCGGCCCGCCGCGGAAATTCAAAAAGACCCGCCCGGCATCCACACCGGGTTTTTTGCTGGCCAGAAACAGGTCCCGTTTCTCGAAATATTTTTCCAGGGCATTCAGGGCCCGGTTGCCCAGGGGGAGCAGCCGTTCTTTTTTTCCCTTGCCCATGACTTTGACCAGCTTCTGGTCGAATCGGATATCATCTGTTTCAATGGACACAAGTTCGCTAATGCGAATTCCGGTTGTGTAGAAGGTTTCGAGAATGGCCCGGTCGCGGACGGCAAGGAATGAACCGCCTTCGGGCTTTTCCAGCAGGCGGAACATTTCGTCGACCGATAAGAAAGAAGGCAGGGGTTCTTCCATCGCCGGTGTGGGAACGGATTGAACCACATTGGAGGTCAGGTAACCTTCCCGGCACATGAACTTGAAAAAGGAACTGAGGGACGCCCGTTTCCGGTTCATTGTCCGGCCGTTGCATCCTTCCTCATATAAGTGGCCCATAAACGCGCGCACCGCCATGCGGTCGACCCGGCTCAGGCATATCTTGCCATTTTGACAGGCATGCCCGGTGTTTTGCAAAAACGTCTGGAACTGTTGGAGATCGGTCAAATAATTGGTCAGGGTGTGTTCCGAGGCGTTTTTTTCCACCGTCAGGTATTGCTGGAATTGTTCGATATAGGGTTGCAAATATTCGGGCCTGAGAAAGGAGGTGAGTTCCTATAACTCCATGAAATTTAAAAGGTTATATTAGCAAATTCAGGCTTTTCCCAAAAGCTTATTTTTTTTACAGTTGTCTTCCATCTATTGCACGCGCATTTGCGGAAATTTTGTGTTTGTCTGACCTGGATCGTTTTGAATTTTCCGGAATCTGTGTCAGTCTGATGCATCTAAATAGCAGGTCTCGTTTATTTTTGAAAGGAAAGATTTATGGAGCATGCGGAACCGGATGATGCACGGGAAGCACGGGAGCTTCTCAAAACCCTGGCGGAGTTGAAAATCAAGGCCGAAGTCCTGAGCGAGCATGTTGAAAACCGCAAGGCCGCGCTGGAAGAGGAGATCGAGGAACAGATCCACGAGGCGATCGCCAACGCACAGGACAGCCTGGAAAAGGTGTACGAAAATATTGAGCCGAAGCTGGAAAACACCATTCGCGAAAAGCTCGATGAAATCCGGATCCAGATGGATGTCTGGAAAAAGGACGCCAAGCGTATCGTGGCCCAGGAGATCGACGCAAAATCGGATGACATGGGGCAGATCCTGTTGAACGGACTGGAGTCGCGCATCCAGGAGCGCACCGACGGGTTCACCCAGCAGATGAAACAGGTGATCGAGGACCGGGTGAAAGAGGAAACCGGGAACCGGCTCAAAACGCAGGAAGACCAGTTTCAGGAAAAACTGGACGCCGTCCGGGGATTGGCCCTGGCCGGAGTCAGCATCGGCGTGCTGGGCGTCATCGCCGCTATCGTGGCGATGTTTTTATAAGTCGAAAACCGTGCCTTGCGGAGGAATGTTCAGGTCACCAGCCAGAACAGGAAGATGAGCAGGATGAAGGTCAACACAACTTGAAGGCCGAAGTTGAAACCCGGCCCGGTGAAGAGAATTCCGAAGGTACAAAGAGTGAGAACGCCGAAGGCAATTTTCAGACGGGTGCCCTGGCTGATTTTATTTTTTACTGACATGCGGCAGATCCCGGTTTAATAAATGAAGGTGAAAAAATTACCGGGCCTGCCGGTTTTCCATCAACAATTTGCGCATTTCCTCGGCGAGGAAAATGTCTTCCACCTCGGCCATGACGTCCTTGGCGGTCATCGGGGCGTCGTCTGAAATCTTGAGGGATTCCAGATCGAAAGCGAGGTCGTCCTCGGGGCTTTCGAGCCGGGGGTAGTTTTCGAGAAATTCGATCACGTCCTGTTCTTCGAAAGCCTCGCGGATTTCGTGGACGAAGTCGGACGTCAACTGTTCCAGATGCTTGATCTGTTCCAGCTGTTCCTTATAGTGGGTTTCCAGGGTCATCATGTAACCGAGCCGCAGATCCTGATCCTTTTTGGCCAGTGATTCCACCATTTTGCGGTCTTTTTCGCTGTAAAGGTGCTGGACCTGGCTCCGGGCGCTTTTAACCTGCCGGAGGAGGGGAGCGAACTTCTCACCCATCAGGTAAGACAGGGCTTCTTCCACGCCGTAGTCGTCTGCTATTTCCTGGGCTTCCAGGCACCAGGCCCTGATCTGATGGTAATCGACCGTTTCCACTGCGCGTCCCCCTGTTAGATAGGCAAAAATGCTTTCACTTGTATTCTCCAGAACCTTGGAGAAAAAATCAAACTATTTATTGTTACATTTCCACGGGTTATTTGGAACCTTTGTCTTTTTCTGCAGCCGTTTGCAATCCCGAAACCCGAGGCTTTATGCAACAGGGTGAAATTCAAAAGTTTTGGTTGCGCATCAATTCCATTTGTCGCGGTCCAGGGAGCGGTATTGAATCGCCTCGGCGATGTGGTTCGACAGGATGGACGCTTCACCGGCAAGGTCTGCAATCGTCCGCGCCACCTTCAGGATACGGTCGTGCGCGCGGGCGCTCAGGCCCAGCCGGTCGATGGCGGTTTCCATCAGTTTTTTCGACGGCGCGTCCAGTTCGCACCAGGCCTGCAGTTGTTTGGGGGACATGTTGGCGTTGCAGAAAAACGGTTGACCGCGATAGCGCTGTTCCTGCAGGTTCCTCGCATTTTCCACACGCGAGCGGATCGTCTCCGATGATTCTCCGGCTTGCTTCGTCGACAGTTCCTTGTAGTTGAGCGTGGGCACTTCGATGTGAAGGTCGATGCGGTCGAGCAGTGGACCTGAAATTTTCGACAGGTATTTTTTGACTTCCAGGACCGTGCACAGGCACTCGCGTTTTTCGTCCGAACGGTAACCGCAGGGGCAGGGATTCATCGCCGCGACCAGCATGAACCGCGTCGGGTAGGTGATGGAACCCGTGGCGCGCGAGATGGCGACCTTGCCGTCTTCCAGAGGCTGACGCAGGACTTCGAGCACGTTGCGTTTGAACTCGGGGAGTTCGTCGAGAAAGAGCACGCCGTTGTGCGCCAGCGAAACCTCCCCCGGCATGGGGATGCGGCCGCCGCCGATCAGCCCGGCATCGGAGATGGTGTGGTGCGGTGAACGGAAGGTGCGGTTGCTGAGCAGGCCGTGCCCGTCGCGCTGCAATCCCAGCACGCTGAAAATTTTCGTCGTCTCGATGGCCTCGTCGAGGCTGAGGCGCGGCAGGATGGTGGGCAGGCGTTTGGCCAGCATCGACTTGCCGCTTCCCGGCGGGCCGATCAACAGTACGTTGTGGCCGCCGGCGGCGGCGACTTCCAGCGCGCGTTTGACGTGCTGCTGTCCCTTCACATCGGTGAAATCCGTTTCGTGCAGCAGGGCGCGGGAAAAACTGTCGTGCGATTGCGGCGGGAAAGGGGCCAGTTCCGCTTCTCCGTTTAAAAACGCCACCGCCTGCGGCAGGTTGTCCAGTGCGTAAATGGGGAGGCCTTCGACCCACGCCCCCTCCGGCGCGTTCTCGCGCGGCAGCAGGATGCCGTCGAATTTTTCCTGACGGGCGCGCGTGGCCAGGCACAGCGTTCCCTTGATCGGTTTGATGCGCCCGTCGAGCGACAGTTCGCCGAAGATCATGAAGCGGCCGAGCCGCTCCCGGTCCAGCACGCCGCCCGCCGCCAGAATGCCGAGGGCGATGGGCAGATCGAACGCCGAGCCTTCCTTGCGGATGTCCGCCGGGGCGAGGTTGACGGTGATGCGCTTGATCGGGAAATCGAGGTTGGTGTTCTTGAACGCCGCTTCGATGCGGTTGCTGCTTTCCTTGACCGCGGTGTCGGCCAGGCCGACGATGGTCATGCCGGGGATGCCCGGCGCGAGGTGCACCTCGACCTCGACCGGATAGCCCTCGATTCCCGATACGGCCCCGCTTTGCACACGCGCGATCATGCCACCGTCCTTGTGAAGGAAAAGAAGGGATTATAGCATCATAATCGGCATGCCAAAGTAAAAGCGGTCAGTTGTACAACTGTGTCAGGGCTTCGTTGTAGACGCCGATCTCCGCTCCCACTCCGGCTCCGGCGGTGTAGGCCAGGCCGAGGAACTCGATCGGGTAATAACTGAACCACGCTCCCGCGCCCACGTCGACCACGCCCGCGGGCACGCTGGTGCTGACGCCGTGCGCGTAACCGCCGAGGTCGTCCTTGTCCACGGTCCAGACGCCGAGGCTGATCCCGCCGCCGGCGGACAACGCGAATCCCTTGCTGACGACGGACGTGGAATAAAACAGGATGCCCGCGTCCCAATCGAGCGCCACGCCCATCTCCTGGTCCAGTCCCAGTCCGGCCTTGACCCCGCCACCGACGCCGATGGTGATGGATCTATAGCCCTTGCCCTGCGCCATGGATTTCAGCTTGTTGAAGCTGGCCATGCGCTTGATGGAGGCCCGGATGGCGGCCTTGTCCTTGCTCTTGATCGCTTTTCGCAGGCGTTTGTCCCTGGCCACTTCAATCGCGAACAGGGCCGCCGCCGAGTTGATGCCCCCGGCGAGTCCCATGTGGTGCTTCGCCATCGGCAGGATGGTTTTCTTCGGATCCATCTTCGTATCGCAACGCCGCGTGAAGGCGGGGCCGAGGTCCATCAGCGATTTCGGCGGCATCGGTCCCGGTTTCAACTGGCCGTTGCACCAGGGTTTCATCTTGCAACTGTTGGACGGATTGAATATGCCCAGTATTTGAATTTTTTTCGAGTGCGCCGGGCAACTGTAGCAGGACTTGCCTTTCTGGTACTGGTCCTTGGGGCAACCGAAAGCGGGGCGAACGTATTTTGCGTTGGTGCGGTCTTTTTTGCCGATCTTGAATCCGCGCGCCTTGCAACTGTCGGGCTTGTGGATCGGGGTGGTGGTTCGTTTGAAACCCTCGGGACAACTCCAGCATTGGCCGCCGTCGTGCGGGGTGAAGTACAGGTTCTTTCCCTTGCAGCCGAGCTCCTTCGCCGCGCCCACCCGGATGGCGTCGACCTTGCCTTTTTTGCCGCAGGGTTTTTCCCCTTTGCCTCCGCAACGGTTGGCGGGGATCGGAGGATTGCGCACGGGAGCCGGTTTCGGGGTCGGCCGCGGCTGTGGTTGCACCCCGGGCGGCGGGTTGACACCCGGAAACGGATCGGGTTGAACCGTGGGCGGCGGAGCGGGAGAGGGCACGGGTTGAATACCGGCGATGGGGCCCGGAGGGGCATCGAACGGAGGTGGAGGCGGTGACGGTTCAGGCGTGGGCACGAGACCGGGGGAGGGCGCAGGGCCACCGGGTTGTAGGAACATGGGCGGAGGCGGTGGCTGTTGTGCCAATGGGGCCGGATTCAGTCCGGCGACGACCATTTCCTTGTGGTACCAGGGATCGTTGTCGATCTGCACGGGAATCAGTTGGTAGCTGGCCGGTCCCAGTGAGCCCGCCACCTCGACGGCGAGACTGCGGTCGTTCTGCATCTTCGCTTCCCATTTACCCATCAGGGGCAGATCGTCTCCGGTGTAATGCCCGGCGGAAACCGGCGCGATGTTCTGGATCACCACCATGCCGGGTTGAATCTGGAAGGTGAACAGGTGAACCCAGCCATCGACCGCATACGCGCGTCCTTGTTCGATGCGGATCCGCTTGTTGATGGTGTTGATCCGCCACACGCCGTCAAGCGACATCGCCTGCGTGGGCGCGACGGCGTCCTTCATCGGCAGAAGCGCCGGAACTTGGGCGTGCGCCGGTTGCAGGGCGGAAAGCATGAGAACCGCCAGCAGCAGGAAGGAACCGTACAGTGTGGAGGCCCGGCAGGGCTGGACGGTTGGGTTCGCTTGGTTCATGAGAAATCCCTTTTGGTTTGGGTCATGATAAAACCGGTTTCCGTTCAGGAATCCGGTCCACGTGTCAGCACCCGGTTGTTTTCGGAATAATCTATCGGCACTTCAATCATGTGAATGCCGGAGGTATTGAGGCAATGTGACAGCAGAGTCGCGAGTTCTCCGGACGCTTCCACGCGGTGCCCGTTGGCTCCATAGGCTTGTGCGTATTGCACGAAGTCGGGGTTGCCGTAATCCAGCCCGAAGTTGTGGAAGTGCATCGCCTGTTGTTTCCATTTGATCATGCCATAGCCGTTGTCCTTCAGGATAACAACAACGAGGTCGAGTTGCAGCCGCACCGCTGTTTCCAGTTCCTGTGAATTCATCATGAACCCGCCGTCCCCGCACACCGCCATGATTTTGCGCTCCGGATGCACCAGCCGGGCGGCGATGGCGGAAGGGAATCCCGCTCCCATGGTGGCGAGGGCGTTGTCCAGCAACAGGGTGTTGGAGGCGTGGGCCGGGTAATGGCGGGCGAACCAGATTTTGTATATGCCGTTGTCCAGCGTCAGGATGCCGTCGTCCGGCATGACCTGCCGCACCTGGGACACGAGGTATTGCGGGATCAGGGGGAAACGGTCGTCGCCGCTTTTCTCCTGCAGGTGGGACGCGACTTTTAGCCGGGCCTGTTCGAAAGCCGCGAAGTTCCGGCGGGAACCGGTTTGCTCCAGTTCTGCGCCGATCCTCCGGACGCTGTCGGCGATGTCTCCCACCACGTTCAACTGCGGAAAATAGACCTCGTCGACCTGGGCGGAGAAATGATTGACGTGGATGACTTGCCGGGTGTCGTCCGGCCGCATGAAAAACGGCGGTTTTTCGATGACGTCGTGACCGACGTTGAGGATCAGGTCGGCCTGGCTGATGGCGGCGTGCAGGTAATCGCTGTCGGACAGGGCGGCGCAACCGAGGTAGCGCGGGTGGCGTTCGTCGACCACGCCCTTTCCCATTTGCGTGTTGAAGAAATAAAGACCCGTGAGGTCGATCAGCCCCCGCAGTTCGCGGCAGGTCCGGTTGCGGTTCGCGCCCGCGCCGATCAGCACGAGCGGTTGTTTCGCGGTCCGGATCATGTCCACCGCCTTTTGAATGCTCTTTTCGTCCGCCTGCGGGCGGCGGGCGCCGCTGACCGGTAACGGGCGCGCGGTGCACGTTTCCTGCGCGATGTCTTCCGGCAATTCTAGGTGGACCGCGCCGGGCCGTTCTTCCTCCGCCCGTCGCACCGCCTCGCGGACCAGGACCGGGATGGTGTCGCCGTGAACGATCTGGCGCGAGAAGCGGGTGAGGGGACGCATCATGTCGACCACGTCGATGATCTGGAATTGTCCCTGGTTGTGCCGCTTGATGGGTTTCTGGCCGGTGATCATCAGCATGGGCATGCCGCCGAGCTGGGCGTGGGCGGCGGCGGTCACCAGGTTGGTCGCGCCGGGGCCCAGGGTGGCCAGGCAGACGCCCACCTTGCCCGTCAACCGGCCATAGGTGGCGGCCATGAAACCCGCCGCCTGCTCGTGGCGCGTGAGGATCAGCCGGATGCGGCTTTTACTGATGGATTCCAGAAGGTCCAGGTTTTCCTCGCCTGGGACGCCGAATATAAACCGCACCCCCTCCTGTTCGAGCGACTGGATGAAAAGATCGGAGGCTTTCAAAGGCGAACTCCGGCGGGGGGTTCAGGACGGAAGTCTTTGATAGAATGGGCGGTCTCTGTTAAGCTTGAAGGCATCATCAAAATTCGTATTGGGCTGGAGGCAGACTCCCGTTTTCAAGAGGCCATGAGTTTTCGCAATACAGTCTTCCTGTTTTAATGGGTTCCTGAGCGGTTTCGCGGAGGAAACTGGAAATGAGCCAGCCATTGCCTCTTTTTCCTATTAACGTACCGCGAAGAGGGGATTGAAGCAAATGGCGGCCGATGTAAAAGATTGATTGGTTGGGTGGGGGAGTGCCTCGAAAATCCGGCGGGTGTCATCTCAAAGCCTGATTTTCCGTTAAGAAATGAAACCCATGGGGAGTCCATGTTGAGATCGTTCCTGATGACAGTACTGTGCGGTTTCCTGCTTGCGGCATCGCCTGCCGGGGCCAACAACCGCGAGCGGTACGATGCGCGGGATTATTTCAAGGTGTCCGGGTTGGCGTTCCAGCCGCGCGATTCGGATATCGGCATCCAGCCGAATCCCAGCACGCCGTTGTCTTCGATCCTCAACCGGGAATTTTCCTTCGACCCGGGGTATGGATTCACCGCGGCTTATGGATTCCGTTCGCACAGGCACCTCAATACCGAACTGGAGTTTTCCGGGCGTTGGTGGGGACTTGATGAATTGAAAACCCCCACCGGCAATTTCCCGGCGTCGGGGAACCTGCATCAGTTCTCCTTCATGCTCAACATTCCCTGGATGTTTCACAACCGTACGCGGTGGACGCCTTACCTCGGCGGCGGACTGGGCATGGCCTGGACGAAGGGAGAACTGGACCCGCTGGCGGACGGCAGCGCGGGGTCTTCCATGGGGGAGCAATTGACACTGGCCTATCAGATCCTCGCCGGAGTGAACTACGCCATCAACCGGAAGTTCGAGTTTCTGCTCGGTTACAGGTTTTACGGGATGGTCGACGCGCAGGTGGGCATTCTGCAGATCCAGCACCGCAGCCATAATGTCGAGGTGGGCATCAAATGGTACCTCCCGGAGAAAAATCCCAAGCCCCAAAAAACGAGGCGGTCGAAAGGAAAACGCGGGTACCGCAAAAGCCGCTATTGAGCGGTTTGCAGAAGGCGCGGCCGCCACATTCCGTTTTCGTCTTTTGTGAAATTCCGGGTCGGCTCAAAACGGGATGCAATACATGAAAAAAAACGGGAAAAAAGTATGTTCACCTGTTTGCATTCTTCGGCAACAGCCAGGAGTTCCCGCTCTGACTTTGGGGAATGTCTCACAGGATGTTCCGCCCCGTTCATCTGGATAGTATTACCCCGCATTTCAGAAAGGCCCGCCGCCGGTTCATTCTCCCGTCCCGTAAATTGATTTTCATGAACGAGCGTGTTTCTTATCGCAAGCAATTTGCGGAAGCGGTCCCGGGTCTGCCTGAAGATTTCAAGGCCGGTTTTGTCCTGCTCGATCAGGTAGTCCACTAGAGCTTCCATGATTTCCAGCAGGGTCTGGGCGGTGATGTTTTTGTTGTGGATGACAAGGTACGCCACCTGCGGGTCCTTTAACCCTTGGGTATGGATCAGGGAAATAAAGGATATGCGCAGCCACAGACACACCTGGTTGAATTCCTGGAGGAACCGGTCTGACGCTGGAGATTGTCTGCCGGTTTGTTCTTCGTAATGTTCCCTGTTCATTTTTTGGACCTTCGTCTCAATCTGTTTTTGGGGCCGGGCATTTCCCCTTTTGCTGCTGTGTGCCAGCCGGATGGAGAGGCTGGGGGCCGCTCCGGGCCGCGCAGCACCTGAGAGAGCCGCCGCAATAAAAAAACAGTGAATGCCTGGCTGGAGACTTCCTGAAATGGGGAAGCTCCGGGGTGGAGCGCCCCGGAGCCGTGTGAGTTATTGTCAGGGAATCAATCCCGGTCATCGTCTTTGTCTTCGGACCCTTCTTTTTCGAGTTCTTCGACGGTGACTTCACCCGTTTGGGCGTTGATCAGGATTTCTTTTTCTCCCCCGCCGGGCAGGTCCAGCTCTGCCTCGTAAAACCATTCTCCGTTTTCACGTTCCAGCTCAATTTCAGAAACGTTACCGCCCCCGTTCTGCTTGGCGATTTCCAGGGCGCGGTTCATGTCGATCTTGAGATTGGAGGGAACGGTGTGAGACTCGGTGGCGTTGGCTTTGGAAATCTGCCACGCCAGGCTGAACATGATGGAAAAAACGACGAGGGAAAGAACGAGGTACTTTGGGCGGATGGTGTTTTCCATGGCTGAACTCCTTGCAAGAGATTGTCGATGGGTTGAGTGTCTCAACCTTACGGAGTCAGGCTACAGGTTTGAGGGTTGCCGGAAGATGGCGGGAACATTACCGTTTGTTAATGTTTCGCGGTAACGGATTCCGGGCGCGATGGGGAGAGGAGGGTTTTGGGAAAGATCAGCGAAAAACGGCAGCCCGCTCCGGGTTCGCTTTCCAGGTGCACCTGGCCGCCGTGGGCGCGCGCGATCGCGCTCACCAGGCTCAGGCCCAGCCCGCTGCCCGGTTCCGAACGGCTGGGGTCTTCCCGGAAAAAGCGTTCGAAAATTCTGGACTGCAACTGTTTCGGCACGCCGGGCCCCTCGTCTAAGACCTCGATCCGGACCTCCTCGTTGAGCATCTGGACCGAGACGGCCAGGGTGCCGCGTCCCGCATACAGGAGCGCGTTGTCCAGCAGGTTGGCGAGGGCCCGTTGCAACTGTCCCGGGTCTCCCTGCAGCAGCACCGGTTGGTCCGGAACGTTCAGCGTGATGTGCATGCCACGGTCTTCCGCCGCGGGGCCGAACAGGTCCACCGCCGTCCGGCACAGTTCCGTCAGGTCTACCGTCTGGCGCGGGTCGCTGCGGCCGGCGGCGTCCAGGCGGGCAATTTCCAGCATGGTGTGGACCGTTCCCACCAGGCGGTCGCATTCTTCGATGATCATCCCGGCGGCGTCTTTTCCTTCTTCCGGGATGCCCGGCTGGGTCAGCATCATTTCCGCGACGCTCCGGATGCGGATCACCGGGCGCTTCAGGTCGTGCGCGACGTTGTCCGACACTTCACGCAGTTCCTTAATCAGGGAGGCGATCCGCTGAAGCATGAGATTGAATGCCATGGCGAGACGGTCGATTTCCTCACCCTCGTTGCGCAGGGGCAGCCGCGTTTCCAGGTTGTGCTCGCCTATTTTAAGCGCCGTTTCCGTGGCGCGGCGCACCCCGCGCATGGCCCGTTTGACAATAAATCCACCGGACAGGCTTCCCAGGATGAGCAGCGCGAGGAGGGCAACCAGCAACACCATGTTGAACTGCCCGCGCATTTTTCCGGTTTGCCCCGTGTCGATGCCGACTTGAAGGAAACGGCCGTCCCGGGTTTTCATTGTGAGGACCCGCACCGGGGTGCCGTGGCCGGGCAGGGTGATGCTGTCCCACCGCTTTTCTCCGGGGTCCATGTCGTCCAGGTGCGAGGCAGGAAAGGACAGGCTTTGCCAGGCGGTGAGGTCTGATGTGACCAGGTTTTTCTGATCCGCAGAAAACAGACGGTAAAACGCGTTCGATTTCCCTAGAGCTTCGCCTTCTTCCCGGAAATACTCCCAAAGTTCTTCCACCCCGTCTTCCTCGTCGTCGTACTCGTCCTGCATTTTCGTCATTTCCTTCGTCAGGACATCGTCGATATTCTGCAGATGGAGGTGGGAGAACGTCTGCGTGGCCCAGAAATAAATTCCGGTGGAAAAAACCAGGAAGAGACTTCCATACAGCACCGTCAGCCGGAACACGAGGGTGTTGCGCATCAGTCCCTCACTTCGAGCGCATACCCCGCGCCCCGGATGGTGTGGATCAACTTGCGTTTGAACGGGCGGTCGACCTTGTCCCGCAAGCGGCAGATGCGCGATTCCACGACATTCGTCTGCGGGTCGAAATTGAAATCCCACACATGTTCCATGATCATGGTTTTGGACACCACGCGGCCCGGGTGGCGCATGAGGAATTCGAGGAGGGCGAACTCGCCGGGTTTCAGGTCCAGGCTCTGTCCCGCCCGCGTGGCCTTGCGCCGGCTCAGGTCGAGCGTCAGGTCCTCCACCTGCAGCACCTGCGAATCCGGAATGAGTTGCGACCGCCGGGTCAGGGAGTGGATGCGGGCCACCAGTTCCGAAAACGCGAAAGGTTTGACGAGGTAGTCATCCCCGCCCGCCATCAGGCCCTTGACCCGGTCGTCCACCGAAGCCTTGGCGCTCAGCACCAGAACCGGGCGGGTGATGCCCCGTTGCCGCAGGAGGTCGATCAGGTCGAGGCCGTTGAGGCCCGGCAGCATGATGTCGGCGATCAGCAGATCGAATTCCGTTTCGCAGGCCAGATCCAGACCCTCCCGGCCGTCCGCCACATGATCGATCACAAAGCCTTCTTCGCGCAGTCCCTTGATGATAAACCGGGCCGTGACCGTATCGTCTTCCACCAGTAAAATTTTCACGGGGCGCGTCCTGATCGTTTGGGTAAAAAATAATTATCGCATGCGGAGGGGGAGAATAAAAACCCGGAAGCATCCGGGGTTAAAGCCATCATGCGCTGCCCGATGTTTTCCTACGAGCACTCGACGAGTACTGGACCGTGCTGTCCTTTACTCTGATAGAGACGCGAAACCATAGGCGGTTCGATCCTTAACCGGCCTGACGCACGCCATAAACCGCAAGTTGGAGTTTGTGATGGGGAAGGTTTTCCGGCAGGGCCAATCGCAGACGAGGGCACGCTGAGCACCGCATGTTGTATGAGGTATTGGCAATGAGTCAGGAAAAAGTTTGGTCCGTTTTTATCTTCTTTGCAGAGCCAGCTTATGGGCAAAGGGAATTTTGAGTTAGGGCTGGGTGGTTCTGCATGCTACCATTTTCAGTCCCTTCTTCCAGAACTTGGGCGTGCGCTATTCGCAATATCGACAATGGCATCCAGTGTTTCCGTAATTTCTCTGTCAATATCTTCTGCTCTAACGAAACTCGCGAGTTCGTGGTAATTCGATTTGCGTATCAGGTTCTGAAGATTTAATTGCTTAAAAAATTTTGTGAATAATGGATCAAGAAAATCATCGGTTACCTTGCAATCATCACTCCAGGGGGATGGTTTTCCTAATGTGTTGAGCGCACTCTCCAATTCCGCTATTACGTCGTTCATGGCACTTTTCCATGAAGTAGAAAAAAGCGGACCATCATTTGCCTTGGCTCCAGCCCATTCTATGAGTACGTTCCGATCACACAAATAGTTTTCGATTTCCCGTTTTTTCCACATTCTCTGCTTCAAATAAGGATCATCCAAAAGTTCTTGGGCTAAACGGTCATAGATTGCCATGCCAACAAGGTCGGGTTTGGCTTCCCGTAAACCATGGAAATGATCTCGGGCTCTTAATGGCTGGTTGAGGACATAATGAACAAAAGGCTTGTCAAGATGTTCTTGTACTGGATGGTTTAATATTTTGGCAAAAGCCCTAAGAATCGCTAAATCGGTCGACCCTTCCATATAAAGTTACCCAGCCGTTGGTTTCGGCCTGATAATATTGATCATAGCCAATTTCTTTAAGGGATTTTAGAACCTGAGAGCCTCGATCATCAATCCGATGGGGCTTACCGACAAAGGCAATGACAATATCTCTGTCTGCGGCTTCGTTTAATATGATTTCCGAATGGCTTGCGGCTACGATTTGATTTCCATAAGAACTTGCGGTCTCGGTTAACAGTTGGTAAATTTGTCGCTGCCGCAAAATCTCTAAATGAGCGTCCGGCTCATCTAATAACAATACAGTTCCACGATTTAGCATCAAATGTGCCATTAGCAACAGGGTTTGTTGCAAGCCACGGCCAGAAGAAGAAATGTCCAATTGAATGCCATTTTGCCTATAAGCTAAGCTGATTTCCCCTCGTTCGGTTATGTAAACCGGTTCCAGCAATTCCACGCCAAAAAACTCCTTAACGCGTTTGACCAATTGTAGCCAATTACTTCCGTCCTTTTTTTCTCGTAATTGGTAGCAAAGATTGCGTAGAACCTCTGCTGTACGGCCTTCTCCCAAGCGCACGTTTATGGCTCCACTGTCAAGCCGTGTTTCGGTGGCAGAAAGACCGGACATGGGCTGCAAGTAAGCCACCTTTATATGAGTGGCTGCTTGAGGCACATCCATTCTTTCGGGTTGAGAGCTGTCATCGCGCCGCAAAGGTCGGCAGTAAAACGACTCTTCATTGGCATAATCGAATTCGAACCCGCACTCCCACACCGACCCCTGATTCACTCCTTTGACAATGATGTCGATTCGTACATTTTGGGTGGTTTTGTTGGTTCCTTTCGCCCGCACATGTAGGTTGCGCCACAATAAGTTTGCGCTGGGAATTGGAACCGCAATCAGGTCTCGCCGGTTGATCGTGACACCCGGGCGGGTTTTCGGGACCGGCTCCGTGCCGCGTTTTTCAATCCAACGTTTTAATCCAATATCCCAGAGAGCAAGGGCCTGAAGGGCCGATGTTTTTCCACTGTTGTTTGGTCCTACCAATACAACGCGCTCGGCCAGTTCAAACTGGACGTTCTCAAAATTTTTGAAATTACGGATGGTAATTTCAGTCAACATAGATAGACCCCAACCTCAAACATCAATTGGTGAAAGTTTTCCTTTGATTTTTTTGCCAATGAGAGGGTTCGCTTTTCTAGAACTTGGTAATTTTAGATAAATTATCAATAAATATTGCCATAATTTACCGTATTTTTTTGCTACCTGTAAAAACGATTATATCTATC
>JAGQJZ010000055.1 GCA_020430445.1 Nitrospina sp.
TTTTCCACCGGCAGGCTTTCGCCGGTGAGCATCGATTCGTCCACCGAGGTCGCTCCGTCCACCAACTCGCCGTCGACGGGAATCTTCTCGCCCGGCCGCACCAAAACCACGTCATCGTGCACCACCTGTTCGACCGGGACCTTCATTTCACGGCCTTCACGTTCCACATGGGCGATGTTGGGCCGCAGGTCCATCAGTTTCCGGATCGCGTCCCCTGCCCTGCCCTTGGCCCGCGCCTCCAGCATGCGCCCCATCAGGATGAAGGTGATGATCATGACGGCGGTATCATAAAAAACCGCGCCGCCGATTTCAGCAAAAGCGGCAGGAAACAAGGTGATCATCGCACTGTAGGCGTAGGCGGTGGAGGTGCCGAGGGCGATTAAGGTGTTCATGTCCGCATAACCGTGGCGGATGCCCTTGAAGGCGCGGGTAAAGAAAATACGGCCTCCCCAGAACAGGACCGGCGTGCTCAATGCCAGGAGCAGCCAGCGCGTCGTCTGCTGCGGGAGCCCTTCACCGAACAACATCTTCTGCATACTCAGCCCCATCACCGCGATCCCTACGACCAGACTGAACACAAACCGGGTTTTCAGCATCCGGTATTCGCCGAGGTGTTTCTCCTTTTCTTCCGCTCCCGTGTCTTTCTTTTCACCCGCCTGCGAAATCTCGAGCGAATAGCCGATATCCGCAAGGGCCTGGCGGAACTCCGCCGGCCCTGTCGCGTTTTCCAGGTAGTCCACGGTCACCTCTTCCGAAGCCAGGCTGGCGCGGGCCTCCAGCACCCCGGGCAGGTTCCCCAGAGTTTTTTCGAGGCGGGTGACGCAGGAGGCGCAGGACATGCCTTCCACCGGGAACGTGCGCGTGACCCGGGGGACTTCGAACCCGATCGTGTTGATCGCGCTGATGATTTCCGGTGGGCCGATCAGAAACGGATCGAACACCACTTCCGCCTGCTCCGCGCCGAAATTGACTGCCGCCTGCGAAACACCGTTCAGCGACGCCAGTTTCTTTTCAATTCGTGAAGCGCAACTGGCGCAGGACATCCCGCCAACCGGCAGGGTGAGGTTTTCGTTTTTTTCAACAGGGGTCGCAGTCATGGTCCCGCTTAAGGTAGAATTGATTTATATGAACAGTATACCGCAAACATACAGCCGCAAAGCCCGGGCTCTGCTCACAGTCCTGGGCCTCTTTCTGGTTGTGACGGCGGGAGGGTGCCGTCCGGAAACTCCCTGGATGAACGCTCCATCGCGGCTGGTCGACCTCACCCACTCCTTCGACGAGAATACGATTTACTGGCCGACGAGCAAATCCTTTCACCTTGAAGTCGTGCACAAGGGGCCTTCCGGCAAAGGCTACTGGTATGAGGCGAACAACATTGAAACGGCGGAACACGGCGGAACACACATGGACGCCCCGGTGCATTTCGCCCGCGGCCGCTGGACGGCGGACACCATTCCCCTCAACCGCCTGATCGCCCCCGGCATTGCAGTCGACGTGTCGGCCAGCGTGCGCGCGAACCCCGATTATCTCATCCGGGTGGACGACTTTCTCGACTGGGAAAAAGAGAACGGACGCATTCCTGAAGGCGCTATCGTATTGGTGCGGACGGGTTTTGAAAACCGCTGGCCGGATAAAAAACGTTACCTGGGAACGGATGCCGCCGGGGACACCGCCAATCTGCATTTTCCCGGTTACAGCGAACAGGCGGCCCGGTTTCTCGCGAATGAACGCCGCGTGGCGGCGGTGGGACTGGACACGGCCAGCCTCGACCACGGGCCGTCCACGGATTTCAAGGCGCACCGTGTTTTTGGTGAAGCGAACGTCTCTGGATTCGAAAACCTGTGCAACCTGGACCACCTGCCCGTCAAGGGGTTCAGGGTGATCGCACTGCCCATGAAAATAGGCGGCGGCAGCGGCGCGCCGCTCCGGATCGTCGCCGAAGTGTTTTAATTTTAAAGGGAATTATTTTTTGGTGAACAGGGTCTTGATGGTGTAACCGCCGTAGAGAAGAAACAGGACGGCCACCAGGGCATTGGAAAAAGAACTCTGGGTGATCGAGTGGGTGAAGAAATAAATTCCCACGGCGCTCAGGAGGACCCCCAGAATGAAAAATCCCAGGTGACGCCAGAATCCCGCCCTGGAAGGGTTCTTCAGGTTCTCGCGCTTCTGCTTGAGTTGCCACCGCCAGCGCAGGATGTAATAGGTCTGGCGAAGCCACGGGATGAACCCGGTTTCCTCGACCAGGCTGGACTGGCAGTAAAGACAATGCGTGTCGGATTGACGGTTGGGAAAACCACAGTTGAGGCACAGCCGGTGGTTCTGATTCTGGCTGTTGAGAAGGATGGGTTCTTTCTTCGGCTTATCCATAACACCGGGGGAAAAGAAACGGCCCAAAGGCGGTTTTCAGAAAAGGGGACACAAGAATTTTAGCCCGAAGGCCAGAGGGTGTCAAATGGGATTGGACCAGGTGTCTCCCCTCTCCCACCGGACGCCTCCCGGCTGCATTCATCTTATGGGGACCTGCAATAATTCGATACTCTTTATTCTAGTACTCACAGAGGCCGCACGACCGGGCCCCGCGCACAGCCGATGTCAATTTTTAGAAGCGCCCTGATTTGTCTGGCGCGCCACAATTCATTATAATCTGCCGGAATCAATCTTCAGCCAGGTGGTTTCATGTTGAAATACTGTAGTGTGCTTTTTGTTGTGATGTTGGTTGGCCTCTCTCCACTTTCCCAGGCGGCGGAAGAACGTTCCTCGGCGACGCCGCCGGAGGGCATGGTCCTGATTCCCGCCGGGGCTTACGAGATGGGGAGCCGCAAATCCCTGCTCGAACTCGACCCCACATCCATCTTCCAACACGACCGCCACATGCTCGGTCCGGAAGACCCGGCGCATGAAGTGATCCTGGACAGTTTTTTCATCGACCGGCACGAAACCACCAACGCGGCATACCAGGAGTACATTAAGAAGACAGGAGCCCGCACTCCCCGCTACATGAAGGACGCGGAATTCAACCAGCCCAACCAGCCCGTGGTCGGAATCGACTGGAAGGAAGCCGACGACTACTGCCGCTGGCGGGGAAAACGCCTCCCGACGGAAGCGGAGTGGGAAAAAGCCGGCCGGGGCCAGGCTCCAGTCAAGTATCCCTGGGGCAACGAACCTCCGGATGCGACCCGCCTGAACTTCAACGGCAATCACGGCAAGACCCAGCCGGTGGGGTCCTTTGAAAGCGGGAAATCCGTCTACGGGGTGTACGACCTGTCGGGAAACGCTGCCGAATGGGTCGCCGACTGGCATTTCCCGGAATACTACCTGTTCTCGCCCAAGGAAAACCCGCCGGGTCCGGAAAAAGGTACCTACAAGGTGATTCGCGGTGGCAACTGGAGAAGCAACGGCGAGGACGTCCGCCTCACCTACCGCAACGCCACCACGCCTAAAATCCGCAACAACGGCATCGGCTTCCGCTGCGTGAAAGACCTTGCCGGATCCACGAAATAAAAAACGGTATCGGAATGTTCAGGCAGACAGTTCGAGAACCCGGTCGAGGATGCGTCCGGCAATTTCGAGCTTGGACATGCGGGGCAACTCCACCGGTTCACGGTCCCGGCTGATCAGCGTCACCTGGTTGTCATCGGATTGAAAACCGATTCCCGGAGCGCTGATGTCGTTGGCGACCATCAGGTCGAGGCGCTTGCGCTCAAATTTTTCCTGCGCCGCCTGCAGCAGGTTTTCCGATTCGGCGGCGAACCCCACGAGCAAGGGTCTTTCAGCAAGCGCCGACACCTCTTTTAAAATATCCGGCGTCGGAGCGAGATTCAGCACCAGGGGAGCCTCCCCCTGTTTCTTGATTTTTTCCTTTTCGATGATCTCCGGCGCGAAGTCCCCCACCGCCGCCGTCATCACCAGCACATCCGCATCCGGCAGATTCCGCATCACCAGGTCGCGCATCTCCGCCACCCGCATGCAGGAAAGCAGGCGGACGCCCTGCGGCGCCGGAAGGTGAGTGGGACCGGAGACCAGCGTCACCTCCGCCCCTCTCTCGGCGGCGTTTTGAGCAATGGCGTAGCCCATCTTGCCGGAAGACCGGTTGGTGATATAGCGCACCGGGTCGAGCGGTTCACAGGTCGGCCCCGCAGTGACGAGAACACGCTTGCCGGCGAAATCCGCCTTGCGCAGAAGCCGTTCGGAGATGGCTTGCAACAGGACCTCCGGCTCCGGCAACCGGCCCGGCCCAACGCTGCCGCAGGCCAGCTCCCCCGTATCCGGTTCGACCACCGCCACGCCGCGTGACCGCAGCGTTTTCAGGTTGTCCTGCAACGCCGGATGACGCCACATGTTGTCGTTCATCGCCGGCGCCACCATCACCGGTCCGCAATAGGCCGAATACAGGATGCAGACCGGGTCGTCGGCCAGGCCCTGCGCCATCCGCGCCAGAGTGTTGGCCGTTGCCGGAGCGACGATGAGTAAATCCGCCTGCTCCGCCGAGCGGATATGCTCCATGCGGCCGGTGCCCTCGCCTTCGAAAATTTCACTGTAAACAGGCCGCCCCGAAAGCGCTTCAAACGTCAGCGGGGTGATGAAACGCTGCGCTCCCGGGGTCATGGCGACCGAAACGGCGGCTCCCGCCTTTTTCAGAAGGCGCAACAGCTCAGCCGCCTTGTAGGCGGAAATGCCTCCACAGACACACAGGGCCACGTGTTTTCCACTCAAAATATGGGATGGCGACGGGTTCATTCCGTTCTCTCGAATATTATTAAGGTTCCGTCGATTATACCGTAGCCGGTGTTATTTTTCGATGTTTGCCGGGATCACAAATTGACTTTGAATCGGCCATTATTTAGTATGGACGGCCTTAACGCTTCCAAACCTTAACCCGATAGTCCCACATGCCCGAGCTACGCAAGGACCCCATTGTCGACCGGTGGGTGATCATATCCGAGGAACGGGCCAACCGCCCGGGGGATTACCCAAGCCCAACCCAGAAACAGCAGATCAGCTTTTGTCCCTTTTGTCCCGGGAATGAAAACAAGACCCCGGAAGGGATTCTTGCCCTGCCGCACAACATCGGACGCGACGCCCCCGGGTGGACGCTCCGCGTCGTTTCCAACAAATTTCCCGCGCTTGAGATCGAATGCGACGTCAACCGCATCGGCGAAGGCATGTTCGACAAGATGGGCGGATTCGGCGCGCACGAGGTGATCATCGAGCACCCGGACCACCAGCTTTCCCTGGAAGAAGCCAGCGCCGGAGCCATCTCCGAATGCCTGTGGGCTTTTCAGCAACGCATCCTCGACCTGAAAAAAGACAGCCGTTTTCGCTACATCCTGATTTTCAAGAACCACGGAGAAGCTGCCGGCGCTACGCTGGAACACAGCCACAGTCAGTTGATCGGCCTGCCCATCATCCCCGAAATGGTGATGGAAGAACTGCAAGCCGCAAAACGGCACTGGGACTACAAGGAACGGTGCATCTTCTGCGACCTCATCGCCCAGGAACGGGGCAACGGCTCCCGGGTGGTGGTCGAAAACCAGAACTTCATCGCCATCTGCCCTTACGCTCCGCGTTTCCCTTTTGAAACATGGATTCTGCCCAAATACCATCTGGCCCGATACGAAAAGGATTCCCAGATCGATTACGCCCAGGCGGCGGCGATCCTCAAGGACGTCCTGCTGCGTATACGGGAGGCGCTGAACATCCCACCCTACAACCTGGTGTTCCACACCTCCCCGGTCAGTGGCGATTACGACAATATCTATCACTGGCATATTGAAGTGATGCCCAAGCTGACCAAAATGGCCGGTTTCGAACAGGGCACCGGGTTTTACATCAACCCGACCCCGCCGGAGACTGCCGCTGAAATCCTAAGGTCGGTCAAGATCAATCCCTGACATGGGATCCCCACTCAATATCCTGATCGCCGCCTCGGAAATTTACCCCTTCGCCAAAACAGGCGGCCTGGCCGATGCCTGCGGCGCGCTGGCCAAAGCTCTCAGGAACCTCGGGCACAATGTCCGCGTCGTGCTGCCCAAATACCGGTGCGTCCGCGATTCCCAATACGACCTGCGCAAGCGGCCCGAAAGGATTTCGGTTCCGGTCGGTCCACACAAGGTGGAAGGTGAAATTTACGAAGGAGAACTCGCCCCGGGCGTTCCGGCCTGCTTCATCGCCCAGGACGCTTATTTCGACCGGGACCATCTGTACGGCCCTCCCGCCGGAGCGTATTACGACAACGCCGAACGGTTCATCTTTTTCAGCCGCGCCGTGCTGGAGCTGTGCCGCGTCACCAGGTTCCGGCCGGACATCATCAACTGCAACGACTGGCAGACCGGTCTGATCCCGGTTTTTTTGAAGACGCTGTTCATTTACGATGCCTTCTTCCGCAAAACGCGGACCGTATTTTCCATCCACAACCTGGGCTACCAGGGCGAATTCGACCGCACCAACCTCACGCTGGCCCATCTGCCTTTCAGCCTGTTCAACGCCGACGGAGTGGAGTTTCACGGCGACCTGAATTTTCTGAAAAGCGGCCTCGTGTACGCCGACCTGCTCAGCACGGTCAGCGAAACCTACGCCCGGGAAATCCTGCGTCCGGAATACGCCTTCCGGCTGGAAGGGGTTCTGGGCAAACGCGCGGCGAACCTGCACGGCATCGCCAACGGCATCGATTATTCCGAATGGAATCCCACTCTCGATCCCTGGATCATCCGGCAGTTCAGCGACGACAACCCTGCGGGCAAGAAACTGTGCAAGTCGGACCTGTTGCAGCAATTCGATCTGGAGCAGGATCTGGCCCTGCCCCTGATGTGCATGGTCACCCGGTTGACGTCGCAAAAAGGAGTCGACCTGGTGATGCAAGTCATTCAAAGGAACCTTCTGGAAAAAGCGCAATTGATCGTCGTCGGCGTGGGCGACCCCGGCTATGAGGAGTTTTTTAAGAACCGGGCGGGTCATCGCCTGGGCCTCTTTCTGGGATTTGACGAGCCCCTGGCCCACCGCGTGCTGGCGGGGGCCGACTTCCTCCTCATGCCCTCGGTCTACGAACCCTGCGGCCTCACCCAGATGCAGGCCATGAAGTACGGCACCGTTCCCGTCGTCAGTGCCGTGGGGGGGCTGGAGGACACCGTGACGCCCTACTCCCCGGAGACGGGAGAAGGACTGGGTTTCAAATTTTCCCCCTATGGATTAGAATTTTTTGAGACGGCGCTGGACCGCGCGTTGACAACTTATGACGATCAAGCGCACTGGAACCGGCTCGTCCTCAATTGTTTGCGGGCCAATTTCAGTTGGGACCGGTCCGCCAGGGAATACGAACGCATCTACCGTATCGCCCTCTCCCACTAACCGGGTCATCGACCGTGGAAAAACCAACCGAAGCCGGACTGAGGATTCTGAGCGAGGTCGGGCGTATATCCAATTCCACCCTGGAACTGGACGCCATCCTCAATCAAACCATCACCATCATCAAAGACAACCTCCAGTTCGACGCCTGCGCCCTCTATCTCGTGGACGGAGAAGGCGAAACCCAGCGGTTGAAACTGAAGGCGTCGAGCGGCCTCCCACAGGCGCGCGCGTCCAAGGTCTACCTGCCCTGGGGCAAGGGCATCACCGGCTGGGTCGCTCAAAACAAAATCCCCCAGGCCCTGAGCGAAGCGATTCAGGACCCCCGTTTCGTCTACTTTCCGGAGATCGAGGAAGAACGCTATCAGTCGATGCTGTCCGTTCCCATGACCTACCAGGGCGATTGTATCGGGGTGATCAACGTGCATTCCATCGCCAACCGCTTTTTCACTCCGGTGGAAATCACCCTGCTCAAAACCATCAGCGAGCAGATCACCGGGTGCATCCGCAACGGCATGGAGTACGCCAAGAGCAAGGCCCTGTTGCGTGAACAAACCCTGCTTTATGAAATCAGCCAGGCGGTGGCGGCGGAACCGCACCTGGAAAACCGACTCCACCTGCTGCTGACGGGAATCTCACTTGCGGAAGGCCACGGGATTCACCGGGCCATCCTGTTTCTGCTCGACGATCAGCAAACGCAGTTCAAAGGAGTCATGGGGGTCGGGCCGGACTCCCTGCAGGAAGCACAGTCCACCTGGGCTCAATGGGTGGACCCGAATGAAGAAAAAGTGTCCAAACTGCTCCTGCATGAAAGTTTCAAGGACCTCAAGAACACGCGCTTCCACCAAACCGCGCAGGAGTTGGAGTTCCCGTTCATAAAAAAACAGAACGTGCTGTCCGACGCCCTGGTTGGAGACTCCCCGGTGATCGTGGAAAACGCGGCGGTGAATGCACGGGTGCCGAAAGAGCTGCCGCAAAAGCTGGGAGTGGACGAATTTATCCTGGTGCCCCTGATGGCGCACGACATCCCGTTCGGGGTGATCCTGATCGACAACCTGTACAACGAAACCGGCATCCGGGAAACCGACCTGAAACTGTTTGTCCGTCTGGCCAACCAGGCCAGTTGGGTGATCGAAAACTCCCGCCTCTTCAACAAACTGCTCGAATCCAACCGGGAGTTGCTGACCACCAAGGAACAGCTCGTGCAATCGGAGAAACTGGCGGCGCTGGGCGAACTCTCCGCCGAGGTGGCCCATGAAATCAAAAACCCCCTGGTTTCCATTGGCGGCTTCGCCCGCCGCCTTCAGGAAAAAATGCACGCCCTGACCCTCAGGCAGGAGCCGAAACCGGACCTGACGCCGCTGACTCATTACGCCAAGATCATTGCCAACGAGGTGGAGCGGCTGGAGGTCCTGCTGAAAAGCATCCTGGTTTTTCCCAAAGGCGCCCGGCCTGTTTTGAAACTCTGTCACCTTCCCAAACTGATCGGCCAGGTGCTCGATTGTTTTGAAATGGAATTGCGTTCCGCGTCGATCCGGACCCGGCTGGACTTCAAGGAGGACCCGAGCCCCATCGCCCTGGACGAAGAGCAGATCAAACAGGTCCTGATCAACGTCATTTTCAACGCCATCGAATCCATGCGGCAGGGCGGCGTCCTGGAGGTCGCCACCTTCACGCGCCAGCCGGAAGGCCATTCCTCACAGGCTGTGATCCAGGTACAGGATACCGGCGGCGGCATCGCTCAGGAAGCGTTTCAAAACATCTTCAATCCGTTTTTCACCACCAAGGACTCCGGAACCGGACTGGGACTTTCCATTTCACGCCGGATCATGGAAAACCACGGCGGGGAAATCCGGGTTCACAACAATGTCAACGAAGGGGTGACCGTCCAACTGGTTTTACCGTTGCAAATCGACCGGGTTTCTAATAAAACATAGGGGCGCTTTATGGCCTCACCCAATAATTTCCTTTCAAGTGTTTATGCCGGACCCAGACAAGTCGACAAGAAAAAAAATCCTGGTGGTGGACGACGAAACCAACATCCGGCTTTTGTACAAGGAAGAGCTTGAGGACGACGGCTACGAAGTCTCTCTGGCCCAGGACGCCGAGGAAGCGCGCGGCCGGATCGAGCAGTTCAAGCCGGATCTGGTGACCCTGGACATCAAAATGCCGGGGATGGACGGTCTCCAGTTCCTGAAGGAGATCAAGGAAACGCACAAGGAATTGCCGGTCATTTTGTGCTCCGCCCATGGAAGCTATAAGCAGGATTTCCGGGTGTGGTCCTCGGACGCCTATGTGGTCAAGTCGGCGGACCTGCGCGAGTTGAAACTCATGATCCGCGAAATCCTCGGTTTCTGAATCCACCCCGCCGAGGGGCCTCATCCGAACACGAACCGATTCTTACCTATGGAACTCGAACCCAAACTGATCGCAATCGAAGGCCCCATCGGTGCGGGTAAAACCACCCTGTCCCACCTGCTGGCGGATGAGTTCAACGCACGGCTCGTGCTCGAAGTGGACGACGACAATCCCTTCATCTCCAAATTTTACGAGGACCGGCAGTCCAGCGCTTTCCAGACCCAGATTTTTTTTTTAATGAGCCGGTACAACCAGTACCGGGCGCTGGAGCAGCGGGACCTGTTCAACCAGGTGGTGATCACCGACTACCTGTTCGAACGGGACCGGATATTCGCCAGCATCAACCTGGACGGGAATGAGCTCCACCTCTACGAGCAGATCTACCACCTGATCAAGATCAAGATTCCCCAGCCCGACCTGGTGGTTTATCTGCAGGCCGATACACCGATCCTGTACGAACGGGTACAGAAACGCGGCCGGGAATACGAAGCGCTGATCGAATACTCCTATCTGGAGGAGGTCAACCGGGCCTTCAACAACTTTTTCTTCTACTATACGGAAACCCCCCTGCTGGTGGTGAACACGAACGAAATCGATATCGTGGGGAAAAAACTGGACCTGCAGGAGTTGATAAAAAAAATCAATCAGCATAGAATTGGTCGGGAATATTACAATCCGCTTGGATCCTGACAAGACCGGGACGGAGCTTTGCCGAACGACAAGATGATGCCCAAGGGACGCGACCGATCGGCGTGAACCCAGACAAGCAGCACCTCGCATCATCCATTGACGAGCGCCTCCGTGCCCGCCGGAACACCGGTCGGGCATTTCTTGTTTTTCCTCCCTCCCAGGTCAGGTTCCCGGCGCTTTTTCGGGGAACGACCCATGACTGAAACACCGGTCACCGTCACGCAACTGGTCAACTGGAAAAAGACCCAACGCAAAATCACCGCCCTCACCGCCTATGACGCCAACACGGCCCGCTGGCTGGATCAGGCCGGCGTGGATGTCGTGCTGGTGGGCGATTCCCTGGGCATGGTCGCACTGGGGCACAGCACCACCCTGCCGGTCACCCTGGAGGAGATGCTCCACCACACCCGCGCGGTGAGCCGTGGGCTGAGCCGCGCCCTGCTGGTCGGCGACATGCCGTTCATGTCCTATCAGGTTTCACCGCAGCAGGCGCTGGAAAACGCCGGCCGGTTTCTTAAAGAAGCCGGAGCCTGCGCGGTCAAACTGGAAGGGGGAGCCCGTGTCGAAAACCACGTGCGGGCCATCGCCGAAGCGGGCATCCCGGTCATGGGCCACCTCGGGCTGACGCCCCAGTCCGTCCATCAACTGGGGGGATACAAAGTCCAGGGCAAAAAGATTCTCGATGCGAAACGCATCAAGTCGGACGCCCAGAAACTGCAGAAAGCGGGGGTCTTTTCCCTCGTCCTCGAAGCCGTTCCGTCCGACCTGGCCCGGGAGATCACCGCCGAGTTGGACATCCCGACCATCGGCATCGGAGCGGGTCCTTATTGCGACGGGCAGATTCTGGTGACACAGGACATGCTGGGGATGAACCCCGGCGGCGTGCCAAAATTCGTCAAGCAGTTTGCCGACCTGGGCACTCAAATTAAAAATGCAGTGGAAGCGTACGCGCGCGACGTCCGGGAAGGTGCCTTTCCCGGCGTGGAACACAGTTATCACCGGGATCGCGAACCGTTGAAGAAGGTGGAGCCGTAGAGTAGCGAATGACCTGTGTTATCGAGAACCTCGATGAAATGAAAGCCTGGAGCCGGCGCCTGCCGCTTGAGGATCGCAATCTTGGCTTCGTCCCCACGATGGGTTACCTGCACGAAGGGCACCTGGCCCTGGTGCGGGAATCGAAGAAAATCTGCCGGCAGACCGTGGTCAGCATCTTCGTCAACCCCATGCAATTCGGTCCGACGGAGGATTACGCGCACTACCCGGTCGACCTGGAGCGCGACCGAGCCCTGCTGAAGGAGCTGGATGTGGACGTCCTGTTCCTTCCCAAAAAAGAGGACCTGTACCCCGGAGGATTTTGCACGAGCGTCCGGGTGGCGGGTTTGACGGAGAACCTTTGCGGCGGGAGCCGTCCCCATTTCTTCGAGGGAGTGACCACCATTGTGTTGAAATTGTTTCACCTGGTCCAGCCGGACCGGGCATTTTTCGGCGAAAAGGACCGCCAGCAACTTGGGGTGATCCGGAAAATGGTGCGGGACCTCAATATGGGGATTACAATCGAGGGTCGGCCCACGATCCGGGAGCCGGATGGGATCGCCATGAGTTCGCGCAACGCTTATCTGGCCCCCGAGGAACGGCAATCCGCACGCGCCCTTTACCTGGCGCTCCAATCCGGAAAAGCCTTGATTGAAAAAGGAGAACGTTCGGCGGATGCGGTCCGGACCCACATGCGGTCCATCATCGAATCGCATCCTCGAACCCGCATCGACTACGTTTCTGTTTGCGATCCGGAACGGTTTACTGAACTGGAACGGGTCGAGGATTCGGCATTGCTTGCTTTGGCCGTTCATGTCGGCAGGGCGAGATTGATTGACAATTGTCTTGTGGAGAATATCTCATGCAGCGCATCATGCTAACATCCAAACTTCACCGTGCAGCCGTCACGGATAAGAGCATTGATTACGAGGGAAGCATTGAAATCGACCAGGCCCTGATGGACGAGGTCGGGCTGGTTTCCCACGAACAGGTCCACGTTTACAACATCAACAACGGAAATCGCTTCCAAACCTACGTCATCCCGGCGCCTGCGAACAGCGGGCGGATCTCCATCAACGGAGCGGCGGCGCGGCAGGCGGAGATAAATGATCGAATCATCATCGCGGCTTATGGTATCATGTCCTTAAGCAAAGAAGACGGGTACCGACCCAAGGTGCTGCTGCTGAATGAAAAAAATGCAATCGTCGAACGGCAGGGAGCACTGGCGTTCAGTTCGAGCCAAGTAACCGTATGAATTTACTCTTTACCATCGCCGCAATCTTCATGGTCTGGATGTGTCTGGACTGCATCAAACGCCGGGAACACTTCATCTGGCTGATCATCATTGTCGTCCTGTTTCCCGTGGGCGCCCTGGCCTATTTCATCTTTGTCAAATCCAAGGCGCCGAATCCGGCCACGCCGGCGGGCAGTCCCCGCTTTTTCAACTCGCCGCCGCCAAAGGAAGTGGACACCCAGGAAACCCTGCAACTCAAGGACCTGATCAATAAATTCAACAAGCCCTACCACCATCAGGAACTGGGACTGCATTACCTGGAAGAAAAGAAATTCGAATTGGCCATTCCCCCCCTGAAGGAGGCCGTGGAACGCGACCCCGATCTCACGGAAGCCAAATACGGGTTGGCCAAAGCCTTGTATGCCCTGGGACGTTATTCCGAAGCGGCGGAACACCTGCAGGAACTGGTCAAGGTCAACAAAAAATACGATTATGGCAACGCGATCTTCGGACTGGCCGAATGCTACCGGCTTTCAGGAGACGACGACCGGGCCCTCGAAGCCTATGAGGCCGTGATCAACTCCTACCATTTTTTCAAGGCTTACTACCATTACGCCCGCCTGCTTGAAAAACGCGGCAGAACCGAAGAGGCGATCGACACGATGAAAAGCCTTATCGGAAGTTCCAAAGACCTGCCGGATTACAAGCTTGAAAAAGAGCGGCACTGGATCGAAGAAGCCTATAAGTTTCTTCGCAAGAACGGAATTGAGCTGGCGTAAATGTAATTCTAACTCATTGCTTTTTCAGACCGTTTTCCGAAAAAAATCGCACTCATTGCCCAATATTTTATTTCACAGCCCGTAATATTTGATATTATCCATCGGTCCTTTTTGATGGATCCATTTTATTTGAAAGCGCCCGGCGATGTCTGCTCTTTCCCACAACATGAAACTGATCAGGAAACGACTGAACTGCACCCAGACCGCCTTTGCGCAGATTCTGGAAATCGGCTTCCGCACCTATGTCCGCTATGAATCCGGAGAACGGGATGTTCCGGCGGTGGTGCTTGAAAAGTTGTCCAACCTGGGAAATGTCAGCCTCGATCGTCTGTTGACTACCCGGCTCGACGCCGGGGAACTGGACATACCGGACAACCTGCTGATCCCGGAAAAACCCGAGTCCTACACAGTCATCAGCGGGTCCCGGCAGGAAGGCCGTATTATGTTGAAAGGCTATCGAAAGGATTTTTTGATCACGCAGGATGCCGAGGAAAAAAAGATCCTCAACCATTTCCGGACCCTCTCTCCCGCCAGCAAATCCAAGTTTCTCGATGAAATGGAAAACACGCTGCAAGACCACTCCCTCCAGGCAAAAAACAAAGCGGCCCGGCCGAACAAGCAGCTGCGCCGCAAAGGGCTTTCCCAACTGAAGAAAATCGCGCGTTCGGTAAAAGTCTGATTTCAGTTTTTCAGGCGGGTTGTATTCACTTCCTGTGGAATTTCTTCAGGATCGAATCCATATCGAACAACAGGGCAATCGGCCGGCCGTGCGGGCAGGTAAACGGCATCTCCGTCTGCTCCAGGTCATAGATCAGCTTCCGTATCTGGTCCAGGTTGAGGCTGTGGTTGATCTTGATCGCCGTCCTGCAGGCCATCATGATCTGCACCTCGTCGTACTTGTCCTGCAGCGCCTCTTTCCCCCTGCCCTCCCCCAGCGTGCGGGCGATTTTTTGCACCACTTCCTGATGGTCCTGGTTTTTCAGAATCGCCGGCACGGACCGCAGGATAAACCCCTGCGAACCGAGCGGTTCCATTTCCAGTCCCAACCCTTTCAGCCAGTCCAGGTGCTCGCCCACCGCCGCGGCTTCGGCGGGTGAAAACTCCACCGCCAGCGGAAACATCAGGCTCTGGATTTCCACGCTTTTCCGGTTGGCCGCGTCACGGAAACGTTCGTACAGGATCCGCTCGTGCGCGATGTGCTGGTCAACGATCAAAATGCCCCGGGCTCCCTGCATCACAATAAAAGACTGGTTCAACTGCCCCAGCGGCTCAAAGTCGGAATAAATCAAGTCCGATACCGGCCTGGGAGCCGCGTCAAACAGGGTGGCCACAGCCTCCACACGGGCGGTTTCCACCGGCGGTTTGTTTTTATAGGGATCGCTCCACAACGTTTTCCAGGACTCTGCTGAATAGGAAGCCGAGGGACATTCCCCGCTATCGCCCGCCGGAGCCGGACGCCCCACCCTGCTTTCCTCCAGCGCCGCCGGGTAGGACGGCGTGAACTCCCGCTGAAAACCGGGTGCCGGTTGAACGGCGGGAAGGGGCTCGGAAACCTCCACACTCCCACCCTCGGCCTTGCAGTTGTCGCGCAGGGCGTCCTTCACCGCCCGCATGATGAACTGGTGGATTTCCTGCTGGTGGGCGAAGCGGACCTCCGCCTTGGCCGGGTGGACATTGACGTCGATCTCTCGCGGGTCCATCGTCAGAAACAGGAAAATAGCCGGATGCTGCCCCCGCGGAAGGAGGTGACTGTATCCCAGTTGCGTGGCGCTCAACACCACCCGGTCCTTCACAAACCGGGAATTGATAAAACTGTACTGGATGTTCCGGTTGGACTTTGTGAACACCGGGCTCGAAATAAAACCGCTCAGCTTCAGGCTCCCTTCGGCGCGTTCCACCGCGATCAACTCACGGGTCAGGTCCGGTCCGAAAAGCTCGGCAATGCGGTACACCATCTGCTCCGCAGGGAGGGTGTCGATCACCTTCCGCCCGCTGTTGACCAGTTGGAAGCGCACGTCAGGACGCGCCAGCGCCAGTTGTGTGACCACCTGCGTGATGCTGCGCGTCTCGGCGGAATCCGCTTTTAAAAATTTTTTCCGGGCGGGAGTGTTGTAGAACAGGTCGGCCACCTCCAGCACCGTTCCCTGGGCGTGCGCGGTTTCTTTAATAACGGGCTTGCTCCCCCCTTCAATCGCCACCTCGGTGCCGCGGCCTCCGTCTTCCCCGCGCGCCGTGGTCAAACGCACCCGTCCCACCGAGGCGATACTGGGAAGGGCCTCTCCCCGGAACCCCAGACTCTGGATGCCGAACAGATCCTCCGAGGTCGCCACCTTGCTGGTGGCGTGCCGTTCGAACGCCAGCGCCGCGTCTTCCGGACTCATCCCCACACCATTGTCGGACACGCGGATGAGCCCCTTGCCCGCTCCTTCGAATTCGATGAGGATCCGGCTCGCCTCCGCATCGAGCGCGTTTTCGATGAGTTCCTTGACGACGGAAGCCGGGCGGTCGACCACTTCGCCGGCGGCGATCTGGTTAGCAAGGGCTTCGGGAAGGATTTGGATCATGACGGTGCGTACAGGGAAGGATGAGCCGCAAACGGGCGCGGGTGGACAAAACCTGATACCGGAATTGTAGCGCAATCCGGTCGGATTTCAAGTTTGACGCCCACTGATGCTATCATGGGGCTCTGTCCCGCCCCGAAGATTTCCCGGATTGACAACGGTTTATCAATAAACGGTTTCCATGACCTCGCACTTCCAGAACAACATCAAGGCTTTCAAGAAAAACTGCCCCGAAGTCGCCGGTCTGGCCGACACGATACCGGAGAGCATGGAAGTGTTTGGCAGCCGTAAAGGCCCCGTCACCGCGCGTTACCGGGGACGGCTGCTGCACAGCGCCTACGACCCGGTAAAAGAGGCCGACGCCTTTTCAAGAGACATCCCCGGCGGCTGCTCTATAGGATTGTACGGATTCGGTCTCGGGTACCACATCGAATCCCTCCTTGAAAAAATCGGTCCCGGGGGAAAACTGCTGGCGATTGAACTCAACTCCGGCCTTCTGGCGACGGCGTTTCAGGTGCGCGACCTGACCCACCTGGCAGAGGACCCCCGGTTCGAACTCGTCTTCGGTGCGGAGGAAAAAAACACGGCGGAACGGATCACCCAGGCGATGCCCGCTCTCATGCAGGAGGATTCCGGAATTCCCCGGTTTCTTTTTCATCCCGCTTCCTTCGAATGTCTCCCGGAAGCGTTTCCCAATATCGCCATCGCACTCGAAGTCATCCGTCTGGAACGCCGCGTGCCGGTCCTGTTCGGCGATCTCGAACAATCCAATGCCGAACACAACCGGGACGCCGTGCTGGCGAGTCCCGGGATCCGCCAGTTGTACGACCGTTACGCCAACCGGCCGGGGGTTCTGGTGAGCGCCGGGCCTTCGCTGGACGGGCTCCGTCCTTTCCTGCCCTTTCTGAGCCGCCACTGCATTCTCGGCTGCGTCGACACCGCGCTGCCGGTTCTGTCCACCCTGGGCGTCACGCCGCATTTTGTGTTTTCCCTGGACCCGCAGGACGCCAGTTTTTCCCATTTCGAGCCCTGTCTCGACGGCGTGGTTCCCCTGGTGTTCACACCGTCGTCCAATCCCAAAATCATCCGCAACTACAAGAGTGAGCATTATGTCGTCTTCAAGGAAGGGCATGCGGCCACCGTGGCGCAGGAACCACTGGCCCGGGAAAAAGGACTGACCCAGGCCGGGGGATCGGTCTCCTGCCTGGCCCTCGACTGCCTGCTCAAGATGGGATGCGACCCGGTCTTTTTGATCGGGCAGGATTGCGCTCATAGCGGAAACCGGCCGTATGCGAGCACGGGAACCCCTGCCGCGCCGGCTGCTTTGGAAACGCGGGACCACCGACAGTCCCTCATCCCCGTCGCCGGGTGTCAGGGAGCGCCGATCCCCACCACCCACACGCTGTACAGCTACCTGAGAACGCTCGAACAGATCATCGAGGCGAACCCGCAACAGCGCGTCTTCAACCTGTCTTCACAGGGCGCGCGCATCGCCGGAGCGCCGGAGGTGGGAACCCTGGGGGAACTGCTTCCCCTCCTCAACCAGGAGAAAGGCCTTAAAACATGAAACTCGATTTTTCAGATGGGAGGGTTCTGGGACTGGTGGTCATCCTCGCCGCCATCGGCGTCGCCGCCCTGGTAGCGTCCGATCCCCGAACGGTACCGTCCTCCGGGGCAAAAACCGCGCACACCCATCCGGAGATGGACCACAGCTCGCCGGAAGCCCAACGCAGGATGGCCATCTACCATTACAACGAAGGCAACCAACACCTCAAGGCCGGGCAATGGACCCGGGCTGTCGACCAGTACGCAATGGCTTTGGCGCACAACACGGAACTGCCCCAGGTGTACCTGAACCTGAGCACGGCCCTGCTGAAACAGAAAAAATTCAAGGAGGCCCTGTCCCGGCTCAGGCGGCTGGAACAACTGGCGCCGGACCTGCCGGAATTGCACTACAACCTGGCCTGTTATTTTGCGCTGACGGGAAATCTTGAGGAGGGTGTGCAGGCGCTCGAAAACGCCTTTCGGAAGGGATACAACAACCGCGCGGACCTTGACGCTGACCCGGACCTGGAGGCTCTCCGTCCGTTGCCGCGATTCAAACAACTCCGTCACGGCGGCTGAGAACGTTCCGGTCAGCCTTCTCCGGAACCGTTCCCGTTTCTGACCAGGACCACGCGGCCTTCATCGTTGATGGTCAGTCCCGCCCGGCCGATCAACAGTTCGTGCAACTCCGCGCCGATGAGCCCGTGCCGCCAGCCGGTCAGCATGGGATGCCCTTCCAGGCTTTCCTTGAGTTCGTGCCGTTTGACAAAGTCGTGGATCTGCTTGCGGTCGGCCAAAATATGCGGCTCGATTTTAAGGTCCTCCGAGCGCACCTGCACATAGGCCGCCAGCAGCTCCTCGACCCCGCGCCGGGTCGTGTAGCTGTTCGACTCCGGAATTTCCGGAATCTCATCCTCCGGCATCTCCAGGCCCCGCTGAATCGCTTTCAAGATTTTTTTGGAACTGTTTTTGATTTCCTTGCCGTTGACGCCGCGAATCAGCTCCAGTCCCTTGGCGTCCTTGGGAGTCTTGCGCGCCATCTCCAGAAGCGGCTCGTCCCGTACAATGAACTTGGCCAAACAATCCCGCCGCCGCGCCTCGTCCTCGCGCCAGGCCGCCAATTCGCACAGCACCGCCAGATTGCGCGGTTTCAGCGTGCGAAAGTTTTTGATCCGCATGAACTGCCTGCGGGGATCCGCCGGCATGAAAACATTGGGGTCCATCAACGGTTCGAACTCCTCGTCGAGCCAGTCGAGGCGTCCCATCTTTTCCAGTGCCTTGACCAGATGCTGGTAGACCGGCACCAGAAAGCGGACATCGTCCACCGCGTAGTCGATCTGGCTCTGGCTGAGGGGACGCCGGCACCAGTCGGAATACGTCTCGGTCTTGTGGATGGTTTTTCCGGTGACCCGCTTGACGATCTTGGCAAACGAAATCTGCCCGCCCCATCCCAGGAGGGACGCCGCCACCTGGGTATCGAAAACCGGCCGAACCGCCTCCCCCGTCAGGTTGTAAAGAATCTCCAGATCCTGCTTTCCGGCATGAAACACTTTGAGAATGGAAGGATCCTTGACCTTGTCCAGGATCGGAGACAGGTCCTTGATGGCGATCGGATCGATCGCTCCAAAGTGGCCGGGCGCTCCGACCTGGATCAGACCCAGCCGGTGGAAATATGTTTTTTCGCGGACAAACTCGGTGTCCACCGCCAGCATCTCCGGCTGGCCCAGGTCATTGCAAAACGATTCAAGCTGCTCGGGGGTGGTGATATACATGGATTGATTTCAACGGTAAATGAGGGTGCGAAATACAGGGACTCTAAAAATTGACGCCGAGCACGACACGCCCCGGTTTTCCAGAGCCTGCGAGTTGCCGGAAGAAAAAATACCGGATTATTAGAGGTTCCCTACAGCCTATTCTACAACAAACGTCACGGGCAAACCGCCACGGCACGTCAGAGGACACATTATCCCATAAAAAAACCGGCCCCCATGAAGGGAGCCGGATTTCGAACAAAAAACCTTAATCCATCGCCTCGCTGATGATGCCCATCCTGCCCGGAGCCAGATCCTGCTGCCACTCCTGCTCCACTTCCGCGTCCTCATACCCCTTTTTATTCGGGAAGTCCTGCGGCTGGGTGTTCCTTCTCCAAAATTCACGGCTCAGCTTTTTTGAGGAAATAACTTTTTTCACATCGCCCTTCTCGTCTAAAACCCTGACTTCATAGAACATGCGTCCTCCTTGTCCCCGGATCGGGTGGATGGAGATTCCTGAGATCAAAAATCCGTTCGCATCTTGTTTAGCCAGTTATTTCAAACTCTTAAGCCCTAATTAACATTTCCTGCCCTGTAAAAATAAAGGGCATCCATTTATTTGTCAAGGAAATAAAGTTAATAAAATCAATGGGTAAGTGGGTATTTTCGCCTGTTCTGTCCCCCTGCTCCGCCCCGGATTGACATTTCACCTGGAATCTCCTATTTTTAATTAAGTAAAATCAACAATTCTCACGGTGGGTTGTGTATGCCCCTCTACACGAGAATTCAAAAGACCAGCCTGGAGCTGTGGCATGAAATTATTGTCCCTTGACAGTTCCACGCCCGTATTAAGCGCCGCCCTCCTCAACGAAAACCAACTCGCAGCTGAAACCGAACAGCACCAACCGCCGGGAACCCCCAATCCCCTGTTGTCCATGATTGATGGTATCCTGACCTCTACCGGAGTCACGCTGGCGGACCTGGACGGTTTCGTTTTGACCCATGGGCCGGGATCGTTCACCGGCCTGCGCGTGGGGCTGAGCCTCATTAAAGGGTTTGTGCTGGCGATGGAAAAACCGGTCATGGGGATTTCTTCCCTGGAGGCCTGGGCCCGGGCGTTGGGAGAAAAGCAGGAGCCCGTCTGTTCTTTACTGGACGCAAGGAAGGGAGAAGTGTATTATGCCCTCTTTCAAAATTCCCCCAGAGGCTTGGAACGGGTGGGGAAAGAAGAGGTGATCCCTCCCGGCGAGGTCTCCTCCCGGATCCATCAACCGGCCCGGTTCACGGGTACCGGGGTGGAGCGTTACCGAAATCTTCTGCAGGATACCCTCGGAGACCGGTTTCTTGAATCCGGCCACGACAAGGCCCACACCACGGCCGGGGCGGCTGTTCTTGCGGCGCGCCACCGTTTTAAAAGCGAAAGCACACCCGATTTACGCAACGTCACCCTCCGCTATCTGCGCAAGCCGGAAGCGGAGGTTCATTACAAGGCTGAACCTGGAGCATTGCATTAACCGGAGGAAACAGAATGGAAATCGATCTTGGGCTACTTGAAAAACTCAAAGACGAAAACCAGGAATTCAAAAAGCTGTACGAAGAACACACGAAACTGAAAAACCGTGTGGAAGAACTGAACGCTTTGAAGTTTTTATCGCCTGAACAGGAACTCGAGAAAAAAACCATCCAGAAGCAAAAATTGAAAACCAAGGATCGCCTGGATGAAATCCTGAGCAAGCATCAGGCTTCTTTGCACTGATTGCTGTTTATATTTATTGCTGACGGTTTAAAGGCGCCGGTGTTTCAACAAGCACCGGTGTCTTTTTTTTGGCCCTCCCTCCGGGCGGATCCAACGCCCCGCGCAAAATCCCCAGCAGCACTTTCCCCAGAAACCCGGGGGAAACCACCTTTTTCGGATCGACATAATCGCCGATAACCCCCACCAGGTCCGCCGCCAGATCCGGCCTTTTGCCCAGCAGGGAGACGGTCCCCCGGCACAGCCGTTTGTTGTAGATCAGAACCTGCAGGACGCGGCACAAAACAAACTTCAAATGAAACTCCCGGTTTCTCTCCGTTTCATAGGACATCAAAGCCGTCCGCGAAACGTTGCCGGAATCCAGCGCGGAATGGATGCAGCCCGCCGCCATCTCGGCGGACCGCAGGGCCAGGTAAATGCCCTCGCCGGTGAAGGGATCGATGAACCCCATCGCATCCCCCACCAACAGCAAGCCCCCGACCGGTGGCGGGTTCACCCGGAAAGAAAGCGAACCCACGGCCCTGACGTTCTCCCGTGGTGCCGCCCCGTCCAAAAGTTTCCGCCGCCGCGGATTGGACAACACGATCTCCCGGTACGCCGCGTCTATCCGGTTTGAATCCACAACGGAAGGGTCGACCACCAGCACCACATTGCCCCCTCCCCCTTCTGTAGGCGACATCCCGGTGTATCCCGGACGACTGACGTGCATGTAACAATAGTTATCCGGAAAGTGGACATTGTCCCAGTGCGCCGCCAGGGCGATCCGGTTGCCCTTCCCCTGTTCAACCTTTAAACGGAATTTGCGCAAGGACACCGCGTTGCGTCCTCCCGCATCCACAACCACCGCAGCCCGGAGTTCGAACCCTTTGTCACTGGAGGCTTTCCCCTTCACCCCCACCACCCGGTCGCCCTCCAAAATAAAATCCGTCACCTGGTGCCCCTGCCGGACGTCCACGCCCGCCTCAGCCGCCCGTTCCACCAGCGTGCGGTCGAGTCCCAGCCGTTCAACGGACAAACTCGAAACCCTGCCGGGGAAATCCGGGTGGGACGGGTACGGAATGAGCCGTTCCGGCCCACCATAGGCCGAGATGGCAACACCGTCCAGCCGCATCGTGCCGCCTTCCTCAATCCGGGACAATACCCCGATCCTGTCGAGAATGGCGTCCGCCGCCGGACTGATGAATTCGCCGCACACCTTGTCGCGGGGGAAAAAAGCGCGGTCGAGCAGCACCACCTGCCGTCCCTGCTGGGCGAGGAATACCGCCGTCGCGCAACCGGCAGGACCGGCGCCGATGACAATGACGTCCACGCATCGCATCAAAGAGGGCCCCCTTCCGGTTTTTCTTCAACCAGTGCGATGCGGTAGGGGAAGTGCCGGTGAACCTTGAAATGTTTCAATCCCGCCTCAACCGCCATCGCCTCCATTTCCGCTGGAGTGAAGGCGTTGTAGACAGAGACGGGCGCGTCGTAACGGGTCAGGCGATTGCGCGTCAAAAGCCGGGTGAGGATCCAGATCGCGGCGTGCGCCACGCGGCTCCGGTGCAGGTCGTTGATGATGAATCCCAGGCGGCTCAGGCGGCTGAATTCACGCATCATCTGAATCGCGTCGTTTTCTGCGAAATGGTGCAGGGAAAGGTTGTTGATGACCACGTCGAAACTCCGGTCCCTGAAGGGCAGGTTGAGCGCGTTGCCCTGCACGAACTGAATCTCAGGAAACCCGGCGCACTCCTCCCGGGCAAACCGGATCATCTTCATATTGATGTCCAGTCCGGTGATGTGCACGGGCCACCCGTGCTCGCGGGCGAATTGGACCACCGCCCGCGGCTGGTCGCCCGAACCGGTGGCCGCATCCAGAATGCTAAGAGGATCGCCTTT
>JAGQJZ010000056.1 GCA_020430445.1 Nitrospina sp.
GGCGACTTCGACACCGAAGGCCTGCGCGAAGGCGACGAGGTCATCCTCGATCCCACGCAGAAGGTGATCGTCGCGCGCCTGCCCAAACGCAAGTCCAAGGCGGCGGTGGAAGACGATTTCAACACCGTCGGCTGGGAACAGGTGGGCGGCCAGACCCATGTCATAGAAGAAGTGCGCAAGGTCATCGAATACCCCATCCTGCACGCGGATATCCTCAAAAGCATGGAATACAAGATGCCGAAAGGCTTCCTGTTCTACGGCCCGCCGGGCTGCGGCAAGACGCTCATCGGCAAGGCCATCCTGTCGGACATCATCGAAAAGCTGAAACAGGACCAGGGCGACGAGGAACTGGAAGGCCGCTTCATCCACGTGAAGGGCCCGGAAATCCTCAACATGTGGCTGGGCGAATCCGAACGCAAGGTGCGGGAGATTTTCCAGAAGGCCCGCGACTACAAAGAAAAAGGCAAGTTCCCCTTCATCTTCATCGACGAGGCGGAATCGGTGCTCGGCACGCGGCAGGCCTGGCGCGGCCACAACATCTCCAACACGCTGGTGCCGATGTTCTGCGCCGAAATGGACGGCATCCAGTCCGTGCGCGACATGGTGGTGATCCTCGCCACCAACCGGCCGGACCTGATCGATCCCGCCATCCTGCGTCCCGGCCGCATCGACAAAAAAATCAAGGTGGGCCGCCCGAACCGCGACGACTGCGAATCGATCCTCAAGGTCTACCTGAAACCGAACCTGCCGCTGGAAAGCTCCCTGGAGGAGACCACCGGCCCGTTCCTCGATGCGTTGTTTTCCCGCACGCCGGAACAGGAGGCGCTGGTGCTGACTCTCAGAAGCGGCGAGTTCAAGAAACTGTACTGGAAGGATTTCATCTCCGGCGCGATCCTCGAAGGTATCGTCAGCCGCGCCAAGGAGCGCGCCATCGAACGCGCCATCAAGGGCGAGCCGCTGGCCCTCAAGGTGGACGACCTCACCGAGGCGCTGAAGGTGGAATTCCGCGACAACAGCGTGCTGCCCGCCGACTCGAACATGGAGGACTGGCTGCAATTGCTGGACTTCGATCCGAAACACGTGGCGCGGGTCCGCCGGCCGGATGAGTCGAACAAGGCAACGCAAAAGACCATCACGCGGTCCATCATATGAGGCGGCAGGTTCCCCTGCTGGGGATCGAAACGGAGTACGGCATCATCCGTGAAGACCTCGAGAGTTCGGACCCGGTGGAAGAGTCGATGCAGCTCCTCCGTATCTGCCCGCTGCCGAGCGTGTTCCAGGCCTGGAACTACCGGCAGGAGCGGTCGCACCTGGACATGCGCGGTTTTTCCGTCGACCGCCTGGCGCAGGACGAAGAGGAAGACGAATTCTGCGAGGAGGACCGGAAACGGCCCTACACCTACCTCGACATGAAAAGCGACCGGGTGCTGACCAACGGCGCGCGGTTTTACAACGACCACACGCATCCCGAATACGGCACGCCGGAATGCGCCGGGCTGTTCGACCTCGTCGCGCACGACCGCGCCGGTGAAGAAATCGTCCGCGAATGCGTGGCGCTGCGCAACCGGGAAATCGGCGAAGACGCGCTGCAGGTGTTCAAGAACAACACCGATTACAGCGGGCACAGCTACGGCACGCACGACAATTACCTGATCGAACGCAACCTGCCGTTCGAAGTCTGGGCGGCGGCGCTCCTGCCGTTTCTGGTCACGCGGCAACTTTATGCCGGCGCGGGGAAGGTCGGGGCCGAAGGGCCGCACGCAGACGGATTCACCGGCCTGCAACTGTCACAGCGGTCCGATTTCATCGAAGCGGTGATGAACATCGAAACGATGACCAAGCGGCCCATCGTCAACACGCGCGACGAGCCGCACGCCACCTCATCGGCCTGGCGCAGGCTTCATCTGATCCTGGGCGACGCCAACATGTCCGCCTACGCCACCGCGCTCAAGGTCGGCGCCACGCGGCAGGTCTTGCGGCTGATCGGCGAGGAAAACATGGGCACGATCCCCGAATTGCAGGACCCGGTGGGAGACTGCCGCCGGGTGTCGCGCGATCTTTCGGGACGCGTTGGGCTGAACAGAAAAAACGGCGGCGCGATCACGCCGCTTGAGATCCAGAGAGCCTATCTCGATCGGGTGGCGAAACATCCGCCCCAACTCGATGCAGAGCGGGTGGAGTACGACTGGGTGGTGAAGGAATGGGCGCGCACCCTGGACGATCTGGAACACGATCCGGCCCGTCTGGAAGACCGCATCGACTGGGCCATCAAGCGCGGCCTGTTTCGCGATTTCATGGAGGCGGAACAACTGCAGTGGGACGACCCGATCCTGCAGAGCCTCGACCTCGAATACCACAACCTGAACCCCGAACGCGGCCTGTACGCGGCGTTGCGGGAACAGGGGGAGGTGTTCGACCTGATTCCCCTGGACCGCGTCCGGAATGCCATGCAACACCCGCCGCAGGATACGCGTGCGGCGATCCGGGGACAGATGGTACAATTGTATAAAGAACGGATTCGCAGAATTCACTGGACGGGTATCGAGTTCACCGATGGAGAAGTGCTGGACTTGACGGACGTCATCACGCACAATGATGTCGAACAAACCCGGCAATCAAGCAAGGAGCAGTTCGCATGACCTTTCAACCGATACAACTGAACGATCCCATGAGGCGCGAGGAAAAAAACAGCCCCGGTCCCGATCAAAAGGACACGGGCGGACCCAGCAGGCCGGATGTTTCACGTCCGGGACGGGACGACCTCCTCAAGCGCATGAAAAAGGTTGACCCCAAGCAATCGGAGAAATACAAGCAGCGAACGGGTCAATGAGCGCATCGTTTTCTGAATCCATAGCACAGGGCGACTTCATCGACCTGCTCAACCGCTCCGGCTACTCCTGGCCGAACCCGGCCCAGGTTCCCACAGTCGACAAGACCCAGCTCACGCAGGGCACCACCGTTCTGGCGTTCCATTACAAGGACGGCGTGCTGGTGGCGGGAGACCGGCGGGCGACGGCGGGCAACGCCATCATGTACGAGCGTTGCGACAAGGTCATCCCCATCGACGATTACTCGCTCATGGCCATTGCCGGGGTTCCGGCCACGGCCTTTGAGATGGCGCGGGTGCTGTCGCACAATTTCGAGTATTACCGCCGCTCGCAACTGCAACCGTTGTCGACGGAAGGCAAGGTCCGCGCCCTGTCGCGCCTGCTCAAGGACAACATGGGCCTGGCCATTCAGGGCGTCGGCGCGGTCAGCCCGATCTTCGCCAGCTTCAACCAGAAAACAGGTGCCCCGGTCATCTATTTTTACGATCTGCTCGGCGCGCAGTTTGAAATCCGCACGCACACCGCAACCGGCTCCGGCTCTCCCGTCATTCGCGGCGTGCTGGAACACGAAGACCTGTGGGGCGAGAGCCCGCTTGCCGGCCGGGATGAAAACGACGCGGCACTGCTGGCCATCCGGCTGCTGCAAACCGCCGGGCGCTTCGACTCCGCCACCGGTCAGGCCAGCCCGGACGACCTGATCTATCCCATCATCGCCTGCATCACACAGGAGGGGTACCACTTCATCCCGGATGAAGAAGTGGCCGCCCTGTTCCGCCAGGCGGTCCGGCGCAACAGTTAAAGGACCCTTATGTTTGAAGAACCATTCCGCTGGCTGGAAGCCATCTCGACGCGGCACAGTTACGTCCAGGAAAAACTGCGCAAGGGCCAGCCGGTCATCGCCGTGCCCTACAACGAAGGCACCCTGATGCTCGGGTTTTCCTCCCAGCCGGGCAAGATTTTCGAATTGTACGACCGCATCGCCATGGGCGGCCTCGGACACCCGGCGGACGTCGAGCGGCTGCGCATGACCCTGCTCGACCTGGCGCATCTGGAAGGCTTCAACCGGTCGGAAAAGGACGTGACCCTCGCCCGCCTGCTGCAGTTCGGCATCGCTCCGGCGTTGAAACAGAACTTCGAGGAAGTGGTGCGCGCGCCCTACCTCATCCAGCTTTTGCTGATGGAGATCGACTTCGACAACAAACCCACGTTTTTCCGGGTCAACTACGACGGGCACTGGGAAAGTTTCAAAAACGGCGCGGTCATCGCCGGCGATTCCAATCTGGTGGATGTCGTGGAAAAGAAAATCGCCGCGGCGGGTTTCGCCACCATGCCACTGGACCAGGCCCTGCTCGAAGCCTGCCGCATCTGGGAATCCGCCAAACAGGACATCGAGGACGACGACTGGGAAGACCCGGCCCCGACGCTCAAGGACGCGTTTGAAAAGTGGACGCTGGAAGCGGCGGTGCTCTCCACTGTCTCGCCGCGCAAGGCGATCTACCGCAAAATCACGGACGCGGAACTGGAAACCCTGAAATCGGCCTGCCTCTCATGAAAAAACGCATCTACGGAATCGAGACCGAATACGGCCTGCTGATCAAGGGCGACGAATTCAAGTACGGTTCCGTCGATGTCGCCGTCCGCCTGAAGAATCACATTTTTGAAAAAGGCATGGGCGTGCTCGACCTGCATTACCGCGCCAACGACGAACCGCCGGGCAACGGCGGGTTCCTGGTCAACGGCGGCCGGGTGTACCTCGACATGGGGCATCTGGAATACGCCTCTCCGGAATGCTCCAACCTGGTCGATCTCGTCACCTACGACCGCGCCGGCGACATGGTGGTGCAGGACGCGGTGGAGGAAATGGGCTGGGCCGACCAGGTGGCGATCATCAAGAACAACGTCGACCTCGAAACCAACGCCACCTTCGGGTGTCACGAAAACTACCTCGTCAGCCGGGCGTTCCAGTTCGACAACCGGGAAAACCTGCGCATGCTGGCGTCCTTCCTGGTCACGCGGCAGATCTACGCCGGAGCGGGGCGGACGGGCGCCTGCAACCCGCAGCCCTTCCGCGACTGGGACGAGGTGAACCCTTCGCGCAAGGAACAGGAGCAGGTCGATTTCCAGATTTCCCAGCGCGCCGACCACATCCCGAACGAATTCTACCGCTGGGTGCAGTACAACCGCGCCATCGTCAACACGCGCGACGAACCGCTTTCCGACCCCAGCAAGTACCGCCGCATCCACCTGCTGGTCGGCGATTCGAACATGAGCGAATTCGCCACCGCACTGAAAATGGGCAGCACGGCGGTGCTGATGGAACTGATCGAACTGGGCGCGGCCAATCCGGACTGGATCCTCGCCGACTCCGTCACCACCATGCGCGAGATTTCACGCGACCCGAAGTTCAAATGGGAAATCACCATGCGCGACGGCAAACGCACCACGGCGGTCGACCTGCAACGCGACATGCTCAACTGCGCCAAGGAGAACCTGGCGGGAAGCTCCGCCGATACGGACTGGGTCCTCCAGGCCTGGGAGTCGGTGCTGGACGATCTGCCGAAGGGACCGGAAGCCCTGCTCGGGCGCGTCGACTGGGCGAGCAAATACTGGATGCTGACGGAGTTCATGCAGGCGCAGGACCTCGGCTGGCAGGACCCCTGGGTGAAAAGCCTCGATCTGGAATACCACAACCTCAACAAGTCGCAGGGCCTGTACTGGGGGCTGGAAGACACGGGAGACGCCTTCCGCCGCACATCCGACTCGGCGGTGGACCAGGCCAAGGAAAAACCGCCTCGGGGAACCCGCGCCGACGGCCGCGGCGAACTGGTGCGCACCCTGACACAGAGTCAGACCGGATACCTCATCGACTGGATCGGATTCCGCCTCAACAAGGAAGAACCGTTCCTGATGCTCGACCCCTTTGTTTCCTACAAAAAGGAAATACGAAATTACCTCGACAACCTGGACCTGCAGCAACCCTACGACCGGGATTCCTTCTACCGCTAGACCCGCCGGCAGGCTTGCAACATTGCGGTTGATTCGCCATATTACTTCCAGATAAGATGGCTTTTTACCCACTCCCCCCAATGGAACCGCGGCATGAGCGATTGCATTTTCTGTAAAATCGACCGGGGCGGGATTCCGGCGGAAAAAGTCCATGAAGACGGGGACCTGTTCGTCATTCGCGACATCAATCCCCAGGCGCCGACGCACCTGCTGATCATCCCGAAGCGGCACATCCCCACCCTGCTGGACCTGGAGGACGCAGACCTGCCGGTGATCGGCCGGGTGTACGACGTGGCCAACCGGCTGGCGCGCGAACACGGGTTCGAGAAATCCGGCTACCGGGTCGTCGTCAACTGCGGCGCGGGAGCGGGACAGTCGGTGTTCCATATTCATTACCATCTACTGGCGGGACGCGCCATGAAGTGGCCTCCCGGATAAGCCATGACGGTAACGGCAGAATCCCTTTACGAAAAACTGCGGCATTACAAAGTCGGCAGTCCCCTGTGCGAATTCAACCGGGAATACTGCGAGCGCCTCCTGCCTTACGTCCGCCGCATTGAAGAGTTGAAACGCGAGAAAAACGCCATCGTCCTGGCGCACAACTACATCGCGCCTGAAATCCTGTACAGCGTGGCGGATGTCACCGGCGACTCCTACGGCCTTTCCAAAAAGGCGCGCGAATCCTCGGCGGATGTGATCGTCTTCATCGCCGTCCGTTTCATGGTGGAAACGGCGAAGATTCTCAACCCGGGAAAAACCGTGCTCGACCCGAATCCCGACGGCGGGTGCACGCTGGCGGACAGCATCAACGCCGGTATCGTCCGCAACCTGCGGAAGGAATACCCGGATCACACCTTCGTCTGCTACATCAACACCACGGCGGAAGTGAAAGCCGAGTGCGATGTGTGCGTGACCTCGTCCAACGTCTACAAAATCGTTGAGTCGATTGAAAACGACAAGATCTATTTCCTGCCGGACAAACTGATGGCGCAGAATGTGCTCGCCTATCTTAAGGAAAAGAACATCGACAAAACGCTGGATTATTACGACGGCACCTGTTACGTCCACGAGGAGTACGAACCGGAGTCGATCGACTTCATCCGGCAAAACAATGAAGGCGTTGAAATCCTGGTCCACCCCGAATGCACGCCGCCGGTGGTGGGCAAGGCGGACTACGTCGGCAGCACCACGGGGATGCTGGAGCACGTCCGGCACTCACAAAACAATTCCTTCTTCCTGCTCACCGAGTGCGGGTTGACCGGCATACTGCAGACGGAATTTCCGGACAAGAAATTCGTCGGCACCTGCACCATGTGCCGCTATATGAAATCCAACAGCCTGCCGGAAATCGTCAGCACACTGGAAAATCCCCGTCCTGAAAACATCATCGAGATCGCGCCGGATGTACGGGAACGCGCCCTGGCCTGCGTGGAACGCATGTTCCACTACGCGGAAAAATGATCCCCCCGCTTCCGTCGCCGCGTTTCCACCGACCACCCGCGAAATAAAACACGGTCCGTGCGCGCGATGGGACCCCTTCTCACCGTCCAGAACCTTTCACTCAGCTTCGGCAAACCCGTTTTACAATCCGTTTCCTTTGAAGTCGCCCCCGGCGGCCTTCTGCTCATCCTCGGTCCGTCCGGTTCGGGGAAGTCCACCCTGCTGCGTTGCCTGAACCGCCTGCAGGCACCGGACTCGGGAGCGGTCCTGCTCAACGACCGGGACACACGGGAAATCGACGTGCGCCACCTGCGCCGCCGGGTCGGCATGGTGTTCCAGGTTCCCGCCCTGCTCCCCGGCACGGTAGAGCACAACATGATTCAGGGCCCGGCTCTTGCCGGGAAGACGGCGCCGCGGCAGGACATCGAACACCTGCTGACCGGAGTCGGCCTCGCCCGGGACATGCTGACGCGCAACGCCGCGACCCTTTCGATCGGCGAGCAGCAGCGCGTGGCCTTTGCCCAGGCGCTGGCCAACCAGCCGGACGTGCTGCTTCTGGACGAACCCACCTCGGCGCTGGACCCGACCGCCGTGCTCACTCTGGAAAAGCTGATCCTCAAGGTAAACCGCGAGATGAACCGGGCGGTCGTCATGGTCACGCACAACATCGAACAGGCGCTGCGTTTCAACACCGAAACCCTGGTCCTGCTCGACGGACGGATCATCGCGAAGGGACCGGTTCAGGACCTCATCAACAACCGGACCGACGCAACTCTGCGGAGTTTCTTTGAAGGCAGGCTGAACCATGAGGGCAACGGCGATGGGATTTGAGATCCTGCTCGGGGTGTACGCCCTGGTGGCGCTGGCGATGGGGATGTCCTTTTACCGGAACCTGGGTATTGAAAAAGACCTGTTCCTGGGTTCGATCCGCGCCACCGTCCAGTTGATCGCCATGGGATTCGTCCTGAAATGGCTGTTCACCCTGCAGGAGGCCGAAAACTTTTTTCTGGTGCTGTTGTTCATGACCTGCGTGGCGGCGGTCATCAGCGGCAACCGGGGACGGGCCATCCCTAACTCGCGGATCATCGCCCTGGCGGGCATCGGACTGGGCTCGGCGGTCACCTTTACCGTGCTCTACACGGCGGGGGTGATCAAAAACGAGGCGAACTACATCATTCCCATCGGCGGCATGATCGTCGGCAACGCCATGAACGCCGCGTCGCTGGCGATGAACCGGTTGATCGGCGAACTCGAGCATGCACGGAAACGCATCGAAACGCTGCTGGCGCTGGGCGGCAGTGCACGGCAGGCGGGAGAAGAACCGGCACGACAGGCGTTGAAGGCGGCTTTGATTCCCACCATCGATTCGATGAAAACCATCGGACTCGTCCACCTTCCGGGGATCATGACCGGTTTTCTCATTGCCGGGGGATCGCCGCTGGAAGCGGTCAAATTCCAGGTCGCGGTGGTGTACATGATCGCCGGAACGGCGGGCATCGCCGGGACAGTGGTGGTGGTGCTCGGAGTGCGGCAGTGTTTCGAAGGCAACTTGCGGATGCGCCTGGAACGGCAGGACGGCTGAAGGACGCAGCCCCGTTTTAGCTCAGGGCTGTTGCGCAGACCGGGCGCAGCGCACTCCCTGCCAGACTTTGAACGTCTCGGGCGGATCGTTGAAGCGGTAAGTCGTGCGCATGTAGTAGGCCTTGTAATACCAGTTGCCGCCGCGCATGACCTTGTGTTCGCCTTGCTCCGGCCCCTGCGGATTTTTTTGCGGCGACACCTCATAATAAACGTCGCTGTACCAGTCATTCACCCACTCCCACACGTTTCCCGCCATGTGGTGCGCGCCGTAGGGCGAGACCCCCTGCGGCATGGAATCAACCGGCTCCATCGCCTTAAATCCCATTTTGCTGAACGGTCGACGGTAAGTGGCGAGGCTGTTGTCCGGATGTTGCTCGCCCCAGGGGAAGGTGCGCCCGTCGGTACCCCGCGCGGCTTTTTCCCATTCCGCTTCGGTCGGCAGGCGCTTCCCTCTCCAGTTGCAATAGGTGTCGGCACCGTACCAGGAAATCCGGTTGGCGGGATGACGCTCCAATCCTTCGCGGGGACGGTACAGGCCGTCCACTTTTTCGATGGTGACCGCCGGGCCCGTCTCGATGAACGCCGGGGCGTAATGCGGGTGGGCGTTCAGAAATTCCGAGAACTCCGCCGCCGTCGTTTCGTATTTATCGATCAGGAAGGCATCGAGATCAACCGTGTGCACCGGCTCCTCATCGGTATCGCCCCATTCGTTGGGGTTGTCGATCACCGCGCCCATGGTGAACGGGCCTGCCGGAACCTCCACCATTTCACTTCCCGGTCCCCCCCCTGTCTGCAGGGAGGCGCATCCTGATGTGAACAGGAGAAACAAAAATATCTGGGCAACTAAAACAGTTCGCATGGCAATCGTTCCTGTTCCTTGCGGGATTAAATACGTTCGTGGGACCCGTCGCAGAACGGGGCGTTTTTGGAACGGTGGCATTGGCACAGGAGATAGGTCTTCTCCTTGTCGAGCGCGATGATCTCCGGCCCTTCCCCTCCCAGAGTGTGGTGGGAGGCATCGCAAAGCGGCCAGTGGTTGGACTGCCCACAGACGCAGATGGCGAGTTCTTCCTCCCCTGTCACGACCATGGGTTCACGTCTGCATTCCAAAACAGGACCTCAGGATGCTGCCGTTTCCGGCATTTCACGTTCCGGGGAATCGGACCCGCGGATGAGAGCCCGTTCCTGTGGCAGGAAGACCTCAAACACCGTTCCCACCCCTTCTTCACTGGTCAACCCGATGTGGCCGCCCAGTTGCTCGATAATTTTCCTGACCGTCGCCAGCCCCAATCCCACGCCCTCTTCACGCGTGGTGAAAAAGGGATCGAAGATCAGTTCAATTTTGTCTTCTGAAATTCCCTTTCCCTGGTCCTCAACGGTGAACAGGAGTCCTCTTCTCCGGGTTGAGAACATGGGATGGTGGTGCCCTTCCACCTCGCACAAGGATAACTTCAACACCCCTTCCTTGTCCATGGCCTGAATACCGTTGATACAAAGGTTCCAGACCATTTGTTTCAACTGTTCAGGATCGCTTTCGATCATAACACGCTCAGGAGGCAACTCAAGGGCCAGTTCAAGGGAGGAATGGAATTCGTTGCTGTTCTTCAGCAGCGACACGACGTCTTCCAGTAACTTCGTGAAATCAACCGCTATCGGTTTTTTCTTTTTCGGAAGCGAGTAACTGAGAAATCCGGTCACGATCTCATTCAACCGTTCGGTTTCACTCAGGACGATTTCCATCAGCCGCTGGTTGGTGCCATCCAGTTTCAGGCCTTCCCGCAGGTATTGAATCGAGCCACTGAGCGAAGCCAGGGGGTTGCGGATTTCATGCGCCAGTCCGGCGGAGAACCGCCCCACGGCAGCGAGTTGTTCGTTCTGCAACACCTTCTCCTCCATGCGCCGAATTTCAGTGAGATCCTCAAACACGCAGATATAGCCCTGAGGACCGCTTTCCACCTGACTGAGCATGCTGATCTTGATGCCCACCAGAAGCGGCTCGCCGTTGCGGTTTCGGGATTCGTCTTCAATGTAGTGGGGCAGCACCAACTCATTCTGCATGCGGAAAAACTCCCGCATCGGGTCCAGAGCAAGCACTTCATAGCAATAACGGTTTTTTAATTCCACGGCCCTGTAACCGAACAACCCCTCGAAAGCCGTATTAGCCGAGGTGATACGGCCCTGCGCGTCCGTGGTCATCAGGCCGTTGCCCATCTGCTGGATCACACGCTGGTGAAACTCCTCCAGATGTTCCATTTGCATCTGCTTTTTCTCAAGTTCCTCTTTCACCAGACGCAGCCGGTGGGTCAGGATACTGCTGAGAAACGCCACGGCAAAATAGGAGGCGACATTCATCACCACCGTATAAAACAAGAACGCCCCCTGATGAGACACATTGATCTTCGGAAAAAAATAAACCGGTGTGATCATTTGAAAGTATTCCAGGTCGACCAGGGTACCGTAGAGTATGCTGGCTCCGGCGGCGGCCAGATAACACGCCGACCGTGGCAGTATGACGCTGGTTTCAATGACCACAAAAAGATAAAGAAAGGAAAGCGGACTTTCGATGCCACCGGTGGCGAACAGGAGGCCCCCGACCACGAACAGATCTCCAACCACCTGCATCCAGGCCAGATGGCCGAGGCGCATGCCCACCCGGAGAAACAACGCATAACTCAGGGAAAGAAAATAGGCGGTGCAGAGCACAATGCTCAAGGGAAGGACGGGGGTGGAACGGGTGGCGTTGCGTTCGAACGTGATGAGGAGGATGACGAACCCGGTGAGGAAGATCAGGCGCAAAACCATGACGGTTTTGATCCGGACGAGGAGTTCGCTGTCCTGGATGGCTGTTTTTTGCGGCAGGCTCATGGCCGCCCTCCGGGCAGGCCGGGTTTAAATTGATTACCGGGACGGGACCCCGCACACGCGGGGTCCGCAACCCGCGGCGTTTTTAAACGGTATCGCCCATTTTAAAGATGGGCAGGTACATGGCGACGACGATAAAACCGACGACAATACCCAGAAACACCATCAGCATGGGTTCGAGCAGCGAAGTCAGCCCCGCGACCGCCGTGTCCACTTCCTCGTCGTAAAAGTCCGCGATCTTGGACAACATCTGGTCCAGGGAACCGGAAGATTCACCGACGTCGATCATCTGCACCACCATCGGCGGGAAAACCCCTTCACGCGCCAGGGGAGCGGAGATCGTTTCACCTTCCTTGATCGATTCAATCGTATTCAGGATCGCGAATTCGATGATTTTGTTACCGGAGGTTCTGGCGCAGATATCAAGACCCTCGATCAGGGGGACACCGCTGGACAGCAGGGTGCCCAGGGTCCGCGTGAACTTGGCGACGGAAACCTTGCGGATGAGAATCCCCACGACCGGAAGTTTGAGAGCGAAACGGTCGATCTCAACCCGTCCCTTTTCCGTTGCGTACACTCGCTTGAGCAATTGCCATAAGGCGATCGGGCCGCCGATGATGTAGTACCATTGATCCCGGAAAAAATTGCTGATGGCCATGACGATCGCTGTCGGCGCCGGCAGTTCCTGCCCCGTGCCGCTGAACATTTCCGCGAAGGTGGGGATAACGAACACCATCAGGAAGGCCACGACCAGAAAGGCCACCGTCACAATGGCGGCCGGATACACCATGGCCGACTTGACCTTTTTCTTCAGGGCAAGGGATTTTTCGATATAGGCGGCCAGCCTTTGGAGAATGACATCGAGAATACCCCCGGCTTCGCCCGCTTCCACCAGGTTGCAGTACAGGGAATCGAATACCTTGGGGTGCTTGCGCATGGAGTCGGACAGGTTGCTCCCCACCTCGATATTGTTTTTGACATCGAGAATGATGTTGGAGAAGGATTTCTTTTCCGACTGTTTCCCGAGAATTTCCAGGCACTGCACCAGCGGAAGTCCGGCGTCCACCATGGTGGAGAACTGCCGGGTGAAAATCACGATGTCGCGCTCATCGATTTTTTCATGACCTTCCCTGCTGAAAGGCTTCGCCGGTTTCTTCTTGATGGAATCGACGTTGATCTTTCTCTGCTTGAGTTTCGCCAGCGCGCCTTCTTCGGTATCCGCTTCAATCTCACCCTTGGTGGTTCTACCCTTTACCGTCGTTTTATAAGTATAAATTGTCATGACTCATCCCGATTTGAGTTTGGCTACCACGATTAAAGGTCGATCGAAAAAGACGAAAGCACCGCACGGGTCTTGTCCAGTTCCATCCCGATCCGCGACAACTGCTCGGTGGTGAAACGCAACCGGTTCACCAACGCCCGAACGACGGCCTGCAGGTCTTCCGGCAGGTTGTTGATCAACTCGTTGAATTTTTCCTTGTCAATGACACCGATGGTCACATTGCCCACGGCGGTGCAGTTGGCGCTGCGGACGTTTCCGGAAATCAGTCCCATTTCCCCGAAAACATCTCCTTCCTTGAGCTGGGCCACCAACACGTTTTTCTTGTCCATTTTTTTGGCGACATTGACCTTCCCCTCCAGAATAATGAACACATTGTTGCTGACAATCCCTTCGGAGATGATCGTGTCTCCATCGGAAAATCTTTGAACGATGGGGGTTTCACTGAATTTCATCGCAATTCCCTAAAAATTAGACTTTTCCGTGAGCCGCCAGGGCCTCCCGGAATACTTTGTAAAAATGATCATTATCTGTCATGGACTTCCTCAGAATGACCTTGGCCTTGTCAAAATCCTTTTCATTGATCACCACGTTGACACTCAAGGAAAAGGCTTCCATATTATTCAGCGACTTGAATGCCGCCCCCACCAGGACAAAAAATATCCAGCGCCGCTGCGACATGGGCAGATTGAGGAGGTACTTGTAAACCGCGTTCTCCCGGAACGGGGTGGACTGGTAGTTTTCATGCAGGATGACCAGATCGAATCCCGTGAACTTGATCTTGTGAATCGCATGATCCTCTGAGTTCGCGGTCTGGATTTTGTAACCCATATCCGTCAGCGTGTTGACCCAGAAGTCTCCGTTTTCCTGGTCCAGCACCAGGGCCACCTTGTCGTCCTCGTCGTAAACCTCGAGAACCTCGTCTTCATCGAAGTCGTCCGACGTGACGAAATTAAAGGCGTCGATCGTATCGCTTTCCTCGGGCTCTTCTTTCTTTAAATGCTGATCGACCCGGATTTTATCCTTGCAATGCGGACAGGTCAGGTTGAATGCCTGTCCGGCCGGAACCTTGTCATCCGGAATGCTGATCTCTTTAGAACAGGCACTGCAGTTGATTTGCATGGTTGGCCCTCTTGATAAAATTTAACCGGTCAGCGCCGCTTGCGTTTGGCGAAAGGCGACCCCATATCGTCGAACGATTCGTCCATGGACAATTCGTCGATATCCGTGGTTTTTTCTCCGCGCCCGGACTTGATGGTGTCGATACCGCGGCCGACCACGGCTTTGCGTGAGGCGTAGGTCATGGCCGTATCTTCGGTTATTTTGCCTTCCGTGAACATTTTCATGATGTGCTGGTCGAAGGTCCACATGCCGTAGGCGTCGCCCTCGGTGATGATTTCGTAGAAGGTCTTGCCCTCTTCTTCGCCGTTGATGATGGCGTCCTTGACCCGCATGTTGTTGTTCATGATTTCAAAAAGCGCCACGCGCCCTCCGCCCACCTTGGGCACCAGCCGTTGACTGATGACCCAGCGCAGGGTGTCGGCCAGCCGGAGGCGGATCTGCATTTCCTCGTCCTTGGGAAACATGCCGAGAATACGGTTGATGGTCTGCCCGGCGTCGACGGTGTGCAGGGTGCTCATGACCAGATGCCCGGTTTCGGAAGCGGACATACCGATTTCAACGGTTTCCTGATCGCGCATTTCACCCACCAGGATGACCTTGGGCGCCTGACGCAGGGCGGCCCGCAGGCCGGTGGAAAACAGGTCGAAGTCCTGCCCCAGTTCCCTTTGGTTGAAAGTCGCTTTCCGGTGCGGGTGCACGAACTCCACCGGGTCTTCCAGGGTGATGATGTGAACGGATTTTTCGTCGTTGACCTTGTTGAGCAACGCCGCCAGCGTGGTCGACTTACCGCTGCCGGTCGCCCCGGTGACCAGCACCAGTCCGTTTTTCTCCTGGGCCGCCTTACCGAACTGCGGCGGCAGGTTGAGGTCCTGAATCGTCGGAATGCGGGTCTCGAGTTTACGGCAGACAATACTGTAGTTGGAACGCTGACTGAAAATGTTGACGCGGAACCGGGCCTTGCCGGGGACGAAATAGGAGCAGTCGCACGACCCCTGCGTGATCAGGATGTCGGTCAGGCGGCGGTCCATGTTGATCAGGTTGAGGGCAAACACTTCCGCCTGGAACGGGGTGATGTCCGGAATCGGCGGGACCAGTTCGACGCCGGTCAACTGCCCCGAGGTTTCCACCTGGAACGGCCGCCCCACGGTGACATTGAGATCTGAAATATTGCCGTGGGACTCCAGCATGCTGGTGAGGATATAGTCGATTTCAGCTTTTCGCATGGCTCGGTATCCTGTGCCGCCGGGGTTGAATCAGATGAATTCCGGCGGTGTTTTCAAGTATTGGACAAACCGCTCTTTTACGATCGCCTTGTCGTAGGCGTCCTCGGGACTGATTTTCTTGGACTGCAGCGCTTCCAGAATGGCGTCGTCCAGAGACTGCATACCGTATTTCTTACCAGTTTGAATAACGGAAGGAATCTGGAAGGTTTTGCCTTCGCGGATCAGGTTGGAAGTCGCCGGCGTGACCACGAGAACTTCCAGCACCGCCATGCGCCCCTTCTTGTCGATGCGCTTGAACAGGTTCTGCGCCACCACTCCCTTGAGGCTTTCGGACAAAGTGGTGCGAATCTGCGCCTGCTGGTTGGCCGGAAAAACATCAATCACACGGTCAACGGTCTTGGCCGCGCTCTGGGTATGCAAAGTCCCGAACACCAGATGCCCGGTCGAGGCGGCTTCAAGCGCCAATTCGATGGTCTCCAGGTCGCGCATTTCACCGACGAGGATGATGTCCGGATCCTCGCGCAACGCGCCGCGCAGCGCGGCTTTAAAACTCTTGGTGTGGATGCCCACCTCGCGGTGGTTGACCACGCAACTCTGGCTCTTGTGGACAAACTCCACCGGGTCTTCCACGGTGATGATGTGCGATTTTTTATTCTTGTTCACATAGTCCATCATCGCCGCAAGCGTGGTGGACTTGCCGGAACCGGTCGGCCCGGTGACCAGCACCATCCCCTTGTGCAGCATGGCGAGTTTGGTCAGAACAGGCGGCAGACCCAGTTGCTCGGCGGTGAGGATCTCACTGGGAATTTCACGGAAAACGGCGCCCACGCCCCACTTCTGCATGAAATAATTGGCGCGGTAACGCGCGAGGCCGGGAATCTCGTAGGCAAAATCGATATCGCCGCATTCTTCGAAGACCTTGATCTTATCTTCCGGGGCAATCTCATAGAGCATGGCCTTGAGTTCATCATTATCCAGCACCTTGTACTTCACACGCTCCATGTCGCCGTGGACCCGGAGCACCGGCTGGGATCCGGCCACAAGGTGCAGGTCGGAAGCGCCCTGGTCATTCATCAATTTGAAAAACGCGTCGATTTTGGCCATAAATCACTCGATTGATTTGGCGTTCACCTGGAACTTGCGAACGACATTGTCGGAACTGGCGGGGAGTTCGAGAACCTTTCCATTCAGTTTCAGACGGGTTCCACGCCGGTTTCCGATCGTCAGAAGAAATCCTTCCTGCGCCTTGAACTCCTTGGTTTCCCCGGCGGGCAATATAAAATCCCGTTCCTCCGCGCCGTCAACCGCCATATTGAACCAGGCGTTTTCCGTGACCTCGATTGCGAGATTCAACGGAGCTTCAGCCTCGGCCTTTTCCGCCGAACGACCGCTATCTTCCTGAACTTGTTGAGTTTTTTGGTGTGCCATTATAGCACTGTTTTCTTTTTCCGACACAGGTTTTTCTGCCTCGCCGGATTCCGGCCCCGCCTGGCCGGAAACTTTCTTCTCTGCCACTTGCGTTTTATTTTCTTTTCCGAGGGATTTTGATTCGTCTTCCGGTTTGTTCTCCGGAGAGGCTTTCTGTTCTGTTTCACCTTCACCCGCGTCCGAATCCGGGCTCCCGTTTTTTGGCGTCAGGGTTTCGGAAGGCTTGGAGCTTTCAGGAGCCGGGGAAGCTTCCGCGGGCAGAGCCTTACGCGTATCTTCGGAGGTTTCGTTTTTGGGAGGGTTGACGACCAGATACCACACGGCAAAAAGAAAAAACAACCCCAGAAAACCACCGACGAATGTGTTGACCAGGGTCACCTGTTTGCGTGTCTCGTTTTCATCTTTCCGGATTTCCTGCTGCCGTTTTTCGATCCGCTCGTTGCCCACCGTTTCATCGTAGGTCTCAAGCAATTCGTTCACGTTGGCGCCGATGGCCCGCCCATAGGAACGGATGAATCCCTTGATAAACACTTCGCCCGGAAGGTCGTCGAACTGGTTGTCTTCCAGTGCCTTCAGGTAGCGGACATGAATTTTAGTGATGGTCGTGATTTCATCAAGCGAGATGCCACGCTGTTCGCGCTGGCGCTTGAGGTGCGTTCCAAAATCATCCGCCATGGGTGGGCTCGGGGGGCATGAGTTGAAGGTATTTTCGGGAGGCTTTTGACATTTCACTCAAAGGATCCAGACGGATCACTTCGTCAAAATGGAACCGGGCTTTGGGAAACTCCCGTTTTTTCAGATAAAGCTGAGCCAGCTCATAATGCGCTTGCGCCGATTTGGGCCTGATCTCCAGCGCTTTCTCCAGAGACTCCTGCGCCAGGTCAAACAATTCATTGTCGCGATAAGCCCGGGCCAGATTCAGGCGGATGTCGTGGTTCTCCTTGATCTTCAGGGCCGACTGCCATTGTTTCTCGGCCTGGCTGAATTTCCCCTGGGCGTAGTAGGTGATGGCCAACCAGTTATACAGTTCATGTGGTTGAGACAAGCCGGGCCGATTGATGGCTTCTTCAAGGTAAGTTTCCGCGTTTTTCCAATCCGCTTTCTGCATATACAAGCGGCCCAACTGGCGGTATCCCTCAGTCAATTGAGGGTTCAGTTTAATAGCCGATTTGTAATACATTTCCGCCTCTTCCAGTTTTTCCACAGAAAAAAGCGCGTTGGCCAGAGTCAGGTGATACAGGGGTTCGTTCGGATCATGCTGGACCGCCTCGCGAAGTTTGGCCAGCATTTCATCCATCATATTGAGGGATTGCATGCTAATCGCTTCTTCATAGCTTTTCCGGCCCAGGCTCTGCTGTTCTTCCTTGTCCGGGGTACTCGAACACGCCGGGACTATCAGGAAAATCAATACCAGAGACAACATTCGGAAAAGGGAACCGCCTTTTCGGATGGTTTTATACGAGTCCATGTGACTCCTTATCGGGATACGCTTGGGCAAAATTAAACCAATTATATCAAAAGGTTATTTTAATACAAGCAAGAGCATTCCACCCCCCGGCAACCCGCCCGGAAAAGTTCATTCGGTTCATACTTTTTACTAAAGATTTAAGGGGTGTCGTCCGATAGGACCATTGCCGGAAATTTCACCCGGATGCCGCGGCTATCCATAAGCAAAAACAAGCACCTCTTTGATTTTAAAGAACCGAATCAAAGTCGGGGGATCGGGGACACCGGAAGAAGAAGTCTTCAGACAAGGACAGGCAAAAAAGATGGGACCCGTTACGCGCTTTTTGGAGCGGAAACCTTTGTTGGATGAGGTTTGACAGGGTTATACCGTTCCCTTAGAATAAATTTATTCACACCAGACAAAAGGTTTTGTCAACCGAAGAAAGGAGGATGCCTGGCAAGAAACCACGTCTCAAACCGAGAATAACTTCCTCTGTAACTCTAGAGGAAAAAGGAATATATAAAAGGAGAGTACACTAATGATTAAACAACGGGTCTTCCGATACATTGCGGCGACAGCCGTTCTGGCCTCCCTGGTTTTGGGGGCAGGACCCGCTTTCGCGCAAAGCATCCAAACCCTGTCCGCGGAAGTCGCCAATGACAAAGGGGTCGTCGTCCCCTTCTGGCAGGCGCAGTCTCCGGTGGCAGGGCAGACGTACACCTTTGTGGCCATCACCCACCCTTCGCTTTCCGGCATGCATTCCCAGATCGGGCTGACTGCCACGGCACTGTTGGGGGATGGAGACGGCACGAGCACTTATGGAACTTCTGTTGACTTCACGATTAGCGCAGGGGCCACGCACCGGCTCTTCATATTCGGCACTCCGCAGACCAGCGGTTCTTTTCCTGCGATCGCATCACTGATCCAGAGCGACTCCGCTGTTTCCGGTATCATCGGAACAACCACCGGAGGAACGGGTTACATGCGCTTCGATCCGATCGCCAGTGATCCCAAAACGGATTCCGGTAGCGGCTTTCAGGACATCACGATGCTCTCCTACTGGGGCGCGATCGTGTTTGAAGGCGGCAACACCGGTTTCGCCATGGAATTCATCGGCGATGCAACTGATTCGTCGGCCCATCCGGATATGGGAGCAGGCGCATTCCCGTCCGGCGTGAACTGATGGTGTCCAATGCTGCTGAACAATCCATGTTTAGGAAATAAAAAGGAGAACAACTCATGAAAAAGATAGTTTTCGCATGGTTGGTCGGCCTTGTGGCGTGGGCGGTGTTGGTTCCATCTACCATGGCGCAGACGATTGACCGCAGCCGCGTTGCGATCTCCCCGTTCGCACAGATTGTGCCGGGCGGGCCTGCATCCGGCTCGTTTTACACGTTCCTTGCATTCACCCATCCCTCGCTTTCCACGGCGGTTTCCCAGATTGAGGTGACCGTTTCCCTGGAAGGTCCGGCGGACGGTGAATTTGAACCCTCGGCAGACCGGTCGGAGACGTTCACCATCGGCGCCGGGGAAACGCACAAGGTGTTCATCGTGGCCACGAACCACGCGGGCGTGAACCCGACCACCAATACAATTGCATTCGGTGCGCGTGACCACTTTATCACCACCTCGTCCTCGGCGGCTCCCTTCGGCAACGTGCGGGTGCTGACCACCAACACCACCCCCACGGTGGCGGATGGCAACGGACGCTACAACAACCTGAACCAGATTTCGATGTGGGGCGTTATCTTCCACGAAGCGAACGGGGCGGGTTTTGCCATGGAATTCATCGGCGACATGCACGACTCGACGGTGCTCTCCACCGGCAACGGCAGTAATGTTGTGGACCTCACCACGGGCCGCGGCATCAACTGACCTCAAAGCAAGACTCTTAAAAGGCCGGTCTTCGGACCGGCCTTTTTTTTTGCCCGCCGTTCGGTTAACTTAAATTGCATAGACGGGTTTTTAATTTGGGCTAAAGGCTTCTCCCGGTTATTCCGAAAAAGAGACTATGAAAATTCACACCGGATTATTCCTCATTTTGATGGCCCTGCTCCCGGCCTGCACGTCCCAGGAACGCAATATCGACGTCAAGGCGTCGAACGAGCATTACCGGCTGGGAGTCGAGTTCGCCCAGTACCAGCTTTACCAGAATTCACTTGAAGAATTCGATCTGGCCATCAAAACCAATCCGGGCAACATCGAGGCCTACAACAAGAAGGGCCTCGTTCTCTTCGGCATGAAACGCTACGACGAGGCGGGCGAACTGTTCCGCGAAGTCATCGCCCGGTCACCGGGGCATTTGCAGGCGCATATCAACCTGGGGATGGTCCAGTTTTCAAACGGAAACGTCGACAGCGCGCGCAAGCTTTGGGAACAGGCCATCGCCCTCAGCCCCGAAGACAACGACTCCAAAGCACACAACAACCTCGCCAACCTGTTCAAGCACCAGGGCGACTACGATAAAGCCCTCGGCTATTACAAAACGGCGCTGGGTCTCGAGCCGGAAAACACCCTCTACCTGAACAACCTCGCCGACACCCTGCGCCAGAAAGGCGAATTGAAAGAGGCCGAGACCCTGCTGGCGAAAAGCCTGCAACTCAACCCCAAGGGCATGATGACCTACTTCCATCTGGGTCTTCTGTACCGCGACCAGAACCGCTGGCAGGAAGCCGTGGCCGCCTTCCAGACCGCGGGTCAGGTGAACCCCTATCAGGGCGAAACATTCTTTCAACTGGCCGAAGCCCAACTCAAGCTGGACGACAAAACATCCGCCATCCAGTCGCTCGAACACGCCGTCAAAATCAGCCCCACCAATCCCAAATACCAGGACCGCCTCAACACCCTGCGCACCTCCTGAAGTGCTTGCGCACGGCCAAACTTTTCTCACGGAACAGTTTTGTCACCGGGTTTTTCCGCAGAGCTCCTTACGGAGGGTCCATTTTTACGTAGGGGCGGCATCTTGCTACTAAAGTTTTCATCGATGGATAGTTGAGCAGAATCATTTGCGGAAAAGCAACAACCCCAGATATACCATTCCGAGCGAGCGCCAGCGAAGCGAAGAATCTCGCCTCTGCTTTTGATTTTTTCAAACAGTCCGCAAAGCCCGTCATCACAAGTGAGTGCCATGAGCGTAGCCCAGGTATTCATCCGAAGAGTTCGTGCCCCAAAGGGATAGATCCAAAAGTCTGGATTGCTTTCCTTCGACAAGCTCAGGACAGGCTCTGCCGGTATTACCAGTTCCTCAAAATGACGTATCAGGGTCGATTGTGTTTATTGGAAAGATTCTGCAGTAAAACCCGGTGACAAAACTGTTCCGTGAGAAAAGTTTGGCCCCACCGCAAGGTGGTGAAAAGGAAGAGGGGGAGAAGGGTTCTGCCAAACCCTTCTCCCCTTAGGAGGTTGTGGAAGGAGTTGAGGGGTTTAACCCCTTCCCGAGGAAAAGCATGTATTGCTTAAAATGCGTTTGAATCTACTACGATCACACCGAGGCCGCCCGTTGGCCCCGATACTCCTGAGTCCCTGCCTGAGACTTCGGTTTATCGTCCATTTCATGCAGACGGTCGAGAATCATCTGCTCGTACTCAGTCTGCATCCAGCTCAGCGCCTTGTCGGTTTTCGACTGAATGCCGCTCAGCTCAAAATTCTGTACTTCGTGAACCGGATCCACGCCCGCCCGGCTTCCGCTTTTTGACTGCGGAAGAATACGGTCCATCAGCCAGACAGAGAGTCCCCACATCAACAAAACCGCCAGACCGAAGACAAACAGGTCGCCCAGCGGAGGGAGATGGAACAGTCCGTCCAAACCCGGAGTCGATTCATGGACACACCTCGCTTCCGCCTTGCCGGAGAGCATCCAGCTGAGGAGGCTTAACCAGAGAGTCTTCTTTATCAGCGCTACGGGGTTCATGGTTGGCTCCTTTCGTTGCATTCACCCTGTTTAGAGCAAACCCCGTTCCAAACCGCGCGCAAGACACAAAAATTTCGCCCCACCTTTTCTGGCAAGCTGTCAAATATTTGAATTTATTTGATGATTTAAGTGAGAATTTTTTCCGGGAAGTGGAGCAAAGACCCGTCCTGCCAGGCCAAAATCAATGTTTTACACCGGGTTTCCTGTTCAGTTTTTTATAACAATTTATCCAAATTTGCAGAAGTCCTACCGGACGGGCAACGCCTTGGCATCAACAATTTCCACGGTGGGTGTTTCTGCAGAATCAGGAGAGAGCCCAAGCTGCCCCACCGCAAGGTGGTCCTACCGGACGGGCAACGCCTTGGCATCAACAATTTCCACGGTGGGTGTTTCTGCAG
>JAGQJZ010000057.1 GCA_020430445.1 Nitrospina sp.
GCCGCGAGTCCCTGGCCGACGGCATCAAGCGCGCCACCGATGTCATGGTCGCAGGCAAGGTCGTGGTGGTCGCGGGTTATGGCGATGTCGGCAAAGGCAGCGCCCAGTCGATGCGCGGCTTCGGCGCGCGGGTCCTCATCACCGAAATCGATCCGATCTGCGCCCTGCAGGCGGCAATGGAAGGTTTTGAAGTCACCACCATGGAAGAAGCGGTTAAGGAAGGCGACGTTTTCGTCACCACCACGGGCTGCAAGGACATCATCCGCATCGACCACATGGAGAAGATGAAGGACACGGCCATCGTCTGCAACATCGGCCATTTCGACTGCGAAATCCAGGTGGAAAAACTCAACAACTTCCCCGGTATCGAAAAGAAAGAGGTCAAGCCGCAGGTGGACAAATACACCTTCCCGGACGGGCATTGCATCATCCTGCTCGCCGAGGGCCGGCTGGTCAACCTGGGCTGCGCCACCGGACATCCTTCGTTCGTCATGTCCAACTCCTTCACGAACCAGGTGCTGGCGCAGATCGAACTGTACAACAACAAATACGAAGTGGGCGTTTACACCCTGCCGAAGAAACTGGACGAGGAAGTGGCGCGCCTGCATCTGGAAAAACTGGGGGTCAAACTGACCACGCTGACCGACGACCAGGCGAATTACCTGGGAATTCCGGTGGAAGGTCCCTACAAACCGGAGCATTACCGCTACTAGTCCGGAAAGAATGGCACAACAAAAACGGCTTCCCCGATGGGGAGGCCGTTTTTTATGCCGCTTGCAGGGGATGTTGTTTCAAAAACCGGATCAGGTTGGGAATGATCTCTTCGTACGCGTCCTCGACCACATAATGCCCGGCCTTCTTAAAGGCCTGCACCTCCGCGCCGGGAAATATCTCTTTCCAGCGGTCAAGAAACCTCTCGGTAAAACAAAAATCCTTCAGGCCCCAGACGATCAGGATCGGCAGGTTGCTGAATCGGCCGAGCCCCGACTCGATCTGCTGAACCAGGGGATAGCTCGGAACCTCCGGCGTCATGGGAATGTCCTGGACAAAGCGCAGCTGGGCAATGCGGTTCTCCGGTGAATCGTAGGGAGCCAGATACCCTGCCCCGACTTTTCCCGAAACACGTCCCGGCACCTTGCTCGCCCGGATGAGCGCCGCGCGGGAAAATGCGTTGAATCGTTGAATGGCGATCGGGCCGATCACCGGATGGCGGCACAGGTTGATGCTCCAGGGGATGTCCTGCGAAAGAAAAGCGGCGGTGTTAAAGATCACAAGCCGCTTGATTTTTTCCGGATGACGCACCGCGTACCCCATGCCGATCGCCCCGCCCCAGTCGTGCACCACCAGCGTCAGGTTGTCCAGCTTCAGGTGATCGACCAGGCGCTCAACATTCTGGATGTGGGTTTCGAGCGTGTACGGGTAGTCCTGCGGTTTGTCCGACAGGCCGCAGCCCATGTGATCCGGAACCACGCAGCGGTTCTGATGGCGGAGTCCGCGCACAAGCGAGCGGTAATAAAACGACCAGGTGGGATTGCCATGCAGCATGAGGAGGGTGTCGCCCTCTCCCTCGTCCAGATAGTGATAGCGCAGGGAGTCGATCTCGAGAAAATTAGACTCGAAAGGATACAAATCCCGAAACGGAGCGGTGATATCCTCTCCTACCATTCCGCACCCAGCATCATGCAATTGAGTCCGCTGCCGATCCCAAGCAAAGCAATGCGGTCTCCCTGTTTCAGGAATCCCTTTTCCTCTCCAATCGCAAGCGTCACCGGCAGGGCGGCGGACCCGGTATTGCCCAGGAATTCCAAGGTGGTGAAATCGTTTTCCGGATCGAGATCGAAAGTGTCCAGCATCATTTTGCGATGCAGCGATCCCACCTGGTGACAGAACGTGCGGTCGATCTGGTCGTTGGTCCAGCCCATTTCCGCTTTGAACACCTCCCAGGTTTCCGCGCCCAGTCGTATCCCTTCGTGCATCAGGGTCTCCGCGTCCGTTTCCATCAAGGGCTGCGCCGTCATGTCCATTCCCGTGTCTTCATTGCCCCGGCACAGATGGTTGTGCCTCGTGTCCGCCCGGGACACCCCACCCAACAACCGGTGACCGGTTCTGGACAAATCCTTGTGCGCCAGCAGCACCGCTACCGCCGCCGACCCGATGGTGAGCGACGCGAAGGCCGTCTTGATCGTGTTCCGCGTGGGGGAAGGCTGGCTCAGCAGGTTCTCCACGGTGTTGTTGACAAGCGGCCCGCCGTTTTCACCGGAGACCACCAGCCCGGCGCGAATCTGCCCGGCTTCGATCTGATTGGCAATCGTGATCATGCCGTTGAGCACACCCAGGCAGGCGTTGGAGATATCGAACACCGCGCAATCCTGCGGCAGGTTGAGATTATGGTGGATCACCGTCGCCGTGGCCGGTTCCAGAAAATCGCGGCAGACGCTGGCGCAAATGAGCGAACCGATTTCGTCGCGGTTGATCGAGGATTTTTTCAGGGCATTCTCACCGGCGATCGAACTCACCTCGCTGGGATAAACGCCCTTGTCCCAGAACCGCCGTTCGCGTATACCGCTCATCAGTTCCAGGCGGCCATAGGGCAGCTTCAGTTTTTCGTACAGCGCCCCCATCCTCCGTTCGAGGTCCTCGGAAGTGACGATGTTTTCAGGCAGGTGGTAACCCAGCGACTCGATGCAGACGTTTTCAAATTTCATGATGTTGTTTCCAATTTCTTCCAATCATCCGGCAAACTGCATTTCATAATATTTCTGATACTGGGCGCAACTGGAGAGAAGCTGTTCGTGCGTGCCCTCCCCCACGATCTCGCCGTGCTCCATGACAATGATCCGGTCGGCGTTCTTGATCGTCGACAACCGGTGCGCAATGACGAAAGTCGTCCGGTGCTCCATCAACCGGTTGAGAGCGTCCTGCACCAGTTTTTCAGATTCAGAATCGAGGGCGGAAGTCGCCTCATCGAGGACGAGGATCGGCGCGTTGCGCAACACCGCGCGGGCGATGGCGATGCGCTGCCGCTGGCCGCCGGAGAGTTTCAATCCCCGTTCACCGATGACCGTCTCGTACCCGTCGTCCAGGGTCTGCACAAAGTTGTCGACATGCGCCGCGCGCGCCGCTTCCAGTATGGCGTCACGGCCGGCCGCCGGATCTCCCATGGCGATATTGGCCCAGACCGTGTCGTTGAACAGGAAGGTCTCCTGCGTCACCAGGGCCATGTGCTGCCGCAGCGATTCACTGGTGATGCGGTTGATATCCGTACCGTCGATCAGAATCCGGCCCTGCGTGACCCGGAAAAACTTGAAGAGCAGATCGACCAGGGTGGTCTTGCCGGCGCCGCTCATGCCCACGATGGCGATGACATCCGATTTGTTGACCTTGAGGTTGATATCCTTCAGCACCATCCCTTCCCGGGTCGGGTACTTGAAAAACACCGACTGATATTCAATCGAACTTTCAAACCGGGTCAACACCACGTCGCCGTCCTCCGTCGCTTCCTCCTTCTGATCGAGCACTTCGAAAACGCGTTCGGCGGCGGCCAAGGCTTTCTGTGATTCGGTCATCGTTTTAAACAGCAGCCGGACCGGATCGTTCATCATGAAAAACCCCAGCACGAAAGCGACGAAAGTCCCCTGACTGACCTCGCCTTCGATCACCTGCGTTCCGCCCAGCCAGAGGATCACCGCGCCCAGGCTGACGCCCAGAAGTTCCATGAAAGGCGACGTGATCTCGGTGTACTTGATGTCCTTGCGGGTCACCTCCAGAAACTCCCGGTTGTGCTCCCGCAGCTTTTTTTGCTCGTTACCCTCCAGGCCAAAAGCCCGCACAATCTTGATTCCGGAAAACGACTCGAGCATGGCAGAGTTGATGTTGGCCAGCACCTCCTGCCCGCGCCGACCCAATCTGCGGAGCTTTTTGGAAATAATCGAAATCGGCCCCAGCGCCAGGGGAAACACGACGATAGAAATAATCGCCCAGTCCCATTTCAGGTAGAACACCCAGAACAGCAAACCGATGAGCATCACGCCGTTCTGCAGCAGGTCCTTGACCAGCTTGGTGATCGACAGCAACATGACATTGACGTCGTTGATCAGCCGGGACATCAACTGACCGGTGGTGTCGCCTTCAAAATACGTGTAGGGCACCCGGTGCAGGTGCTGGAACATGTCCTCACGCAGCTTCGCCACCAGCTCCCAGCCGATGCGCTGAATGATGCTGCTTTGGATATAACGCAGGCTGTCCTTGACGAGGTACATCACAATCATCAGAACCGGCACGACCTTCAGCATGAACATGTCCTTGTGCAGGAAGATGTCGTCGAAGGTTTTCTGGATGATCGGAACCGGCGAGGTCGACAACGCACCGACGATCACCGAGGTGAAAATCGTCAGAACGATCTTGCTCCGGTACGGAACCAGATAGGAGATGAGCCGCCGGAAGATTTGAAAGCCCGATTGAGCGTCCATACTTTTAATTGGAAAGACCGGGAAGCGAAAACGATTTGGGTATCGGTAAAAAACAAAATCCCCTGTTACTCCGGAGGGAAACCGGAATAACAGGGGAATGCCTTTGAACGGAATTTTTCAAATTCGTGCCGTATCGAAGCTTACGGAAGGCGTTTTCCAGAGGGTCACTTGCCCGGCAGAAAATCCTCGATCGTCGCTCCGTTCTGGATCATTTCACTCATCACCTGAACGGAATACTCGATTCCCTTCACACAGGTCTCATAGGTGATGTGGGTGATGTTTTCCTTCTTGGCGAAATCGATCACCCGGGACCGGGTGTTGTCTCTCATGAAGCCTTTGGGAACCTGCTCCAGCCGGGCGACCGCTTCCGGAGCCCAGGTGAAACCGTCGACATCCGGCTCCAGCCCTTCCGCCGCGGTCACATCCGCCGGCGCAACCTGGGTTGCCGTGCCCCCGTTCTTGTCCGAATAGTTGCCATTCGAACCGTTGCCATTGCCATTGGAAACCGGTTCGGATTTCTCCGTAACCGCCTTGCCGTTGATGATCTGCTTGGCGAACTCCAGGGAGACTTCAGCCACCTTCTGGACACGCGCGTTCTTCTCAATACGCGCGTGCGCCCGGCGGCGGATATGCCCCTCCGGGAACTCTTCCAGAAAATCGAGCGCTTCCTGGGTCCAGGTCACCTGCACCGAATCGAAGGTGGTCACGGTGGTGGTGTCCTTGCCTTCTTCCGCTGACGGAGCGTACTGGTCCTTGTCCACGGCGACGAGCAATTCCGCACCCGCGCCACAGACGCTGCACTTGACGACATCCGACGGATGGTAAGCGCCACAACCGCCGCACTTGAGCGTTACCGGAACCTCGCGTCCATCGGTTTCCGCATGCTCTTCAGCGTCCTTCTTGAATTTTTCGTACAGGATTTCCTGCCGGTCCTTGATCATGCCGTCCAGCGGATCCTCGCCTTTGGCCATCTTGTCGCGCATCTGGTCGCCGATGCTGTACATGGCCTGCATGGCGCCCGCCGGAAGGATGCTTTCGCAGGCTTCCGTGATGACCGCGGAGGTGATCATGCTGTGTCCGCGTTCGAGGGAATAGCGCAGGATGGCGGCGGTGGCCATGGGGCGGACAAAGCCGGGAATCTTTTTGAGGCGTTCCTTGGCTTCCGCCGTCCAGTCGATGCTCTCTTCCGCCTGCAGGTCGATCGGCGGCTTGAACACTTTGCTGGAGAGCAGCACGTTGCACGGAACCATGCGGAGCAGGTTTTCCGTGTTGCCGCCGATGTCCATATCCGGTGCGCTGTGCACGCCGATCCGGCCCAGGATGAGCAGATAGGGTTTCTCTTCACGCGCGTACTGCAGAATTTTTTCGAAGACCTTGCCGTCCAGAAGACGGATGGTGCAGTCCATGCCCTCTTCCTCGACCAGTTTCCGCGAAACTTCGAGGTGGGATTGATAAATCTTGGCGAGGCCTTTATCGATGATGTCCTCGTGCAGCTTTTCCTGCTGCTCGAATTTGAATACCTTGGCCGCATCTTTCGACAGAACGCCGGTGAGGCTGTTGAACATGGCGTAATGGAAATACGGATCGAAAGTCGAGATGACTTCCAGCGGGCGGTTGAGCTTGCGCGCCATGGCGATGCCGGTCTTGAGGCCGCCGAAACAGTGGCCGCTGCCGTCAACGGCCACGACGATCTTACCGCTGCCTTCGTCCTTGCCGTGCAGTTCCGGAACATTCTTGACGATCAGCGTGTCGGTCTGAATCCTGCGGATCACGCGTTCCGCCACTGTTCCCATCTGGCTGTCCTTGATCGCGCCCAGTCCCAGGGCACCCATGATGACCAGGTCATAGTCCGATTCCTTGATGTCCCGCACCAGCTCAATCCAGTTACGGCCCTCCAGGGACTTGCCGACAAAGGGAACTCCGTCCGCCTTGCATTTGAAACGCGGCACATCCAGGTAGGAGTCGGTGATGACTTCCATCCCTTTGGTGATCAACTGATCGTGAATGGCACGCTGTTTTTCGAGTTCCTGTTCGTCCTGGTATTCCTCGGGCAAACCGCTTTCCATCTGCCGGAAACGGACATCGTGCATTTTAGCTGCATAAACGTGGCTCGAGGTTACCGTCGTATCGTCTCCCTTGGCGAATTCCAGCGCAAGGTCGATACAGGCATTTGAGTAGTCCGAGTTGTCCACGGGGACGTAAATATTTTTAAACATGGGGCGGTAATCTCCCTGAGGATTCACCAAAAAATCGGTGGGTGAATTACGTAACTTATTTTATTTAAATCCTTTGATTCAAAAGGATCGATTTTGAACAGAATCGCGCACGGCAGGCGCAATTGTTTGAAAATTCTAGCAAAAATATTGGGGGTGTCAACCGAAAATCCCTGAAACTCCTGTCCTCCGGAAATCCCTTAACCCTAAATTATCAAAGCTTCTTCGCCGGTTTCAGCGCACTTCCCGGCCTGTGGCCGGCCCGCATCGCCCGATTTCAGGAGTTCTGACGCAAAATATACGTAACCTATTGATAATATTGAAATTTTATTTAAGAAAAATTCTAACGCCGTCTGTTTCCGTTTACGTTATAATCGTTCTGGACTGATAAACGAATGGTCTTTTGGAACAGAAAAAACGGTTACAAGCACCTGTTAGAAGATACATTCGAACTAGAGCCTGTAACGGGTATTCCCCCCGGCCCCCACATACAGTATAGAACCTTCAGCAAACAGGAGTTTGAGATGGTACCCACAGGAAAAGAAGATATCGCCCGGATCCTGAAAGGCGCGGCAACACTGAACAACGGATCGGTCCACCTGGATGATCCGGAAACCCTTCGCAGGGGCCCTCTCGACACCCTGGCGGCCAACTCCGTATTGAATGAAAATCCTGAAGTCCGGGCCTACTGCCGGTTTGTGATCAAGCATCTCGCCCAGCAGATGGGCATCGTCCCCGCCTCCATCCAGGGACTCTACGACGCGCGCGGCAAGGGGGAAAACAAAGGCTATACCGTTCCGGCGCTCAATATCCGTGGGATGTCGTACGATTTCAGCCGCGCCATCTTCAGGACCGCCCAGGCAATGGATTCGGGCGCTTTTATCTTTGAAATCGCCAAATCGGAGATCGGGTACACCCACCAGCAGCCGCACGAGCTGATCGCGGTCATCCTCGCGGCGGCTATTAAGGAAGGGTTCAAAGGACCGGTTTTCGTCCAGGGGGACCACTTCCAGATCAGCGCCAAAAAATACCACGAGAACCGGGACAAGGAAGTTGAGGGTTTAAAAACCCTCATCAAGCAGGCGATGGCTGCGGGTTTTTACAATATTGACATCGACACCTCTACCTTGGTGACCCTCGAACCGGAGGATGTGAAGGAACAGCAGCGGTTGAATTTTGAAGTGGGCGTCGAACTCACCCGCTTCGTCCGCGACAACGAACCCGAAGGCATCACCGTCTCTGTCGGCGGCGAGATCGGCGAAGTGGGCAAGGAAAACAGCAATGAGGCCGAGCTCCGGGCCTACATGGACAACTTCAACGAAAACCTGCGCAAAGCCAATCCCAACTACAAGACGATCAGCAAAATATCCATCCAGACCGGAACCGAACACGGCGGGGTGCCGCTACCGGACGGATCGGTCGCAGAGGTGGCGCTCGATTTCAATACCCTGGAAAACCTGTCCCGCATTTCAAGAGAAGACTATGGCCTCGCCGGGGCCGTCCAGCACGGCGCCTCCACCCTGCCCTCGGAACTGTTCAACAAGTTCCCGGAACTGGAAACGGCGGAGATCCACCTGGCCACGGATTTCCAGAACATGATCTACGAAAGCAAACATTTTCCGAAGGAGTTGAAGGACCGCATCTACGCCCATCTGCACAGCGAGTTCATCGACGACAAAAAACCGGGCTGGACTGACGAACAGTTCCTCTACAAAACCCGTAAAAAAGGATTTGGCAATCCTTTCAAAAAAGAGTTCTGGAATTTGCCGGAAGAGATTAAAAACGAAATCGGCAAGGAACTCGAAGGCAAGGTGCGGTTTTTGTTTGAGCAGTTAAAGGCGGGCAACACGTCCGGTTACGTGGCGCAAACCATTGAGCCCGTAAACGTCGCCCCCTGTCTGGAAAATGAACTGAACCACGCCTGACCCGTGCGCGGGACCAGTCCCGCAAACAGCAGCTCCCATCAGGGTCATTCCAGCCAGACCTGGACCATCCGCTCCGGGTCCTGCACCTCGAACAGGGTCTGGGGTGCGTACCCCGACTTCTGCACCTTCGCCTTGACCTCATCCAGGTCAATCTCATTTTTTTTGATGGACTCAAGCACAGGCGGGTCGATCACCTCTTCCAGAGAATCCACCACCCGGGCCGGCATGGTGAGAGAAACCCGGTTGCCGTTCCCCTTCTCCACGTGGACTTTCAGATAACGCGACAACCCGCTGAAGGTGACCGCCCCGCTTCCATTCGCCGGAACCAGGGCGGGAATAGACAACTCCCTCACCTCCCGATACAAATCTCCCGCCACCTCGTCTAGAATCCACCGCCAGGAAAGGCGGGCGTCCAGAGAGCGCAGGTGCGTCGCCAGACCGTGCAAGGAACGCATGAGGAACAGGGCGCTGGGCGGGGCGGCGGACCGGAACCACCATTTGAGTTCACCGGCGATTTCATCCCAGCGCCTGTTCAAATCCCAGTCGGCCAGATCAACCGGCGCGTCTTCATTAAAAGGTTCGAACAGAACTTCCAGCAGTGCGGGAAGCTGAGGCTTCAAGTCGTTCAACTTCGCAGTGTCAAACCCAAGGCCCGCCAGGCAGGCCATGGGGTCCAGGGCCTCCCGGTAGCGCAGGGCCAGAATGATTCGCAGCAAAATCAAACGCTGTGTTGGGCCAATTTCGAAAAGGCTGCCGAAGTCATACAGAATCACCTGCAGTCTGTTCTTTTTCGCAACAAAAGCAAAGTTGTCCGGATTCGGGTCGGAGTGAAGCAAGCCTTCACGAAACAACATGTGCAGATAATGCGTTAAAAAAATCTTTCCCAACCCCTGCCGCTGCTCTTCGTTGAGCGAACAGGCGTTTTCCAGGGACATGCCCTCTTCCCAGGACTGGACCAGCACCCCATCCCGGCACTGTTCCTTATAAACATGCGGCACCACGATCCCGGGGATCGCACGGGCGCAGGACTCATAGCGCAACTGGCGGTCCGCTTCCAGCCGGTAGTCCAGCTCTTCCTTGAAATGGACGCGAAACTCCTCGACATAATCGCCAAAGTCCATTCCCCATTTCCGGACCGGGCCCATGTTCGGCAACCAGCCCAGGAGCTTCAATTCATCTTCAACACAACCGTCGATACCGGCGTAGCGGACCTTGACGGCCACCTTCTCGCCGGTGGTCAAAACGGCCCGGTGCACCTGCCCCAGGGAAGCCGCGCGGGCCTGCCAGTCCAGCTTTTTGAAGACCGTACGGTAGTCGCCCGCGTAATTCTGATTGAGCACCTGCACCACTTCTTCGCGGCTCATCGGCGGAACCGATTCCTTGAACGCATCGGTCAGGTCCGAATCTCCGTTCCCGAGCGAAAGAAACTGGCCCACCTTTGTGGACACCCCACGGGAGCTCCCCAGCAGTTCCATCAAAAATTTGCGGGCCCGTTTTTTTTTGTCTGCTTCCGTTGAAAACCGGATCGTCCCAACAGTTTTGCCGATTCGAAATATATTGATGACCTGCCGGAGCATATTCCCCATTCATTACGGTTTTTATTCCACACATATAGAGTCGTGGCCGCTCCGGCTCAATGCAATAAAAAAAGCCCGCAGACCCTTGAAAAGGATCCACGGGCTCATGTTTTTCCGATCAACTGGAAGTGTTCCGCCTCCGGTTGAGTTCCTTGATTTTTTCAATATCTTCAATCACCCCGTCCGGGACCTTGTCCTCATTCGACCTGGAGCGGACAAGAACGATAGACCGTGAGGTCTTGCCGTCGGAAAAAAGTTCACGCGCGGCGACCACCACTTCCTCGCGGGTCACGGTCTTCACGGCCTCGATCAGCTTTTCCTTGTAATCGAAATCGCCTTTTTCATCTGTTGCCAGGTAATACAATTCCGCCGTCTTCTCGGCAATGCTGTCCGGCTTCTTCTCCAGGGAAACCACGAGGCTGTCGCGATGCTTCTCGAATTCCTCATCCGTGAGCTTGTCGAACAGGCCCGGCGCCACGTCCATCCACGCCTCGACTCTTTTCTTGAGTTCAAACGGACCGTATCCGGCGGACTGGATGATCAGCTTGAGGAACAACCGATCCTCCAGGCGCTGGCCGAAACTCCAGACGACATAACCCAGTTGCTGATTGGTTCGCATCTGGGTGTAAAAATCGCTCTCAATGATCGACGCCACCAGTTGGTACACACCATAACGTTTGAAATCATGCGGTCCCGCCTGGAGGGTGTAGAACAGGGCGTTGTTGTTGTCCTCCACCCGTTCGCTGTATTGGAGATTCTCCGAATCATTCAACACCACCACTTTGTTGTCGAACCGTTCTTCCTGAGGCAAAGGCTGGCTGCCCAGTTCCTGCACCACCAGATCCACGGCCTCTCCCGCTTTTTGTTCGGACCAGTTGCCGTAAATCACGGCGGTGACGTACACCCGCTCGAACAGGGTGTGGGCGTATTCGCGGATTTCATCGAAGGTGGCGGTTTTTAAACCTTCCAGAAGCTGTTCTTCAGTGAACTGATGCACCATCCAGATCTGGCGGTTGAAATAACCCGCCCGGGCATATCCCTGGCCCAGTTTCTGGTTTTCCACTCCACGGATGAACTCGTCTTTCAGGTCATGAAACTTCTGTTCGTTGATCGTAATGGTTTTGAGATTCCGCACCACCAGTTTCAACAAATCTTGAATGCGTTCGGAATATCCCCCCACGACAAAAACGACGCCCTCTTTTTCCAGGCTGAGAGCGTAGGAAAGCCCCGCCTCGGCAATGGGATAGGTCAGTTCATTCAGGCCTTCCATGATCGCCGCCTGGTACAGCTTGGAGCGGGCCAGGTTGTGCGGGTTGTCGTAAACATGCGGCGTTTCGATCAGGAACTTGAGATAGACCTTGGGTTTTTCAAACCGGTGGTCGAACTGAAAATAAACTTTCGCCAGTGCATCGTCGCGGATCACATGAGGGTTTTCCTCAAACAGCGCCAGGCCGTTCGGAATGAACGGATTTTTCTCCGGGTAGGAAAGTCCCGCCACCACCGGAGGGTTTTTCAACGCCTTGAAGTCGTCCCCGCCCACTTCGACCAGGGCGTATTCGGTGCCGAAGAAATGCTCCTTCTTATCCGTCGAAACGTTTTGCGAACTCAACACCACCAGCGCATTTTCCGGCGTCAGGGTATCGATTATCTCCCGGTAGGCAGACGTGTTTTCCTGCATGATCAGGTACGGCAGGGTCTCGATCTTGTCCAGCGGGAAGCGCTGCATCAGAGAGGCCTGTCCGGCGACATACCCCATGCCCTCGTCCAGTTCCCGCCATTCGTGGTTGATCTCCGCCATCCGCTGGTTCTGCTTGAAAGTGTAGGACTGGATCCCGTCTTTTTTCAGGAACTGAATATAGGAAAAAACAATCGCCAGCACCTTCTTGTATTCCGCCTCCCCCTTACGGGTGAGGTTGATGTTAATGCCGAACGTGGAAATATTGGGGTGCGAGTAGCCCCCTCCGGCGGAAAGCCCCAGGGCCAGTCCCTCGTCCTTCAACTTGGAAAGCAGGGAACCCTTCCCCTCGTAACCCACAACGGAACCGACGATGGAAGCGGGCTTGCTGTCCTGATAGTCGTAAAGCCGGATGGTGGGAAACTCCAGACTCAGGGTCCGCGTGTCCTTAATGGTTTTGACCTTGAGCAGGCGGTATTTACCGTTCAACGGCTTTCTGAATTCCGGGTCGATAAACGGCAATTTGACCGGGCGGTTGGGGATATCTCCAAACATCGCCCGGGCCACTTTTTCCTGCTCTCCCAGAGGCAGGTTCGACAGAATCGCCAGCTTCATGATGGAGGCCGAATAGTATTTCTTGTAAAAATCCAGCAGCGCCGGACGGTTGTCCCCGGCCAGGGTTTCCTTGCTGCCAATACCGAACTTCTGCATGGGATGCCCGGGTTCCGAAACCTGCTGCACCAGATGGTTGGACCGCCAGCCGTCCTGCAGTTTGTTCTTGTCGAATTCGCTGTTCACCGCGTTGACTTCCCGTTCGGCATATTTCGGACTGAACAGGGGAGCCTTGAAAAACTGGCTGAACCGGTCCAGCGCGCCCTCAAACGCGTCATGCGAGACCTGAAAAAAATAATTGGTGACATCGTCTGCGGTGTAGGCGTTGCTGGCCCCCGAGTTCGAATTCAGGTACTTTTTATAGTCCTCCACGTCCGGATATTTTTCCGTCCCGAGGAACAACATATGCTCCAGATAATGAGCCAGTCCCTGCTTTTCCTTCGGGTCATAAATGTGTCCCACCCCGACGGACAACGCAGCCGCGCTGCGGGTGACTTCCGGGTCGGACATGAGATAAACGGAGAGCCCGTTATCGAGTACGAGGGTTTTCGTTTTGCGATCCCGCGCATCCGCGGATCCCACGCTCAACAACAGAACACTGATAACGGTTAAAACCAGATATTTTATGGTCTGAGCGGCCAACCTTGATTTCATCATTTCATCCCCTTGGGAAAATAAAAAGAGCCATTGCACAATTCAATTTTATGATAAATCCACAGGTTACGATTTAACATTAATTCTTTTTAATTTTGAGAAGCCTCCAGGATTGTTCCCTGTTTCCGGTCCGGCAATGCGCGTCGTCTTCAATCCGCCAGCCCGATCAATCCGACACCCGCGGCGATCAGACAGGACGCCAGCAGCCGTTGAGTGCCGAAAGGCTCCTTGAGTTTCAAAATACCCCAGAGGGCCACCATGAGGACGCTGGTCTGGCGGATGGCCACCACCTGGCTGACGGGCTCAAACTGCAGGACCACGCAGATCAATCCGTAAGACCCCACGGTGAAGATTCCGGCAATGAATCCCGCCCCCTTCTCCTGCCGCCACACCCCCACGATCTCCCCCGCCGGATGCTTTAAAAACAAGTAGGCATTGCAGATCGTGAAGCCGAGGAAAGACTCCAGGAAAAAAAACTCCAGTCCGTTCAACAGAGAGCGTTCCTGAAAATGCTGAATCAGTAAATCCATCCCTTTCTTGTCCACCAGACTGTAGGACACCACGAGCCCCAGTGTGATGAACGCCCACCTCAGGTCCTTGTGCAGGACCGCGTCCCAGACATTGCGGAATCCCTGCATGATTTTGCCCTTGAAATGCAGCATGTACACCGCAAGCAGGATCAGGAAGATGGCCAGAAAGCTGGTCCACCCGACACGCTCATCGAGCCACCACCAGGCAAACAAGGGAACAAGCGCCGGGGCGGAGCGAGCGATCGGATAGACATATGAGATGTCGGCCGTGTTGTAGGCCTGCGACAGGGACAGGATGTACACCCCGTGCAGAACGCCCGAGAGCACAATCCATTTCCACATTTCGGGAGACAAATGCCCCACCCCGTTGAGGCTCACAAACACCAGCCCGGCCCCCATGATCCAGAGACCCTTCAGGCCGGACAAAAACTGCGAGTTGCGGCTCGATTGGGTGAGGATGTTCCAGCTTGCGTGAAACAGGCTGGAGACCAGAATCAGGACAATGTTCTGGAGGGCCAAGGGGGGTCCTTTTGCACGGGTGGTACGGAAAATCCGTTATTATAGCCGGAGTATCCGGCAATCCGTGATAAAAACCTGGGGCGGGAAAACCAATTCCCTATCCCCAACCGTCTAAAAAATGTTGTAAAATGACCCCATGGAAAATCCACTGACACATTTCAACGAACAAGGCCGGGCGCGCATGGTCGACGTCTCCGAAAAATCCGTCACCGAACGCGTCGCCACGGCCACCGGCAGTATCAGCATGAAGCCCGCAACCCTGGACCTTATCCAGCGCGGGGAGATCAAAAAAGGGGACGTGCTGGCTGTGGCGCAGGTGGCGGGGATCATGGGCGCCAAGAAAACGCCCGAGGTCATCCCCATGTGCCATCCGCTCAACCTGACGGGAGTGGACATCAGCTTTGAGGTCCAGTCCGATCCCGATCCGGACACGGACCTGTGCGCCATTCATATCCAGGCGACGGTCAAGATTTCCGGAAAAACCGGTGTCGAGATGGAAGCCCTGACAGCGGTGTCCGTCGCGGCGCTCACCATTTACGACATGTGCAAGGCCGCCGACCGGGAAATGGTCATCAGCGACGTCGGCCTGGCCTTCAAGGCGGGCGGCAAATCCGGCACTTTTGAACGCAGTCAGAAAGCGGGGGCCTGAGCATGATCACCGTGAAATATTTTGCGCAGTTGCGGCAAATGGCGGGCCGGGAGGAAGATCAATTCGACCTGGGAGCCCAGGCCACGCTCGATCAGTTGAGCGACGCCATCGGCCTGAACCTGCCCAAGATCGGCGAACTGGTCCGCGACAAAAAAATCATGGTCTCGGTCAACTACGACGTCGTCTCCGCCGACCACATCATCAAGGACGGGGATGAGGTGGCCCTTTTGCCCCCCTTCTCCGGCGGGGCCTGAACCTACAGGAAAACAACATGAGCACCACAACAGAAACCAAAGCCAGAATTCAGCGGGAAGATTTCTCCGTCACGGATGAAATCGAAGCCATCAAGAAATCCTCGAAGAACATCGGCGGCATCGTCATCTTCCTCGGCACGGGGCGGGAGTTGAACAAGGGCGAGAACATCTCCGAACTCAACTTCGAGCATTACCCGAAAATGGCCGAGAAAAAGCTGGACGAAATCTGCACCAAGGCGATTGAGGATTACAAGATCATCGACATGAGCATCATCCACCGGATCGGCCCGATCGATATCGGCGAAAACATCGTGCTCATCGTCGCCGCCGGGGAACACCGCAAGGAAGCCTTCGAAGCCTGCGAATGGGCCATAGCGGAATTGAAACGCACCACCCCGATCTGGAAACGCGAAACCACAACCAAGGGCGAGGTCTGGGTCCAGGCCACCCCCTGAACGGGTCCCGGCGCAACACATCCCGCACAGCATCAGGTCATCCGGGCCAGCCCGGGTGACCTTTTTTTCTTCCATGAAACTCACCTTCCCCATTCCAGAGGATTGCCTGGTGCTGACTGTCAATCAGCGCCTGTCGCGGCACTTGCAACTCAAGGATGCCGAAGCCCGGATGGCGCAGGGGCAAACGATCTGGCCCTCCCCACCTATCCATTCCCTGGCCGACTGGTTTCTCGATACGTACCAGAACTCATGGCCGGACAAATGGGTCCTGTCTTCCCTGCAGTCGCAAACCCTTTGGGAGACGATCCTGGAAAGCGATTCAAACTACAAAAGCCTGGACCCGCTGAGCCTGATCGGCGCGGCCCGGGACGCCGGCAAGGCGTACTCGCTCCTGCTTCAATACGAACTGGAAGTCGATCCCGGTGCACCCGACCTGACGGAAGAAACCCGCGCCATGATCCGCTGGAAATCGGCTTACGAGGGCTTTCTTGAAAAGTTCGGGGCCATCGGCCGCGACCATGTGATTTCCCGGGTCGGGGAACAGACCGCCTCGGGCCGGATCTCTTTTCCACAAACTGTATGGCTGGCGGGATTCGATGAAATCACTCCTGCAGTCCGGTCCTGGATAAAAGTTGCCGAACACCGGGGAGCGCGGTTTTATTTTCACGAAGGCGGTATGGATGAAAACGAAAGCCGGATCTCCATAATGGACTGCGAAACCGTGCAGGAGGAAAACATTCAGTGCGCGCGCTGGGTACGGACAAATTTTAAAGAAGGAGACCGCATCGGTATCGTCGCCACCCGTCTGAACGACATCCATCGGGCGCTGGAGCGGGAATTGAAAGCGGAATTGGCGCCGGAGAGCATTTATGTCTGGGAAAAACCGGACCTGCCGTTCAACGTCTCACTGGGCTACCCGTTAATCAAGGAACCGATGATCGCCCCCGCCCTGATCCTTCTCGAATCGCCTTCCCAGGCCATCGGTCTGGACCGCTTCCTCGAGGTGATCCGCAGCCCTTATCTCTCGCCCGCCGCCCTGGAGGATTTCGTTGCCGACCGTCTGCAAAGCGATCTCGTCCGCAACAAGCAGTTCGAAGTCACCTTCACCGCTGCCCGGCAAACTATTCAAACGCCCAAAGGGAAAAAACAAAAGGAAAGCGGCCAGTTCTCGGCTCTTAAAAAACTGTTCCGCGAATGGGAGGATTTTCTCCACAACAAAAAGAGCAAATCCAGAAACCTGCCCAGCGTCTGGGCGCGCCGCTTCACGGAACTGCTCGTCCGCCTGGGCTGGCCCGCCGCTCACCGCAAGCTGGATTCGCGAGAAATCCAGGCTTACAAGGAATGGGAAAAGCGCCTCGACGAGTTGGCCTCCCTCGATTCCATCACAGGCTTCATCAGCCGGACCGAGGCGGCGGCCCGCCTGCGCAAACTCGTGTCCGACCCGGAACGTCCGTTTCAGGTGCAGACCACGGAAGACAGTCCGATCCACCTGATGGGCCTGCTCGAATCCGCCGGGCAACAATTCGACCACCTGTGGGTTCTCGGCTGCGACGCCGACGCACTCCCCGAACCCGTCCGTCCCAATCCCTTTCTGCCGATCAAATTGCAAAAGCGGTTTCGCCTGCCCTATTCCTCCGCCGAGAGGCAGATGGAATTCGCCAGGAAACTGGTGGGCCGCCTCAAAACCGCCGCGCCCAACGTGGTCTTCAGTTATTCCCGCACGCGCGACCAGCAGCCGATGACGGTGAGCCCTCTCGTCGTCCCGTCATCAGGCGACGGTCTCGAATCCATTTCGCGGTCCGCCCGGGTCATCGACCATATCCCGCCGGTTGGCCTGCAAACCTTCGACGACAGTTCATGGATTCCCACCTCGCAGGCAGAACTGAAAAGCATCCGGCGCGGCTTCAGCACCTTCAAGAACCAGGCGGAATGTCCCTTCCGCGCCTTTTCGATCATCCGCCTGAGGGCCGATGCAGCCCGGCTTCCGGAAACCAACTTTGAACATGTTGAACGCGGCAACATCGTCCACACCGTCCTCGAACACTTCTGGAAATCCGTCAAATCGAAATCCCAGCTCCTCAGCCATCACACCCGGGGAACGCTCGACCAGGCCATCGACCAGGCTATCCAGAAAACTTTTCAGGAAAAACAGTTCGCCGCTCTACCGCAAAAAGAGCCTCGGTTTTTTGAACTGGAACAGAATCGGCTGGCAGACCTGATGCGGGAGTGGCTGGGCATGGAGTTGAAGGGACCGGACTTTGAAGTCCTCGGCCAGGAAAAAAAGGAGCAATTCGATTTCGAGGGATTTCACCTGACAATCCGTGTGGACCGCATCGACCGTCTCGACAACGGCAAGCTCCTGCTCATCGATTACAAAACCGGCAAGGTGTCCTCCAACGGCTGGGTCAAGTCTCCCCTGCAAGACATCCAGCTTCCCCTGTATGCGCTCCACCTGAAATCGGACGGCATCGCCTTCGCCCAGGTGCGCAAGGGGGAATGCCTCATGCGGTCGATTCAAGCAAGTGAAGGGAAAGACGGGCAACCGGGTCTGGCTGGAATCCGCGGAGAGCACCCCTTCGAAAACTGGGGCGAACTGACGCATTACTGGGAACAGGAACTGAAACGGCTGGCCCGGGAATTTAAAGAAGGCCGCGACGATATCATGCCGGTGGAAGATGAAAAAACCTGCCGCAATTGCCTCCACGGTCCGCTCTGCCGGATCGAGGACTTGAGACAACGCCTGGAATTCGAGACGGAACATGCCACAGATCAGTGACCGGCAACAGCGCCAGGACGCCCTGGACCTCAGCCGGTCCTTTATTGTCCAGGCTCCGGCAGGTTCCGGCAAAACGGAACTGCTCATTCAGCGCTACCTCAGCGCCCTGGCTTCGGTGCAGTACCCGGAGCAGATCCTGTGCATGACGTTCACCCGCAAGGCGGCGGGAGAAATGCGTGAACGGGTCGTCCTCGCCCTGCAATCCGCCATCTCCGATACCCCGCCGGAGGAAGCGCACCTCACCACCTCGTGGGAACTGGCGCGCCGGGTTCTCGAACACGACCGCGACATGGGGTGGAACCTGATGGACTACCCCAGCCGCCTGAAAATCCAGACCATCGATTCCCTGTGCTCCTGGATCACCGGCCACATGCCGCTGACCTCCCGCATCGGCAGCGGAATCCGTCCCGAGGAGTTTTCCGGCAACGCCTACCGGGAAGCCGCCCGCCGTCTTCTGGAAAAAGTCGAGGAACCCACCGCCCTCGGAAACGACCTGCGCGCCATTCTCAACCACCTGGACAACAACAAACTGCGCTTCCTGGAAAAACTGCAGTACCTGATGGTGAAACGCGATCAATGGATGATTCCTTTTTTCTCGAAACTGGACGTCACTCCGCAGGACAGGGAAACGCTTGAAGAGCCCTTCCGCGAAATCCTCACCAGTGAACTCGAAGCGGCCAACTCCCGGCTGCCTCAATCGCTCAAGGACCGTCTGCCTCCCCTCTTGGCCTACGCGGCGGAAAACCTGAACGCGGAGTCTCCCGAAACGCCCCATCCCCTGACCTCGATACAGCAGTTCCCGGCCCCCCATTGCGATCAGGCTCCACTGTGGCGGGCCATCGCGGATGTTCTGTTGACGAAGGAAGGAACGGTCCGGGGAAGAATCACCAAAACCAACGGCTTCCCCTCGGGCAAAGGCCACCCGGCGAAAATGAAGGAAAAATTAACCGAAATCCTCAAGGAATTGGAGGAAACTCCTGCCCTCGCCCGGGCCCTGTCCGAGGTGCAGCGTTTGCCCGATCCCCGTTTCACCGGCGAAGAATGGGAAGTGCTGGAAGCCACGCTCAATGTGCTGTTGCCCATCAACGACACGTTACGTCAAGTCTTCCGCACACAGGAGGTGACCGACTTCACGGAAATTTCACTCGCCGCGATCAAGGCCCTGGGCGAAATCGATGCAGACGGCAACCTCCTGCCAACCGAACTGATGCAGTACCTCGACTACCGGTTCCAGCACATTCTGGTCGACGAATACCAGGACACCTCGTTCAAGCAACTGGAACTGCTGTCCCGTCTCACCGCCGGGTGGACGCCCATCGAAGGTCAGACGCTGTTCATCGTCGGCGACCCCATGCAGTCGATTTACCGCTTCCGCGACGCAGAGGTCGGCCTGTTCCTGGAAACGCGCGAACGCCTGAGCGACCTGCGCCTGGAGCCCTTGACGCTGACCACCAACTTCCGCTCGCAGCAGGGACTTGTCGACTGGACCAACCGCTGCTTCCAGAATCTTTTTCCGCGCAGCAACAATCCCGATCTGGGGGAGATCAAATTCACGCCTTCGGTGGCCTTCAAAAGCAAGCTCGAAAACGAACCGGTGGAAGTCCACCCTGCCCTCGCCAACGACCCGGGCCAGGAAGCGCGACAGATGACGGACCTCATTCAATCGATTCAAGCAGAGGACCCGGACGCAAGCATCGCCATTCTCGCCCGCGCCAAAACCCATCTCGAACACATCATCCGGGAATTGCGCCTGCGCCGGATTCCCTACCGGGGCGAAGACATCGATCCGCTGGCCAACCGCTGGGAAATTCTGGACCTGCTCTCGCTGCTGCGGGCTTTCACCAATCCGCTGGACCGCATCGCCTGGCTGGGCGTTCTCCGGGCGCCCTGGCTGGGCCTGCCCCTGCAGGACATCCACGCCCTTTGCGAAGGCACAGCAGACCGCCCCGTTCCCGCGCTGATCAACGATCCCGCAATCCTCGAGCGCCTGTCGGAAGACGGCGCCGCCCGGCTCGGGCGCTTCCGCGCCAGCATCAACCCGGCCTTGAAACACACCACGCCGGGAAACCTGCGCGACACGCTCGAAGGCATCTGGATCCGCCTGGGCGGTTCGGCCTGTATCGCGGAATCATCGCGTCCCGATATCGCCACGTTTTTCGACGAACTGGAAACGGTGCTCGACACATCCGGGATCGCCGGGCTCAAATTCCTCGAGGAGCGTCTGAACAACATTTTCGCCGCGCCCGTCTCGCAGGAGGCCAATCTGCATCTCATGACCATGCACAAGGCGAAAGGGCTCGAGTTCGATTTCGTCATGATCCCGGGACTGGGGCGCAGACCGCGGCAGGATGAAAAGCGGCTTGTCTTCTGGCTTCCGCACAAGCAATCGTTGTTGATCGCGCCGATGGAGGCGATCGGGGACGAGAACTCTGGCCTGTACGGATTTGTGCGAAAAATAAACCGGAAAAAGGAAACCGCGGAATCCCTGCGCCTGCTCTATGTTTCGGCCACGCGGGCGCGCAGACAGCTTCACCTGTTCGGCCACGCAAAAATAAAAAAGGAAGAAACCGGACCCGAGGCCGGCTCCCTGCTGGAACTCCTCTGGCCGCAAATTCGGGAGCAATGGGACAAGCTGCCCCGCCCTGAGGAAGAGACGGAAGAAACCACCGAAATCAGGCTGTATCCCAACATTATAAGACGGCTCCCCGCGGGCTTCGAGATTCCGGCAGGCGAGGCTCCACTGCCCACGGGAAAAAAGATCCTCTCAAAGGATCAGGAAGAACCGTTATACGAATGGGCCGGTTTCCGCGCGCGCTGCCTGGGAACAGTATTGCACCGGTGCCTGCAATCATTGGCCGAGGAGAACATCCACACCCCTGCCGCCTTCAAGCCGGAAGACTGGCAGGTCCGGGTGAGCACCGCTTTCATGGGACTGGGACTTGCCGGGAGAGATTTGTCCTGGGCGATCGAACAGTGCCTCAAGGCGCTCGGAGCCACACTGAATGATGAGAAGGGACGCTGGGTGCTGTCGCCGCACGAGGAGGCGCGAAACGAATACGCGCTGACTTTCGAAACAAAGGGGAGCCTGGAAACCCGCATCCTGGACAGGACATTCGTTGAAAACGGCGTCCGCTGGATCATCGATTACAAAGCGGGAATCCACGAAGGCGCCGATCTTGAAAAATTCCTGCAGGAAGAAATGGAGCGCTACCGTCCTCAACTGGAGCGGTACGAACAGATCATCCGCATGACAGGCGAGGCCCGCCCGATCAGGCGGGCCCTCTATCACCCGTTCTACCAGAGACTGCTCACCCTATAACCTCAGCCGGTAACGCTGAACTTCACCTGTTCGCCATCCAGGTCCGCCAGCACGGACTGACCCTCGTGAATCCGTTCCTCCAGCAGTTCCATTGACAGGGGATCCTGCACGTACTTCTGCAACACCCGCTTCAAAGGCCGCGCCCCGAACACGGGATCGTACCCCTTCTCGGCCAGAAACGCCTTGAGGGGATCGGTCAACTCCAGCGTGATCGAGCGTTCGTCGAGCCGCTTGCGCAGGTCGTTGAGCAAAATATCCACGATGTCGAAAATCTGGTCGCGCCGCAGGTTGCGGAAGATCACCACATCGTCGATCCGGTTGAGGAACTCCGGCCGGAAGTGGTTGCGCAACTCCTGCCGCACCGATTCCTGAATTTTTTCATACCCGGCGTCCCAATCTGATTCTCCCGCCTTCTCCATCTCCGTCATCTGCATGCCCGCGTCGTGGATCAGTTTTCCGGCGATGTTCGAGGTCATGAGGATGACCGTGTTCTTGAAATCGACGGTCTTGCCCTGCCCGTCCGTCAACCGGCCCTCATCGAGAATCTGCAGGAAGAGGTTGAACACATCCGGATGCGCCTTTTCGATT
>JAGQJZ010000058.1 GCA_020430445.1 Nitrospina sp.
CCTGGCATCGTTCCATTCAAGCCCCAATTTCAACCATCGGGAAAACGGGCTCTTACCCTTTGAAACCATCACGATCCAGTCTTCCGGCACTCCGGCGGGCAGGACAGGGGGCGAAAACACGGCCACAACGCTGACCTCTTCTTACACTCACAATCCCAAAATGCCCGATCCCCCGTCACACATTCTTGAAATGAAATGGCATTTTAATATACCCAACGGCAGATTAGAAGAGGCTTCAAACAGCCAAACACCATTTAAATGAAATAAGTTGGCCGCGACAACGTCTCTCATTCAAGGGCGGATCAGATGTTTCCGCAAGCCCATATGACTTAGCGGGCCAAATAGAATTGTTTTGAGGAAAAGAAGGTCTTGGTCACAATCGGGCGGGGATGTGGTATTTTATCTTTTCCGGAACACAATTTCTGGAATTATTTTTTTTGCATTCCGCACCCACTCTCCTGAAAACTCCCCGTCCACCGATAAGGTGGGTAAAGAATTCGGTGGGCTCACCAAAAGTTCAATGAAAACAATAGTTAAATTGTTTTCATATCCAATTTGTCAGCCAACAAATATCTGCTAGAATTGTCCGGTTGTACTAATACGCTCTAGTGTTCGAAGATTTCCCGGGAAAAACAGGTTTTCCCAGAGTCGACCGAACGGGGATGAGGATGGGAAGTTTTTTACCAAAGATTTTTTTATACACCGCGCTCATATTTCTGGCTTTCCCCGCGGCAACCCGCGCTTTTCCGGAATTTGAATTTTTACAACAAGGGGGTTATAGTCAATTGCCCCCTTCGGATAAAATTCACCTTGGCCGGGTGCGCATTCAACCCGGACTGGCGTTTGAAACAAGGTTCACGGACAATGTCTTTTTAACCGCGGACAAGACGTTTGCCAACGGGTCCTCCGAGGGACGCAATGAAGACCTTATTTTTTCCATAAAACCTTCATTGCTTGCCTCCATGACCCGGGGAAAAGGAGAACCCTTCGGGTTTTATTACTTCTACCGGGGGGAAGACCAGCATTATGTCGACTTGAGCGCGTCGCAGAATACTTTGATCCACCACACGGGGGGCGCCCTCAATTTCGGGGGACCTGGGGGAAGAACGGATTTACTGGTAGGAGGCAGCTACCACAAGACGAACAGTTTTATCGGACAGGATTTCAGATCCAACCTGGGAAATCGTATCGGGGTCGAAACCTATATCGGGTTCGCGGATTTCATTTATTCACCAACCAACCGGTTCAAAACCCAAATCAGATTTCAACTGGTATCGAACCGTTTCGGTCCTGACTTCCGGTTGCCCCAGGATGTGGACATCTTCAACATCACGACCGGGTTTTTGAAACAGGCCAATGAAGTTCTGACCTATGGATTACGATACGACCACAGGATCAATTCCTATAAAAATGCGACGCTGCAAAACGACACTTCCGTGTCCGACCGGGGTTTTCTTCTGGTCCGGTGGACTCCAAACGAATTAATTGAAAGTGAACTTTCATTCGGCTATGAATCAAAATCCTTTAAGCGCTTCGACAGCGAAAACAGGAACCGCCCCATCGCACAACTGGACGTCACCTACACGCCTTTTTCAAGGACTGAGTTTACGTTCCATGCAATGAATGAAATCGGGGACTCCTCATTTCAGGATATTCAAACGTTTATTCTCTCCAGAATTCGCCTGGGATTGAATCAAAAAATGGGTCGGAAACTCACCCTGGAAACGGAAGCCCAGGTGGAGAACTATGATTATAAAAGAGAATCCCCGTACTTTGCCGGCGGCGGCGCCCCTAAAGTACGGGTGGACAACATCGTCAAAGGAACAGCTTCCCTGGTATACGACATTAAGGACTGGTTGCAAATCAAGGCCCAGTATATCTATGAAGAAAACGTTTCGAACTTTGACGACAATGACTTTATCGCCAATACAGGACTGATCCAGATTTCCGCTGAATATTAGGAGAAAGATGGAATTCATGACACACGGGAACGCTAGTTTTTTCTATCAGGAGGGTGCGGGTTCCTGTCACCCTTCGCTGGTCCAATTTTTCCCCGGTTCATGGCTGTCCGGGGTTTCAATCAAATCGGAAACAATACAATCGCAAACCGGGGAGTCACTCTTATGAAATTCAAACTAACGCTCATTGTCTGTATTCTGGCAGGACTTTTTTGGGGGAGTTTCGCGACCGCCAATCCCCTCGGCAATCTTCAAGCCGCAACCCGGTTGTCCGTGAATGACGCCGAAACCAATATCCCTTCTTCAACAACGTTTGGCAAGGAGAACCCTTTTGTTCTCGGACCCGAGGACATGCTCTCCATTTCCGTCTGGGGCAACAAGGAATTGACCATCATGGAAATGCCGGTTCGTCCCGACGGTACCATCTCCTATCCATTGATTGGGGATATGAAAGCCCAGGGCCTGACACCGGCGGAACTGAAAGAAAACATCACGCAAAAATTGAGAAAATATATCAAGGATGCCAGCGTTACCGTTGTGGTCATGGCCATCAACAGCATCAATATCTCCGTCGCGGGAGAGGTCAAAGCCCCGGGCACTTACAAGATCAATCGTCCGGTCACCCTGATGCACATGTTCTCGGTTGTGCAGGGATTCACGCAACAGGCGGACCTGCGCAAATCCTATATACTCCGGGACGGGAAAAAACTGAACGTGGACATCAATGCCCTCATCAAGGACGATGATTTTTCACAAAACATCTGGCTGAAGCCCAACGACATCATCTTCATCCACGACAACTTTGAAAGCCGGGTGAATATCACCGGAGAAGTGAAAGCCCCCCAGGTCATCACGTACCAGGAAGGCATGACCATTATGGACGCGGTCCTGCTTTCGGGCGGATTGACGGATATCGCCAAAGCCAACGCCACCCAGATTTATCGCAAGAAAGGGGATCGTTCGGAACAGAACATTGAGAAAATCAACGTCGAACTGGACAAGGTGATTTTTGACGGGGATTTATCTAAAAACACTGTTTTACAGCCGGGCGACATCATCTTTGTTCCGAGGAGCTTCTTTTAAAGGGAAGACCGCCGGTTTCAACGGGTCAGCATCGGCCGAAATCATCCTGGTAACGGGTGATATCCTGTTCGATCACCTTCTCCCCGAACTGAACTTCGATGAGGACGAGGAGCGCTTCTGCGGAATTGCCCAGCCGGTGCTTGCCCTTGACCGGGATAAACTTGAATTCGCCCGCGTCGAGCTTGAACGACTCCCCGTCAAGCTCGACGTCGGCCACTCCGGACACGACGGTCCAGAATTCACAGCGGTAATCGTGCGACTGCAGGCTGAGTTGTTTTCCCGGCAGAACCTCCAGCCGCTTCACCAGGTAGTTTTCCCGTTTCTCAAGGAGCGTGTAGGACCCCCAGGGCTTCATGACGGTAGCGGGCGTGGTGACTTCCTCCCGGTTTTCTTTTTCCAGGACCCCCACGATTTTCTTCACCTCCTGCGCCTGCTCCTTGGAACAGACCAGGAGGGCGTCGCGGGTGTCCACCACGATCATGTCTTTCAATCCCGCCGCCCCAATGACCCGGGTTTCTCCCTGAATCACCGAGTTCGAACAACCGAGGGCCACGACATTCGGACTTAAAATGTTGCCTTCCCGGTCCTTCTCCAGCACATCGTCAAGGGCGCTCCAGCTCCCGACATCGCTCCAATGGAAAGACGCCGGCACCAGGGCCATTCGGCTCGATTTTTCCAGAATCCCGTAATCCACCGAAATACCGGGCAGGGATTCAAACACGGCCTTTCCCCCGGCGTCCAACTGGCGTGTCGCCAGGCCGGTGTCATTGATCACACAATGTTTCTTCAGATCGTCCAGCCGCGAGTGCACCTCCGGCAGATGGGAACGCATTTCCTCCAGGAATACGGAGGTCTTCCAGACAAACATCCCGCCATTCCAGTAGTACCCGCCCTCGGCGATCATCTTTTCCGCATTGGGCCGGTCCGGTTTTTCAACAAAACGGTCGACGGCAAATGCACCGGACACCGCCTCCAGGGCAGGCCCCTGCCGGATATAACCATAACCCGTTTCGGGATGGGTGGGCGGAATACCAAACGTGACCAGGTACCCCTTTCCGGCCACCGATTCGGCGAACTCAAGGTCCTTGAGAAAACGGTCCGGGTCGGAAATAAAATGATCCGCCGGGAGCACCGCCATCACTTCATCTTCCCGAGATGAAAGAACCGCCGCCGCAAACCCGATGGCAGGACCTGTGTTGCGCCCCACCGGCTCCACCAGAATGTTGGCGGGCATAAACCCGTACCCGGCGAGTTGCCGGTTCGTTTCGACCGCATGGTTCTGATTGGTGACAATGAAAATCCTGTCCACGGGTATGAGAGGCAGAAGCCGCTCCACCGTTTTCTGGATCAGGGTCCTGTCTCCTGCAATGGGAAGCAGCTGTTTGGGGACCTCGGACCGGCTGCGCGGCCAGAAACGGGTTCCACTCCCCCCTGCGAGAATGACCGCGATCATGAATGTTCTCCAGTCTGAATGCCAGTTGTATTGATCATTTCTTTTTCAGAATGAGCATGTAATCGGAATTGTTCAGGTCGATCTTTCCAGCAGTCAAAACCCTGGAGACTCCCCCCAGCAGGGAGAAAGCCAAATCGAATACCTTGCTTTTGGTCCGCAGGTGCCGGGGAACAGGGCCCTCGTATTCATCGAACATCTCGACGCTGAACCCTTGTCCTTCCGCGCTCTTGCAGATGTTTTCAGGCCACATGGAACTTTTCAAGTAGGTTTTGAATGGCCCGAAATCCTGGGTGCCGGCACGTTTGTCCCCGATGACATACCGGTAAAACCAGACGTGCATTCGGTGCGGCAAAATCCATGTCACCATTCCCTTGAGAGACCAGAAATTGGGCGCGGCCAGGATAATCAGCCCCCCCGGCCTGGTGGCCTGGAAAAAATTCATGAGGGCTTTTTCGGGGTGTTCGATATGTTCCAGAACATCCCAAGAGACGATGACATCGAACGTCTCTTTTCCCAGCTCATAGGTTTGAAGGTCACCGAGAATTTTTTCATTCAGTTGTTCATTGCGCCCCAGCTGTTTTTCTGAAATATCGATACCGACGAGGTGCTCCACCGTCCCGAAGGAGATATGGCTGACCGACCCGCACCCGGCCTCCAATATTCGCAAACCACGGTCCTGCGGAAGCAACTGGTCGATCCGGTCCTGTAAAATCTGGTTCTGGTTGCGGGGCATCAATTGAGTTCCATTTCAAGGATAGCCATTGTGTGGGGGCTGATATTAACTGGTTGATCCGGGGAAAGCGTTTTAAACAGGCTCCAGCCCGTGATACTGACATCGTCCGGAATAAACTTGTTGGAGGTCAGGGTCTGGATTTTGAGAGACTTCAACCTCAGTCCTCCCAGATCAAGAGTCAATCTGCCCTCCTCATCAAGATGCTTGTTGACAACAAAAGCCCTCAGGGTCGTCCCGGTTTGCGTGACCACGGCCGACATGGCCGGCAATCCATCGTTTGCCGGAATGAAACCCGCCTTGGCCCCTTTAAACAGGGGGCTCGTGATCTGCGATGCAAGCACCTGCCCGGTGAGCACCCGGTTGAAGCCTTCGAAGACGTGATAGGTCGGCCTCAATTTACCATCCGACCGGATGGCTCCGAAAAAAAAGTTTCCCGCCAGAGACCATAAGTTGGCCATCAGAACTTCGTCTGTGGTGGCAAACAGGGTCAACAAGTCGGCCACATACAGGGCGCCGATCAGACTGGCGATCAAACCGTCGGTCGATCCCTGTCCGATGGTGAACAGGGCGTTGTATTCCGTGATGGCCACCGGAAAGTTTTGCCCCGGAAAGTGCTTGGTCAAAATCGCCTTGGTCGCGTCGATGTCGGCCTTGACATACTGCCTTGCCGACATGATGGCCCGGTACATGCTGGTAACGCTGGGGGGAGGCCCCGCAATAGCGGGGAAATACGCGTTGTGAAGCGCGACAAAGTCAAACGGCTCCACCATGTCCGCCAGTACGGCGTCGTTGTATCCCTGGAAGGGGGTGGCCGGAGTTCCGGCCAGCGTATCGCTGCGCAGGGGGATTCCGACCATAATGGAAGGGTCCACCGCTTTCATGGCCTTGATCGTGTCATTGGCCTTCAGCGCAAAATCCTTCGGTTGCAGCGCAAGGCCCGGGCGCACGGCGCCAATCAGGTAAGGTTCATTGCCGATCTCCCAGTACTTCACTTTCGGCAACGGATTGCCGCCCAGGTCCGTGAGCCCAGTCACATTGATCAAGGTGACCCAGTCCGCAGCTTCCTGCGGGGTTCCCGTCGGTATGTTGACCGTGATTATGGGCTCGGCGCCCACAAGCCTGGCAAAGGTCAAAAACTCCACGGTTCCCATCAAGACCACATCGTCGGTCAACGCTTCGAACCGTTGATTCCTCCCCCGGCTGCCAATAGGGCCCAGGCCGTCGCGGAAGTGATAAAGGTCGGACAGGCTGCCGCCCGGGTAGCGCAAAGCCGTGACGCCCATGGTTTTGGCTTTGTTCAGCTTGTCCACGTTAAGATTCAACGTGCCAAAATCCAGCAGGTCGTCCCCATGATCGACCCACTGGATATTGTTTCCAAGAACCTTCCGGTTCACCCCTTTCTTTGTTGCCGTGTCGATCGACAGGGTGGCGTCGAACTGGGGCGGATTCAGCAGGGGGGTGGAGCTCAGCAACGATCCCGACTGGCTGCCCCCAGACGTTTGGGAAGAGGTGCCGGATTTAAAGAAATCTCCCACGCCGGACATGGGATTGGCCGCATTGTCCGGAGGTTTCTCCAGAAACGTGCACCCACCCGGCAACACAAGCAGGATCAGACAGACAATCCTCAGTATATTGTTCCGCTTCATCCACTCCCCGAGCCGTTCCGGCAATGAATGGGAATCAACCCAGTTCAATTTCAAAAATCGCGGCGCTGTGAGGGCTGATCGCGACCGGCTGATCCACGGGAAGGGATTTGAACGGACTCCAACCCGGAATATTGACCTGGTCCGCCTGAAAACTGTCGGACGTCAGCGTCTGGATTTTTATCGATTTGATTTTTTGTTGCCCCGGGATTTCAATCGCCAGCTTCGCTTCGCGGCCTATATTCTTGTTCAACACAAAGGCCATGATTTTTCCTTTGTTGCGGGTGAAAACCGCGGCGATCGAACTGTTTCCGTCGGTGTGGGGGATGAATCCCACCTTGGCCCCTTTGAAGGTGGCCGCGTCAATCCTGCACCCCACTTTTTCCCCGTTCAATACCCGGTTGAATCCTTCCAGAACATAATAGGCCGGTCTCAACTGCCCGTCCTGGCGGATGGCTCCAAAGTGCCAGTTCCCTGACAACGACCAGAAATTCGCCATCATGACCTCGTCCATCCCGGCGAACAGGGTCAGCAGATCGGCCACGTAAATCGCCCCGATCAGGCTGGAGATCAGGCCGTCGGTACTGCCCTGCCCCATCGTGAAAAAGGCGTTGTATTCCGTGATGGCCACGCCGAATTTCTTTCCGGGGAAGTACTTGTTCAACATCCCCAGCGTGTATTCGATATCCTGCTTGACAAACTTCCCCGAGGACATGACGGACAGGTAAAGGGAGTTCACATTCGTCACATTCTCGTAAGAGAAGGGGAAGTAGGCATTGTGCAGGGCCACATATTCAAACGGCTCCTTCATGGCGCCCAGGACCTTGTCGTTGAACCCCTGCATCGGCGTGGCCGGCATGACGCCCAGCTTGTCGCTGCGCAAGGGAAGACCGACTACGATCGAAGGGTCCACCGCCTTCATTGCCTTGATCGTGGCGTTCGCCCTCCTGGCGAACTCTTCCGGCTCCATGGCCAGTTCCTTGCGCACATGGCCAACCAGATAAGGCTCATTACCGATTTCCCAGTATTTCACCCTGGGCAGCGGATTGCCCTTGTCGTCCTTCATTCCGGTGATATTGACCGCCTTGACCCAGTCCGCGGCTTCCTGCGGCGTGCCCGTGGCCATGTTCACCGTAATCAGCGGCTCAGCGCCCACGCTTTTGGCGAACGTCAGAAACTCCACGGTCCCCAGCAGAACCTGGTCATCGCCCTCGCCGTCAAAGCGTTTGTTCCTTTTTCTCTTGCTGATGGGTCCCATCCCGTCTTTCCAATGGTACAGGTCGGACAGCGATCCGCCCGGGTAGCGTAAAACGGTGACCCCCATTTTTTTTGCTTTTTGCACCTTGTCCGCTGAAAGGTTCAGGGTGTTGCCCTGCAGCAGTTCATCCCCCCGGTCCACCCATTGGACATTGTTTCCCAAAATCATGCGGTTGACCGGACTGGTCTCGGCAAGGTTCAGCGTGATCTTCGCGTCAAAGGGAGTGGTGTTGGCAGGCGGAGTGGGGATATGCCCCTGATTGGGCCCACATCCGGCCACCAAAATGCTGAGGATAAAAAAGAAAACCCGTACCATCTTTTCCTGTATCATTGCCGACCCCTTGTCATTTATTTTTTTTGATTAGCGCCATCACCCAAGGATTGAGCCCCGTCTCCAGAAAAAAACCCGGCATGTAATCCACATACCATCGGGCCAAATGCCTGAATAGCCCCGGTACACGTGAGTAGTTTCCATATCCCGATACCCGTTGGCCTTTCAGACGGAAGTCCAACCCTTCCAGGTAAACGGGAAAATCCTGATAACTCCAGAGAAAATTCTCTCCCCAGGTCTTGTGGATACTGACACCCGCCATGGAGGAAATTTTTTTCTCAAGAGTGCTGGCCCGGGAGTCCAGGCCGTGAGCGGTGTCTATAGGAAAATTTCTGTTGGGCCCGCCGATCAGCATGTGCCCGCCCGGCTTGACCACCCGGAACACCTCGCGCAGCCATTTTTTCCGGTACTCATGGTAGTTTTCATGCCGGTCGGAATGGCCGTTGGTGGTTCCAATATGCTCGATCACGCCCAGGGTGAAAATAAAATCAAACGTGTCATCGAGAAAAGGCAACTCAAAGTTCATCGGGTCAATGACAAAGAAGTGATTGGCATCCAGCTTCTGCTTGTGCCAGTAACCGGTCAGACTGGCCAGATCCACGCCATAGGCATCAAACCCTTCTCGAAGCAGGAACTGGACCATGGTCCCAACGCCGCAACCAACATCCAGAACCGTCCGGGCGTTGTTTTTGACAATATAGGGGAGGATGAAGTTCCGGGTTTTTTCCTCGTTCGCCTCCATTTGCGTATTCGCATAATCCTCCGTTGTCGCATCAAACGTTTCATGCTCTTCGGCGGGAATCATGGCTTTATAACCGAGGACCTCGATATTCATAGGTTTTAAATTCATTGGACGGCTTTCTCCAAAATATTCAGTGTTTGTTCCGCGGCTTTTTTCCATGAAAATTTTTTCACCTGGGACTTCCCCTTCTCGACCAGACTCCGACGCAGAGCTTCGTCATCCGCGAGTTTCAACAATTGGCGTTCCAGGTCTTCATCACTTGAAGGCTCAACATACAGAGCGGCGTCTCCCGCCACCTCGGGCAGCGAGGAGACCCGGGATGTCAAAACCGGTGTCCCACAGGCCATGGCCTCGATCGCCGGCAGACCGAAGCCTTCATAAAGCGAAGGAAACGCGAAGATATCCGCCCGGTTATACAGGGCCACCAGTTCCTCGTCGCTGACGTACCCTGTGGATTTGACAAAGGGCTCCACTTCATATTGTCGAATGGCGTCGAATATCTCATGCGCATTGTAATGCAACTTCCCCACAAGTACTAAATCCTGCTGAATCTTTCCCTGATGACGGAGTTTGGAATAAACCCGGACAAGACGGGTGATGTTTTTTCTGGGCTGCAGGTTCCCCACCGCCAGAATATACGGCTGGTCCAGCCCGAACCTTTTCAAACACGAATCCAGAGCCGCTTCGTCTTCTATTTTCCGGAAAATGTCCGAGACCGCCAGGTGAGTTACGGTGATTTTATCTTCGGGAACCCGGTACCGCTCGACAATCTGTTTTTTGGAATATTCCGAAACAGTGAGTATCTGGGCGCTGACTTTTGCCGAAATGGGGATCAGCGTCTGCATTCTTTTGCGGGAAAGGGGATTGAAGAACTCCGGGAAAAATTCATAGGAAATGTCATGAATCACCACAACCGTTTTGCAGGGAGACAGCGGCGGCACCACATACTGGAAAAACGCCACATCGATTTTATCCCGCATCAGGGCCAGGGGAAACGAAAACGGAATGCGCACCAATGCAGTGTGTGGGCGGACCTTGCGGTAATGCGCTTTCCATTCCGGCAACGACTCCCTCCGCGCCCGGGTGTAATACAAGTAAAGCTCGTGGTCCATATCCAGATTGGACACGATATTTTTAATATAGGTTTCGTTTCCTGTCTGGTGAGCGCCAACGGCGTGGATATCGATCCCGATCCTCATTTTTCGACACCTCCCCTGTCCCGTTCCGCCACGCACTCCGCCTTTCGCCTTGACATGACTGCCACTCTTAAAAACTCCCTGCGACTCAACAATCAACGCAGATTAAAACCTGCTACAAACATCCACTTTACCTTGCCAAAACAGAATCCGAACAACCCGATTTTCACCTTTTATGCAGCATGATTCTTTTCAGAGTTAGAAGCAACATTATACATTCAATGTAGCCGGATGCCAGAAAATGGCAGGGGTATTTCCTGTTTTCAAAGTGGGAAGCCGATTACTTGTGGAGCTCCTTCATGGAGCTTGGTTTGAACGGAGCGCTCCAAAAAAAAGAAGGGGCCTGCTGAAGCAGACCCCTTTATAGTTTGACCCGGGGAAAAAGCCGGACAGGGCTGGGCAACAGAACGATTCCTTTGGGTCGAACCCCGAGCGCGGTTCAATCAGTAGGCGTTTTTCTGTCCCGCCACGACCAGTGCCGTCATGAACAAAATCCGGAAATCAAAGAAGAGGGACCAGTTCTCGATATAGTGGATATCGTGTTCGACCCGGGCCTTCATCTTGTCCAGAGTGTCCGTTTCCCCGCGGAGGCCATTGACCTGCGCCCAACCGGTGATTCCCGGTTTTACACGGTGCCGGGCAAAATAGCCGTCGATCACTTTGGAATATTCTTCATTGTGCTCGATCGCATGAGGACGCGGACCCACGAGCGACATCGTCCCGTTGAGCACATTGAGCAACTGGGGCAACTCGTCCAGACTGGTCCGGCGCAGAAAGGCGCCGATACGGGTCACCCGCGGATCTCCCTTGACGGCCTGAGGCACGCCCTTTTCCGGAGGCCGCCCATGGTACATGCTGCGGAACTTGAACACCCGGAAACGTTTGTTGTTGAACCCGTGCCGGTTTTGCAGGAAAAACACCGGCCCCGGACTCTCCAGTTTGATCGCCAGGGCGATCAACGCCATCACCGGAGACAACAAGGCAAGCAAGAGGAATCCCAACACCCGGTCTTCGACCAGTTTCAGGAAATGCCCCCATCCATCGAGCGGCTTATGCGCCACGTCGAGCATGGGAATGCCGCCCATCGTGCTGTAGCTCGTCCGCAGGCGGACAAACCCGGCAAGATCGGAACCCAGACGGACGTGAACGGGAAGTTCTTCCAACTGCCGGATGATTTCGATGATCCGGCCTTCCGCGTTCCAGGGCAGGTTGACCACGATATCATCCACCCGGTGGTTGCGGGCATATTCGAGCAGGTCCTTGAGGCTTCCTAAAACCGGGAAGCCCATGAAAGAGGGACCAAAACGTTTTTTTCTGTCGTCAAAAACACCCACAACCCGGATCCAGGGTTCGCGCCTGGACTGGATCTCTTCAAGGAACCTCTGCGCCTGGGGACCGCACCCGACCACCGCGATTTTTCTGGAAAACAGTCCTTCCTTCGCCCAGTTGAAAAACAGGACCCGGCACAGGCTCCGCTCGATCAGGATCAGAAACACCGCGGCCCCGTACCAGGAAAATACCCAGACACGGGAGAGGTCGTCCGATACCTTGAACGCAAACGCCAGAGCCAGAAAGGACAGAAAAGCAAGAGTGACAACCTTCAGAATGGCTTGAATCTGCCCCACCGGATTGCAAATCGAGTTGAAGGAATACAATTCCTTTTCATAGAAAGCGGCGACCACCGCCAGACTGGGAACAACCAGGGACACGACATTGACCCAGTCGCTGAACGCACTGCCCCCCATCAAATACCAGAGGATCGCCGCGCCAGCGCCGAGAAGAATCATGGCGTCCGTAAACATCACGAGAATCGAGGCGATCTGAGTGGAGTGGGTGACACTGGGCAAAGGCTTCTCAAGAACCCGCAGAGCGGGGGGCTCGCTACGCCGGGGCTCCACGAACTCCAGAGCCGGAGAGTCAGCCGAAGCTTTCAAGGATTCTGTGGCGGTGCCATTCATTTCAGTTTTTCCCTTAGTATTAAAAAAATTCCGGAAAATTTTTCTTTATCGGTTTTTATTCTGAAGCGCATCCTGATGAATGCAATGAGCCTGCTGTTTAAATTTGGTTATACAAAAACCCAGTTCCGTGTTTTCTAAATTTTGGAAATGCTCTTATAAGGCAAAATGACTCAAGGATTCCCAGTGATCATGAGGGGAGTATATGTTTGCGTATCACTCGAAACAATACCCTAAATGGGGTATTTAATCCAACCTTTAATTTTATTTTCCTTCCCAACACGCATCCCTAAACCTTTAGAAATAAAAACTTTATCATTACTCTGAAATTCCACCGGCAAGTTCTGAGTTCACCGAGATTTCAATGTAACATGAATCTGCTTAACCCGGCTTTTTTCAACCAAAATTACCCCGGCCAAAACCCGCCTCAAAATATCCAAACTCCAAATTAATCTGGTACCCAGATGTAAATTTGACTTCAGCTTCAGAAAGCCAAAGCCTCTGGGGAGGCGTTGTCAAATTCAACTTTTTTAAAATTCACTTCATTTCCCAACATCACAGGTTCTTTTTCTGGAGCCATTGAGGGTAGAATACGGCTTTTTGACCCGGCCCGGAAAACGGCAACCCAATCCAACTGACTGCAACAGGAAAATCACCCCACATGCCTGACAACGAATCGCCATCCCTTGATATTCTCGGTCTGCGCGGCATACCGGCCAAACACGGCGGGTTTGAAACGTTCGCAGAGCACCTTGCTCTTTACCTCGTCGGAAAAGGCTGGAAAGTCCGGGTTTATTGTCAGGAACAGGGTGAAGAAAAGTCCTACGAAGACACCTGGAATGGTGTCCAACTGGTGCACATACCCGTCCGGCAAGGGGGATCAATAGGTACTATTATATTCGATTGGTTGTCCATTTGTCACTCTATTCGCAACCCGGCCACCAAATTAACATTGGGGTACAATACCGCTGTTTTTAATATAGTTACGCGGCTGGCGGGCAAGACCAATCTCATCAATATGGACGGGATTGAATGGCGGCGGGGAAAATGGTCCCGTCCGGTTCAGGCCTGGTTTTATGTCAATGAGCGGATCGGGTGCCTTGTCGGAAACCACCTCGTGGCCGACCACCCTGAAATTGAAAACCATCTGGCGACCCGGGTGGACAGAACGAAAATCACCATGATTCCCTACGGTGCCGACCCGGTGGAGAGCGCCCGGGTGGAAGTGCTTCAACAATTTGGACTGCCGGCGGATGGATACGCCATCATCATCGCCCGCCCGGAACCGGAGAACTCCATCCTGGAAATCGTCCAGGCGTTTTGCCGGTCTCCCCGGCAACACAAACTGGTTGTTCTCGGAACGTACCGGCCGGAAGAAAACAGCTACCATAAAAAAATACAGGACACCGCCAATCCGGATGTGATCTTTCCGGGAGCGATCTATGAAAAGGAAACCCTGAACGCCCTGCGCTATTTCGCCCGTGTCTACATCCATGGCCACCAGGTGGGCGGCACCAACCCTTCACTGGTCGAGGCCCTCGCCGCCGGATCGCCGGTTCTGGCACACGACAACAAGTACAACCGTTGGGTCGCCGGAGACGGGGCGGAGTTTTTTTCGTCAATGGAGGACTGCGCGGAGAAGCTGACGGCCTTGTTCGGAGACGATGCCAAAACAACGCAGATGAAACAGGCGAGCCGGGATCAATACCAGCTCCGCTTTACCTGGGAGACGGTGTTGTCCCGATACGAAGAGCTTCTTCTCAAAGGAGTGAACGGCCGCCTGTAACCCGCGACCGAAACAATATTTGCAGAACCGGGCGGTGAATCCGTCCAACGCCCCAGCCCAGTACCGCCCCGGCCGCATTGGCCAGCATGTCCGCCAGTTCAAACGTGCGGTACGGGGTAAACGACTGCGCCACCTCCAGCAGCACCCCCCAACCGGCGCACGCGCCCATCAACACCAGACGGTTCACCGATTCATGTGCCTGCATGAATCCCCACATCAGAAGGCCGTAAGCCACGCAATGGAGAAAGAGGTCATTGAAGTTGAGGCCGACGACCTCGGGCACGCGAACCAGGGAGACCACCGTCAGGAATATCAGATACGCCCAGGCGCAGGCCCGCAGGAAAAAAATCAATGTGTGACGAGTTGGGCGCACACCCGATACCTCACGCAGACAAGGTTTCCAACATTTCACTTTCCCGGTTTTTTAATTCCGGAAAATCCAGGGAGCTTTTCATTGTAATCCATCGTCTTCACTTCCGCCGTAAAATCCTCCCCGCTTCTTCAACAGTTCAACCGCAGAACAACTGCCTGAACCGCCGGGGCAAACAAACCGGGAATCCGGCCCAAACCGGCAAGCCAACACAAGAATACCGCACCCCTCAATTTTATTGAGTCCAAACGGAATAATGCATACCGATAATCTCTCTTTATTTGTAAAAGTCCGCGGCCACCGGACGAATGCGCTCACGGGAACCCGGGGGTTCCGGCCGAAACACACCAGGAAGGCCGACCGGGCTCGACATCCTTTCACCCCACCCGGTTTTGGATACAGGACATGGACTTCAAAAAACTCACGCCTGAAAACACCGTCAATGATTTCGTAAAAAACGCGCCCCGGGAAATACTGGAATTCTTCCGGGACCATAAAATCGATACCTGTTGCGGCGGCGACAAAACACTCGCCGAAGCCTGCCGTGAACAGGGGCTGGTTCCTGCAACCTTCCTGCAACAGCTCAACAGCCTGGGGAAAGCTCCGGAGCCCGGCCCGGCGGAACAGGCGGCGGCATTGGAAGACCTCGAGCCGGCCGCGTTGATCGAGCACATTCTCGACCACCACCACCGCTACCTGAAAGAGGCGTTGCCGCAATTCGACGGTCTGTTCGAAAAAACCCGGGCCTCCCATTCCGCCAACCATCCGGAACTGAGCGAACTTCACCGCTACTTCAACCTGCTGCGAGACGACCTCGTGCCGCACATGGAAAAGGAAGAGCGCGTGCTCTTCCCCATGATCCGGGCGCTGGCCGCCGGTGTCGCGCCGGAGGGAATCGGCTGCGGTTCCGTTCAGGCGCCCATCCGGGTGATGCGGATGGAACACGACACCGCCCTGGAGATCCTGCAGAAAATGCGCGCCGTGGCGCAGGATTACAAAGTACCGGAGGACGCCTGCATGACCTACAGACAGCTTTTCTCCAGCCTGGAGGAACTCGAACGCAATACGCTGGCGCACATCAGCAAGGAAAACGACATCCTGTTCGAGGAAACGCGGAACCTCTGACGCCCCGTATCGCCAAACGGGACGCAACGTTTCTTCTCCCGGGAGACCGCCGGACTTTCATCAAACATCAAACCCGATTCGTATTATGGAAATCTACGCCAAACGATTCACCAAAGCCTCGCTGATCTATCTCGGCATCGGCGTTCTGCTGGGCATCTCCATGGCCGTCTGGCCGGAAGGCATCGCCCGCCTGCGCTTCGTCCACGTTCACCTGAACCTGCTCGGATTCATGACCATGATGGTCGCCTCGGTCGCCTACCATGTGCTGCCCCGCTTCAACAGCAACCCCCTGCCCTGGCCCGGCGGCGTGCGCTACCATTTTTATCTGCACAATATCGGTCTCGCCGGGATGATCGCCTGCCATCTTCTCGGCGGCGTGTGGACCGGCGGCGCGATCCACGCCGCGCTGGTGTTGTTCGCACTGCTCACCGGCGCCGGCATCTTCATCATGATCTACAACCTGTACGGTGTGTTGAATGTTGAGAGCTAGGAAGGGTTTCACGGAGCTTTAATGCGCCACACTCAACTCCGTCGTCAATCGGAATCGACCTGCCGGTCCTTGAGTTCTTCCAGAGTCAAATTGGAAAAGGGCAATTCTCCCTGCCCAGGGGCCGCCACCGGTGGGGCCGGTGCCGGTATTGCAGCTCCCCGCGAGGCCCCCATAACCCGGATGATGCCCGGCCGGCCGTTCCCGCCGCCGGAAAGCTTGATAAAGGAATAATTTTCAAGAATCCGCCCGATCGCATCCTCAAGCGGAAAATCCGACAGAGTCAGGCTGATCGGGTCCAACACCTGCGCTCCGTCTCCCGTAAACGTGTAGCCGCTCTGTTTGGAGAGTTCCTTCAACAGGTCGCGAAGGGGAACCTGCCGGGCGTCCAGGGTCAAACGGTGGTCCACTAGCGAAAGAAACAACCCGGCTTTCCCTCCGGCGGAATGGCCGTTTGCCGCATTCAGCGGGACCGCCAGCAACACCAGAAGAACCGCCAAAAGAAGACCCGGCATCCCAATGCCTCCGCCGTTCGAGTTTCTGAAAATTTTCTGCACGTTCAAACCCATTGTCCTCTCTCCACTCAGTATGAATCTCCGGCCGCCACGATTCAATGGCGCGGCAGGTCATGCGCGGTATTTTGGTGCGCCAGTTGGCGGAAAAAAGGATCCGCCTCCAGATCACCGATGTCTGAAAAGTCCGTGTGCTTGTAGTCCCCCTTTTTAGAGTGGCTCACCGGCGCTTCTTCAAGCGGCCAGGTTTCCAGAAGATCGATGGAAACCGTCCGTTTGGGGAAATGCTGGATCATCCGGGCGGGAATCTGCTTTTCCGGAAGCCAGAGGATCTCTGTTTTTACCCCGTCCTTTTCGGTTTTAAGAATGATGGCCGGAGCGCCCTTCACTTTTGTTTTCTTGCCGGAAACCGGTGCCTGTTCGAGAATGTTCGAATCGACCATCCGGTTGATTTTGCCCCAATCCACCTTTTGTTTCAGCGCCATCAGGTCTCCGTAATAATAATCGATCGCCCTTTTATGATTGTGAAACAATTTTGTGAAATAAATCTGGCCGTCCGGCTGCCGTTCCCAAAGCTCACCCACCGTGCTTTTGCCGTCCCGGATTTCCAGCTTGCCGGGAGATCGCAAGAGGTACCAGGAATACTTGCGCAGTTCCCGGCGGTCTTCCTTCTCCATTTCCGTTAATTCATAATGCGCGACAAGAGGCGGAAAAGCTGTCTTGTGACTTTCCTCCCCCTGGGCCAACGGGGCAAAGCCCACCCCAAGCAAAACAACCGACATCCACAGAAAACGTTTCATCCTCACCTCATCTGATCCGGAAAATAAAATCAAGAATGGAGATGGGAGGGGCTGGACCCGCCCCCCTCCCATCCTGCCCAACACACTATGAGACGGACCGTTTCCCGGGGCACCAAACGCCCGGGAGAAAAGCCCTGTCATTCATCCTGACCAATGCCCCCGACCCTCCAACCGAAGGCCTGACGCATGATGTGGTAGATAACGTTCTGTTCCTGAACCCCGCGCAACAGGTATGCCTTGGGTCCTTTGGCGTAGATCGCCACATCCTCCGCCGCATGGGTTTCACTCCCCAGGGGAACGGTGGCCTCCTGCATGAAAGAGGAATCAGCGGTGTCCACCGTTTCGAGGTCGGGGCGGCCCGCGGTGATACCGGTATAACCGGTGCCGAAATGCGGATAGACTTTGTGACCTTCCGGCTGTTCAACGGAAGCCCCGGTGTAACCCGGACCGTTGGTGTACCCCAGGGTGGTGTAGGGCAGCCCCAGGCTGTCGCGGGAGAAATCGCCCTCCGGAACTCCGGTGCTGTCGTTGGTCACCACTTTGCCCAGGATCGAATTGCCACGGGTCGGATAACCGGCGATGGCGAACACATGGCTGTGGTCCGCCGTGACCAGGATCAGGGTGGTTTTGGGATCGGTGTTTTCCACCGCGGTTTGAACGGCATTGGAAAATTCAATAGCATCGGTCAGGGCACGATAAGCGTTGCCCGCATGGTGACCGTGATCGATCCGGCCGCTTTCCACATGCAGGAAAAACCCCCGGCGGTTTTTCTGGAGAATTTGCAGGGCTTTCCCGGTCATCTGCGAAAGCGACGGCTCGCCACCGGCATCTCCGGAGCGGTCGAACTCGTATTCCATGTGAGACCGTTCGAACAACCCCAGCAGGTGGTCCGTGGTTGCCGGATTCACCGCGTCAAACTGAGTCTGGTTCCAGATGAAAGAAGAAGCCGGGTAGCTGGCCTGCCACTCATCCGCCAGATTGCGGCCATCGGTGCGCGAACCGGTCTGGCCGACATCCTCCGGGTCGTTGAACGTGTTGGGAAGAAATTCCCGGCGGCCGCCGCCCATGGCAACCTCAATCCCATCCCCGAGGGGGAACTCGACCAACTGCCGTGCAATGTCATGGCAGGTGAGCTTGGAGTCATCCGCGCCCAAAGGGATATGACTGTCGTTTTCCCAGTTCCGTTCTGGAACATGGGCGTAAGTGGCCGCAGGCGTGGCGTGCGTCAGACGCGCCGTGGTCACGACGCCGGTGGATTTCCCGCGTTCCTCCGCCATTTCAAGAAGGGTCTTCAACTCATTGCCGTCCGCGGAATCACAATCGCCGCGAACCGTATTCTGATTGACGGAAATCACACCTGCTTTGGTTTTGACGCCGGTTATCATGGCCGTCATCGTTCCAGCCGAATCCGGGGTCTGCTGATTGGTGTTGTAAACCTTGGACAGCGCGACATGAGGGAAAAGTTCAAAGCTCAAATTGTTTTCCTCACCGGATTGACCGTGCTGCTGACCCTCAAGAATCCGGGCGGCCGTGACCGTGGAAACCCCCATTCCATCCCCCACGAACAGGATGACGTTCTTCGCGTTGCGGATCAGTCTCTGGAGATTTTTGGCGTCCTCAACCGCGTCGGCGCCCTGCCGGAACCAGAAATCAGGCGATTCATTCTGGGGCTGCGTCCCGCCGTTGAAGGCCAGGGCCTGCGGCGCGGGAGACGCCAGCATCATGCCCAGTGCAATGGTAAGCGACAAACTTTTTAGTGACATAACCTTCTCCAAAATTGATTTTTTGTTTCGGTTTGACTTCCCAGGAACAACCGGCCGAAGATGAACGCCTGCGAGTTATATTTTTTGTCGGACCAACGAGTTCGGGATATCCACAACCTGTTTCCAGAGAACGTTCTTCCGGCCTTGACAGTGAATTCACGCACACAATAAATTCCCCGGGTGAGTATTGAATGCGGAATTCCCCAATAAAGGGTTAGCAGCCGGTTTAAAGTTTATTTTTATAAATAAAGAATTCAGTTAGGCGGGAACTACGGTCAGGCGTTTTTTTTAACTGCTGAAAAAACACAAAACACCCCACACAGAGGCAACTTCCTCCACGCAGAGGAAGTCTCCATCAAGGCCTGCAAGACAAGCGATTGATGGCAACAGGAAGCAGACGAAAAGGCAGGCTGGAGGAGAAAACACGGGCGTCCCTCCCCCTGCGGGCCATTGAGGCTGGAATACATGCCGGACCGGAGGGAGAGGAAAGAAGCCGGTGAACCGTAAAAAATTAAAGCGGGCGTTCGTCAGCCAATCACTGCACGGTACAGATGGCCGCGCCGAGAGGTCCCGTGAACGGCGGCCCGCTGACGGTGGCGCCCACGATATCGCACAGCGCGTTATCGGGATTGACGTTGCCGGTAAAATCCCAGGAACAGAACGTCGTTGTCGTGCAACTGCCTGTTACAGTGAAGGTGCTGCCAGCGGTTTTGGTAAAACTGAAGGGCTGGTTCAGGACGGAGGTACTGCTGGCTGAGCATACGGTGGATCCATTCACCATCACAACAACGCTGCCGCCGGTCGCGGAACAGTCCATAGTACCGGACACGGTTAAAGAAGTCGGGCTTGTTTCTCCATTTTCTTCCGATTCTTCTTTAAGCCGAAGGTCTTCCTGAATTTTGATATCTTCACGGTTCTGTTCGTTTGCGGTTTCGATATTGGAACGTTTCAACTCATCCTTGTTGCTTCCCAAGCTGAAATCCTGATCCAACCCCTGGATCACGTCATCAATATCCTGAGCGGGCAGATTCCGGGGTGAAACAATAATCACGGCCCAGACCACCGCCAGAACCAGGGCAGCCCAGCCGGAGAAACGGCTTTTACTGAGATTTTTTTTCATGTCCATATTTCCGTTATTGGGTATGAAAAGTCTGAACCCGTTCCAATGCCATCCCTGAACCGGTTGCTGACAAAAGAAAACACACCTTATGTTTTTAACAACTTATTTTCCAAGGGCGCTCAATCGACTGGCCCTTTTTAAACTGATCGCGGCAAAAGGTCTTGCAAAAAAACAGGGGACGGCAATCACTCGCCGCCCCCTGCCGAAAAAGTGAGGCGTCAGGGGATCGAACCCCGAACCTACTGATTAAGAGTCAGTTGCTCTACCAATTGAGCTAACGCCCCGCATTAGAATTTTAATGGCAGTAAATTAGCACGCGGATTCGCTCCGCGTCAATATGACATTCACCGTTTCCTTCCCCTAGAACTCGAATCCAAAAAACCCGGCCGCCCTTCGAACCACCCTGAATTGCAACGCCCCGACCATGGATGCCATGCCTCCCAGGATCAGGGACGCCGCCAGGAAGATGAACGCCTTGGCGCGGTCGATCCGCATCTGCACAACATCCGCCAGGAACCCCAGGCCCATCATGCCGAAGAACAGGACGTTCTGCACCAGCCACAACACTTCCTCACCCTCTTCCGGAGTGGTTTTTTGCCCCGGGAACCGGTACTCATCATAAAAACAGGTCAGGTACAGGGCTGCCAGAAACAGGATCCAGATGGTCTGGATGAATATCAAGGTCTCCTCGAGCCTGGCTTTGTCTTCGGCAGGTGGCATGGGGCACTCCTTTCGGGACAGAGAAACTCGAGCCCGGCGGTAAATTTCACACCGCAGGGCGTCTCCCGAATTTCCCTGAAAATTCATGTGATATAATACCCCCATAAAATATCACATCCCGCCCCGGGGGGAAGTTTCCGGGACATTCCAGAATAACATTGCACCTTATATTATAAAGAGGAAAGGAAACATCCAATGGCTATTCGATTAGGCGATACGGCACCGGATTTTACCGCCGAAACCACTGAAGGCACGATCCATTTCCATGAATGGCTTGGGGACGGCTGGGGCGTTCTGTTTTCGCATCCGAAAGATTACACCCCCGTCTGCACCACGGAACTGGGCCGCGTGGCCAAATTGAAAGGTGAGTTCGCCAAACGCAACGTGAAAGTGATCGCCCTCAGCGTCGACGGCGTGGAAGACCACAAGGGCTGGATCGGCGACATCAACGAAACCCAGGCCTGCTCGGTCGACTATCCCATCATCGCGGACCCGGAACGCAAGGTCGCCCAGATGTACGACATGATCCACCCGAACGCCCTGGACAACATGACCGTGCGCTCGGTGTTCATCGTCGGACCCGACAAAAAAGTCAAACTGACGCTGACCTACCCCGCTTCCACGGGCCGCAACTTTGACGAACTGCTCCGAGTCATCGACTCCCTGCAGTTGACCGCCAACTATCAGGTGGCGACCCCGGCGGACTGGAAACACGGCGAGGACTGCGTGGTGGTACCGGCCATCAAGACGGAAGACATTCCGTCGAAATTCCCGAAAGGGTTCAAGGAGGTCAAGCCGTACCTGCGCATGACCCCGCAGCCGGACCTTTGATCGAAACGGTTTATCCGCGGGAGGGGGATTTCATGAAATCCCCCTCCCCGTTTAAAAGCAATTCAATTTCTTTAAACCACAGGCGACCTCTAAAAGTGGCGCCGGGCGGCCGCAGCCCTTCGTTTCTTCCGGACCGCGGCAAATTGCCGGACCACCGAGGCCCCCTTAACCCTGTCAGGGAACTGCTCATGTCTTCTCCAGAGTTGAAGGAAATCGATTCCCTGATCCGCCTGCTCGACGATCGCGATTCGTTCGTCTTCAAAAAGGTGCGGGAAAATATTGTCAACCTCGGCACGCCTGCCGTGCCGTACCTGCGCAAAGCG